>CANLGQ010000026.1 GCA_947490265.1 Pseudomonadota bacterium | reverse complement strand
CGCGAGCAGCGGCGCGCGATGCTGGCCGTGCACCTCGGCGACCTCGAGAACGAGGTGGTCAGCGCCCGCCTCGCCCTCGAGCGCGCTCAGCTCCGCATCACCGAGTCGGAGACGGTGCCTCGCGTCGAGCGCGAGACGACCTTGCTCGACGTGCAGGAGTCGACGCTGGCGGTCGAGCGGTCGCGCGCCGGGCTCGAGTCGGCGCGGCTCGAAGGGCAGGCGGAGCTCGAACTGCTCCGCCTCGACGCGGATCGCGCCCGACGCACCCTGGCGAGCGTGGTGAGTCTGCTCGGCGAGGCGACCCTCACCGCGCCCTCCCCGGGCATCGTGGTGCTGCCCGAGATCTGGAAAGGGGGCAGCCGCGGGCCGGTGACCGCGGGAGACGCCGTCTACGGGGGATCGGCGCTCATTGAGCTCCCCGACCTGTCGACGATGGAGGTTCAGGCCTGGGTGCACGAGGTCGACGCGGCGAAGGTGGCGGTGGACCAGCCGGTGACGATCGTGATCGACGCCCATCCGGAGCCCGCCCACCCGGGTCGGGTGGCCCGGGTCGCCGACCTCGCGGTGAAAAAGAACCGCGACAAAGACGTGAAGTACCTCAAGATCAGCGTCGTGCTCGACCAGACCACCGACCTGATGAAGCCGGGGATGACGGTTCGGGCCGAGGTCCTGGTCGACCGACGAGAGGACGTGCTGTCCGTCCCCCGGGAGGCGATCTTCTACGACGGGGACGCGGCGTTCGTCTGGCGCAAGGGCTTCGCGGGATTCGGCAAGGCGCCGGTTAGCCTCGGCGTCGCCAACGACACCCAGGTGATCGTGACCTCCGGACTCGCGTCGGGCGAGGTCGTGGCGCTGGTCGACCCGGAGCAGGCCGCGGCCGGCGCCAAACCGTCTCCCGGCAATCCCGCGCCGCCCCCGTCGGGCGCAAACGGGGCCAAGACGCCGTGATCGACCTCGTTCGGGAGGGCTGGGACGGCCTCATGGCCCACCGGGCGCGGTCCTTTCTCTCGGCGCTCGGGATCTTGTTCGGGGTCGCCGCGGTCATCGGCATTCTGTCGATCGGCGAGGGCGCCCGCCGGGAACAGGAGACGCTGATCGCCCAGCTCGGGATCCTCAACTTTCAGATCCGCAACCGCGACCTCAAGGCCGACCCGACCGCGGCCGCTGAGATCCGCCGGGTTTCCCCTGGTTTGTCCCGCCGCGACGCCCGAGCCCTCGCCGCCGAGCTGCCCGGCCCGGTGCAGGTGGGTGGCGCTCGGAAGGTCGACGCTCCCGACATCGTCCCGAAGCCTCGCGATGTCACCCAGATCCAGGTCCTGGGGGCCGACCCGGCTTGGTTGGCGGGCACCAACCTGCACCTCCAGCAGGGTCGGGCGCTCGGCTGGGAGGACGAACGGGCGAAGGCGGCGGTGTGCCTCCTCGGAACCGTGGCGCGGCGCGAGCTCTTCGGCCCGGGGCCGGTGATCGGTCGGCCGATCCGGGTGGGAAGCACCTGGCTCACCGTCGTCGGGCTCTTCGACGACGGGGGCGGCGCGGGCACCCTCGAGGGAGTGGACGTCGCGAGTCGGGCCGGCGCGATCGTCCTGCCGCTCGCGACCCTGCTGGCGCGCATCGCCCCGGACGACGGCGAGCCCGAGCTCTCGGAGATCCAGGTCTCGGTGGCGAGCCCCGAGCAGGTCGAGGGCCACGCCGAGCTCGCGCGCCGGATCGTGCTGCGGCTCCACCGGGAGCAGCCCGATGTCGAGTACACCGTGCCGCTCCGCCTGCTCGCTCAGAGCCGCGCCCAGCAGCGGCTGTTCAACCTGGTGATGGGGCTGATCGCCGGGATCTCGCTGCTGGTCGGCGGCATCGGGATCATGAACATCATGCTGGCGAGCGTGCTCGAGCGAACGCGGGAGATCGGCGTTCGGCTCGCGGTGGGCGCCCGACCGCGCGACATCGCGGTGCTCTTCTTGGTGGAGTCGTCGTTGATCAGCCTGCTCGGCGGCGCCTTTGGGGTGATCGCCGGCCTGGCCCTGTCGGCGCTGGTGGCCGCGGCGACCGGGTGGGCGACCGCGGTGAGCCCACAAGCCGTGCTCCTCGCGACCGCGCTTTCCACCGCCGAAGGGGTGCTCTTCGGCTACCTCCCCGCCCGGCGGGCGGCGGCGCTTCCCCCGGCGATCGCGGTCCGCGCCTCGGTCTGAAGCGGGGCCCCGCCGCTTGCAGGCCCGCGAAAAGCCCGGCATGGTGGGCAGCCGAGGTGGCAATGCTCCTGAGCCCCCTGTTCGCCGCCGCGGTGGCCAGCGCCGCGCCACACTGCCTGACGCCCTTCTACCTGGCCCTGCGCGACCAACCGCTTGAGGCGGCCCGGGTATACCGGCCGACGGAGGCGGGGTTCGTCGACTCGGCGATCTACCCGCTGCGCTTGCACTGGAGCGACCCCGCTGAGGCCGATCGGGTCACGGACCTGATCCTCCCGATGGCCGAGCGGGTGTGGGCGATCGAGATCGACCAGATGGGCTGGCCGGCCCCTCCGCCCGACGACGGAGTCGGTGGCACCGACGCCTACGACATTTACTTCACCCGCGAGGAGACCTACGGCGGCGCCTACACCTGGGGGTTCGGCCGAGACGTCATCCCCGGCGACAACTGGTACTCGAACCCCACCTACGTCGCCGTCGACACCCGGATCGACGACGCCGACATGGAGTCGTACCTCGCCCACGAGCTCAACCACGCCCTGCAGTGGACCCTCGACGGACGGGAGCGCAACGCCTTCATCTGGGAGGCCACCGCCGAGGCCATCACCGACATCGTGTACGACGCCACCGCCTATGGCTACGAGATCAAGTCGTTCCAGCTTCTCCCGTTCATGAGCCTGCTGCACGACAGCTACAGCCCGCCGATCTACCCCTACGGCTACGACGGGTACTTCTACGAGTACGGCGGGATGATGTTCACGACGTACCTCGAGGAGAAGTACGGGACGAAGGACGGAACGCTGCTCCTCCAGCTCTGGTACGACCTCGCCCAGCCCACGAACGCCGACGAGCCCGACTTCCTCGACGCGGTGGCGCAGGTGGACCCTTCGGTGCCGAGCGTGGCCGCGGTGTACACCGACTTTTCGGTCTGGCGGATGTTCGCTGCGTCCGACGACGACGGCGCGCACTTCGAGGAGGGCGCCGCGTTCCCCAACTCCGGGAGGGTGTTCACCGAGGCCGAGTTTTCCCTGGCCGACGTCGACGGCTTCGTGGCCACTCCGGACATCCCGCCGTTCGATCTCGGTGCGACCTACTACCGGATCGATCTCGGGGCAGGAAGCACCCAATTCCTGCACGTCGACGTGGAGGGCGAGGCGGGGACCGAGTGGGGGATCGCCTGGGCCGTGTGGCAGACCGCAGGCGGTCCGGCGGTCACCGGGTCCACGTTCGTCGCCGACGGCGCCCCCCTTTCGGTCGATGTCGATCTCGCCGGCGGGGCCACCGCGCAGTTCGGCGTGATCAACAACGGGCCCCCCGAGCTCGATCCCAACAAGGCCCCGCCTGCGCGCCGCAGCTTCACGGTGACCTTGTCCTTGCTCGACACCCCGGACACCGGCGAAGCCGACCCCGACGCGCCCGATTTCGTCAACGCCGACAAGGGTGGAGGCGAAGAGAAAGCCGGCTGCGGATGTGATCAAACGCCGGGTGGTCCCGGCGCCGCCGTGGCGCTGGCCGGGCTGGCCCTCGCGCGCCGGGCGAGCCGGCGCCGCCCAAAGCGCGTTACCCCCTGCGACCCGGAGGTCTAGTCGTGGCGCGCCTCGAAGATCAGAAAATCTGGTCCGAAATCAAGCCCCTCCTGGCGATCGCATCGATCCAGGAGGTTGCCGACCGGTTCGGGGTGACGCCCGGCCAGATCGCCCGCGCCGCCGTGCGTACCGGCACCCGGCGCGAGCCGGTGATCGCCAAGCCGGCGCCGGTGGCGAGCCCGAAAAGGGGAAACACCTCGGCGCTCGACGGGTATCGCCACCTCCTCGGGGTGGAGATCGACCGGGTGGTCGCCAGGATGGCCGGAGTCAGCGCGTCGGCCGCCCTAATGTACCGTCGCCGACACGGGATCCCCTCCGCCCCGTCGTCGCGCGCCCGCCCGCTGGCGGCCACCGGCGCGCCGTCCTCGCCCCCGGGCGAGGTCCGCCCCTCCAAGCTCGACGCCTTCCGGGAGCTGGTCGGCGCCTTCCCCGATCGGTTGGTCGCGGAACGCGCTGGGGTCGTCACCGAGACGGTGCGGCTCTACCGGGTGCGGCACGGGATCCCGCCCGTTCCCCCGGTCGCTCTCCCCACGCCCCCGCCAGCGAGCCCCATGCCCGCCCCGGTTGCGCCCCCCGCGCCCGAGGCGGTCCCTGCGACGGCGACCTGGGCGTACATCGCCACGGTCCGCCGCGGAGACACCGAGCAGCAGTACATCGTGCTCGGCGGCAGCGTCGCCGAGGCCGGCTCAGTGGCGGTCCGCGCCGCGCACGACGGTCAGGTGATTTCGCTGGTTCGACACCTCGAAGGCCTGGTGTAGCCCAGGCGCGCGCTCGACGCTCAGCTCGGGTCGCACGCGTCGCCGACGCCGTCGCCGTCGCGGTCGGACTGGTCGGGAACCCAGGGTCCATCGGGCGAGAGCGACAGCGTGAGATCGGTCACCGGCTGCCCGCCGCCGTCGAGGAAGCGCACCGACATCCCCCAGCCGCCGCCCTGGTCGCGCACCTTCAGGGTGAGCCGGTTCCAGCCCGCGATCAGGCTCGCCGGGGCCTGGAACTGGTCGAAGTTCACGCCCTGGCAGCTCGCCACGTCGAGAAGTACCTCTCCCTCGAGCCAGGCCCGCACCCCGTCGTCGGCGCCGACCGCCAGGGTGAGATCCCGGGCGGAGGCTGAATAGACGTAGGTGTGAACGTAGACCTCGCGCGGCGGGTTCACAAAGCCCCACGACGGGAGGAAGTCCACCACGTCGGAGGCCCCGAGCGAGGCCGTCCAGAACAGGCCGCCCTCGGCGTCGCCGATCCGGGGGGCCAACGCCGCATCGCCACCGGTCAGCTCCTCGACGGCGGGGAGGCAGTAGAACGGGCTGAGGGTCCCCTCGATCGGGGCGAGCGCCAACCAGTCGCGCAGAAAACCCCCGCCGGACGGGGCCAACGGGGGAGTCAGGGGTCCGTTGCTCACATCGGGGCAGTTGTCGTCGACGTCGTTCACCCCGTCGCCATCCTGGTCGTCGTCGCACCGGTTCGGGAGGCCGTCGCCGTCGGGGTCGTCGGCGCCCAGGGCGAACGTCCCGTCGGTCACGATCGCCACCTCGAGCGCATAGGACGGAACCCCCGCGCCGTTGAGCGACGACACGCACACTGCGTGGCTGCCGCCGATGGCGAAGCGCGCCCCGGGCGCATCGACCGGATCGATGGTGGGACAACCCTCGGTTCCGAGAGATCCAGTGGCGACGACCGCGCCGGTGGGATCGTGCAGGGAAAGGAGCCCATCGGCCGGGCACGACAGGGCGACCGAGAGCGCGGCACAGTTGGGGACGTCGAACGAGTAACAGTCCACGTCGCCCGGCGGCAGCCCGCCGTGCATCGGCCCCGTCCACGGATCCGCGGCATCCCAGGCATCGTTCGGCTCGTCCTCGATCGGATCGGGCTCCACCGTGCAGTCCGGCAGGCATCCATCGCCGCCGAGGGCGTTCCCGTCGTCGCAGCCCTCCCCCTCGCCCGCCACGCCGTCGCCGCAGCGCACCGCGATCGGCTCCGGTTCCGGATCCGGGAGGTCGTTCGGGGGTTCCTCGGCAGGCTGGCAAGCACCGAGCGTGAGCGCGAACCACAAGTGCATCGCTGCAGGCTATCCTGCCGCCGAGGGGTGTCCCCATGCTTGTGCTCCTGGCCAGCCTCGCCTTCGGTGGATCCCGGGCATTTTACCCGGGGATCGGTCCCGATCGCGTCGAGGTCGCTGCCGACGGCACCGTGCACGGGTTCGCTCGCACCGGCGACCTGCTCGTCCACGCCGACGACCCGTCGGTCCTCGCCGCGCTTCCCGAGGTCGCCGCGGTCCACGTGCTGCGCGGACCCGTCGCTCGCCTCGCTCTGAAGCCGGGGATCGACGACATCGCGTTGGCGGTGGCGCTCCGCGATCGCCCCGACGTCGCCTGGGCCCACCCCGACCTCCACGTCCGCCTGAGAGCCAGCTCGCTTCCAAACGACCCCTACCTCCCCGATCAGTGGCACCTCCAAAACACCGGCCAGCAGGGCTTTACCCCCGGCGTCGACATCGGGGCCGCCGAGGCGTGGGACCTCACTCGTGGCGCCGGTCAGCTCGTCGCGATCTTCGACACCGGCATCGACATCGATCACCCCGATCTCCGGGTGATCGACGGTCGCGACTACGTCGACGACGACGACAGCTCCGACCCGATCGACGATCCGCACGGCACCGCGTGCGCCGGGCTCGCAGTGGGGACGGGCGACAACGCGCTGGGAACCGCCGGAGTCGCCTACGAGGCCACCGCCTACGGGATCCGGATCATCGGAAACAGCACGCTGACCGACCTCTACGACGGGTTCGCGGAGGCCGTCGACGCCGGCGCTACGGTCTTGAGCAACTCGTGGGGCTTCCTCGACGACTGCAATGGGGTGGACGACTACGGGATCATCGCCGACGCCTTCGCCTACGCCGAGGAAGAGGGCCGGGGCGGGCTCGGATCGGCGGTGGTGTTCGCCGCCGGGAACGGCAACTGCGACATCTCGGGCAACAACATGCTCGAGCACGAGACGGTGATCACCGTCGCGGCGGTCAACGGGTTCGACGTGCGGGAGCCGTACAGCTCGTTCGGACCCTACGTGGACATCGCCGCGCCGAGTGGGGGGATGCACACGACCGACATCGTCGGAAGCCTCGGATACAACGGCTATCCGGGGGACGACGACTACACGACGTGGTTCAATGGCACCAGCGCTTCGACCCCGGTCGTCGCCGGGGTGGTGGCGCTGATGTTCGCGGCGAACGAGCGCTTGACCGCGAGCGACGTCCGCGACGCGTTGTGCGACACCGCGGTGCGGGTCGACCTCGACGCCGGGGGCTACGACGCGCTCGGATGGAGTCCGTACTATGGCTGCGGGCGGATCGACGCGGGCGCGGCGGTGCGGGCGGTCGCGAACGCCGGTCCGCCCGACCCGCCGGCGGGCACCCCCGAGGCCGAGCTCCGGCCCGACGCCGCGGTGCTGACCTGGACCGACGCGGAAGATCCCGACGGCGATCCCGCGATCTACACCGTGCGCTGGTGGGTCGGGGACGGCCGCGAGCGAGAGGTCGAGACCGAGCGGCCCTGGCTCGACCTCACCGGCGAGGTAGCCGACGGCGACGTCGTGAGCTGGGTGGTGCTGGCCACCGACCTGTGGGGTCCGGGGGCGTGGTCGTCCGAAGCGACTGCCCGGGTCGTAGCGCCCGAGGAGCCGCCGCCGCCGCCGCCGGTCGAGGAGCCCGCCGGCTGCGCCACCACCCCGGGGTTCAGCCCTTGGGGCCTCGTGGCGGCGCTGGCCGGGCTGAGCCGGCGCCGGGTCAGGGGCCGGCGTTGAGCGCGTAGAGATCCGCGATGAGCGAGGTGTGCCCGATCATCCGGTAGCCGAAGACCCGGGCCCACTCGACCTGCCAGACCGTCGCGCCGTCGGGGGCGATCTCGCGGATCGCCGCGTCCTGGCCGTAGCCCTGGATCAGGTTGCCGTTCGCCACGCGGTAGGCCTCCCCCGCCTGGGACGCCCACAGATCCGTCGACTCGACGTAGCCGACGCGGGTGAGGGTCTTCGCTGCGTCGTCCACCGTGTACTCGGCCGCCAACTGGACGCCCTCGAGCCCCGGGTAAGAGGTGCTGCAACCGGGATCGCCCTTCGCGCAGGGCACGTGGGTCGAGACGAGTAGCGTGCCCTCGGCCGTCCAGTGCGGGAAGTGCTGGTAGGTGAACGTCGACTCGGGTGGATCGAAAGTGTACGGGTCGCCTTCTACCAGGGTTCCCAGCTGGCGGATCGGCGCGTGGGTGGCGAGGTCGATCTCGAACACGGTGCTGGTCTCGAACTGCGACACCAGCACGGTGTTGCGCGCCTCGTCCCAATTGGTGGCGTTCATCAAGCAGAGGTCGGGTTCCAGGCCCAAGGTCGAAAAGTACGCTCCGCAATCCCACTCGGTGCGGGTGGTGCCGTCGGCGGCGAGGAACGCGAGCGCGTGCTGGGCCCCGCGCTCCTCGTACCAGAACCCCTGGTCGGGCCCCTCGGCGATCCCCTGCCCGAGCGAGGCCAACGGGTGCTTCACCGTCCACCGCCCGTCGAGGGTCTGCCGGGTGACCGAGGCGCCGGCGGAGGACATCCCGAAGATGTTCGAGGCCTCGAACCAGATGTGCGTCCCGTCCCGCGCCACCCCGGGGCTAAGGGACAGGAGGTCGTCGGGGACCTCGCGGTACCAGACGATCCGCCCTCGCCGGTCGTAGATCTCGATGAAATAGGGCGGTCCGCCCCACCAGTAGCCGAGCGCCACCGACGTCATGGCGTAGGGCTCCGGGGACGCGCGGGCCGGATCGTACGCCGACACCACCGGGGCGAGGAGCGCCGGCGGCAGGCTGCCGGTCCTCGCGGTCTGGGTCGACGTGGTCACCCGCTCCCCATCGAGGATCTGCACCGCCCGCGCCTCGACTCCGGTCTCGGCGGGAATGCCCAGGAGCACCGCCTCCCCGGGAGCCGTCGTCGGGGCGATCAGCCACGCTTCGCCCTCGAACCGATACTCCACCCACGAGTCGGTGCCCCCGTCGTCGGTCCACCGCGCGTGCACGCGCAGCACCATCTCCGGGTCGGTCAGGAGCAGGAGATCGACGTCACCGGGGGCGGCCCGGCCGTCTTTGCCACACCCGGCCAGCAGCGGGAGGGCGGCGAGTGCGAGGGCCCGGGGAAGGGCGCGGGGATCAGCAAGGGTCGCCGTTTGGACCTCCAAGGCGGGTCCGCTGTGGGAGCACGCCGTCCCGTCAGTGTAGCGCGAGGTCGAGGAGGTCGTGCTCGTCGCGGCAAGGCCCGCGGTCCTCAGCGTAAGCGAGGGACGGGAGGAGGATGACCCGGTTCCCGCTTGCCGTGGCTCGCTGCATGCCAGGACGATCCGTTCGTACTGCTTCTTGGGCGGTTGGTGTTGACAACGTCCCGGAGAGTGACAACCTAGTTGCAACGGAGGGTGGGGTGGAACAACGCGTGCGGAAAATCGGGAACAGTCTGGGCCTCATACTCCCGGCGAGAGTGATGAAAGAAGCTGGATTCGGCGTGGGGGAGCGGGTCAGTGTCATCGCCTCCGGTCCTGGCGAACTGCGCATCGTTCGAGTCGAGGAGCCTCAGCCGGACCTCACCGAAGCTCAGGTGGATGCAGGGCGGCGGTTCATGGCCAAGTTTCGTCGCGACTTCGAGATCCTGGCGGACTCTTGAGCGAGGAGAGTCCGGTATTTCTCACGATCGAGGCGATTCTCCAGTTGCATGATCTGGCCATCCAGGAGCTGGGTGGGAGTCCCGGCCTCCGAGATCGAGCCGCACTGGAGGCGGCCGTTTACCAGCCGCAAGCCGCTTTAGGCGGCAAGTACCTTTACTCTTACCCGCAAGGGATGGCCGTCGCCTACTCCCTCGGGCTGGCGAGGAACCACCCCTTCGTGGAGGGCAACAAGCGAACGGCCGCGGTCGCGCTCGGCGCCTTTCTCCTCTCCAACGGCTGGACCTTCGAGGCCGACGTCGGCGATCTCGCTGGCGCCATCATCGGACTCGTGACGGGGGCCCTCGGCCGAGCCGACTTTGAGGCTTGGCTCGCCCAGAAGCTCCCTGGCACGTAGCCCATTCGCGCGCGCGGCCCCCGACCGGTGGCGACCGGCCAGAGCATGGGGCAGGATACCGTGTCTCTGGCGCGAACTGGGGACCGGAGGGAGGATGACCCGGTTCCCGCTTGCGGTCGCGATCCTGGGGGGCTGCGAGCCGCCGCCGCCTACGCCGTCCGACCAGATCGTCGTCCCGTACCAGTTCAACCTGGAGTTCTCGTTGGAGGCCGAGCCCGGGCTCGACCACATCGCCCGGGCGCGCCTCTACGACATCGCCCAGGCCTATGACGTGCTCGGGAACGCCGGCACCATCGAGCTGACCGGTGGCGACGCCGTCTACGCCGACGACATCGCGCTCGACATCGAGACCCGCACCACCACGCTCGGTATGCTGCGCGTGGACTACTCGCAGGGGGTCCCCGCCGGGGAGGCCGACTACCGATTCGAGCTGCGGCGCCCCGACGACGAGCGGATCGAGGCCGACATCCCCGCTCCCGACCCGCTCGAGGTGGCGCCGGTCGGCGACGTGCGCTGGGACGAGCCGTGGGCCGAGCTGACCTGGACCCCGGTGGTCGAGGGCGCGAACCTGGACATCGGGATCCGGCCAGTGACCGACGATTGCCTGATCGTGGTCGGCGATGAGGTGGGCGACGTCGTGAACGGGCTCGACGACATCGGCTCGTATCGGTTCGACACCGACGTGTACCACTCGCTCGACCACGACTGCACGTACGAGTTGGTCTTTACCCGGCGGTTCGTGGGGAGTGCACCCGGTACCTGGCACGTCGACGGCCAGGACCTCCCGGCGAACAACGTCTGGGCCATCGGGATCCACACCGTGAAGCTCCCGTTCGTCGCCCTCCAACGCTGACCGAACGCCGCTATTGACCCACGTTCAGCGCGTAGAGGTCGTCGATGAACGAGGCGTGGCCCACCAGCCGCATCCCGCCGTCGAGGGGAAACTCAGCGGTCCAGGCCACCTCTCCGCCCCGCGTCACCTCGCGCACCGCGCCGTCCTGTCCGTATCCCTGCACCAGGTTGCCACCGGGCAGAAAGTACGCTTCCCCCGCCTGGGTTGCCCACAGGTCGGTGGATTCGTAGTACCAGACCTGGGTCAGCGTCTTCCGCGCGTCGTCGACCGTATATTCGGAGGCGCGCTGCACATGGTACTGCCCGCCATAAAACTCGTTACAACCTGGATCGAAGTCCGGGCACGGCACGTGCGTCGACACGAGGATCGTGCCGTCCGCGGTCCACGACGGGTAGTGCTGGTAGGCGAACCGCGAATCGGGCGGGTCGAAGGTGTAGGGGTCGCCCTCGGTGAGCTGGCCCATCTGGCGGATTGGATCGCCGGTCGCGACGTCGATCTCGAACACGGTGTCGGTCTCGAATTGGGACGCGAGGACGGTGTTTCGCGCGGCATCCCACAGGCAGCTGTTCAACACGCAGTCCCAGGGTTCCAGCCCAAGCGCGTTGAAATAGGCGCCGCAGTTCCACACGGTGCTGGTGGCGCCCGCGGCGTCGAGCCGGTCCACCCCGTGGGCGTTGAACATGCGGCGCTCGAAGAAGAACGAGTGGTCGGGACCCTCGGCGATCGCCTGGCCGAGCCCCGGCACCGGAAAGGTGACGGACCACCGGCCGTCGAGGGTCATCCGGGTGACCAGCGGGTCTCCGTTGGCGAAGCCGAAGATGTCCTCGCCCTCGAACCAGATATGGGTGCCATCGAAGGAAACGGACGGGTAGAAGCTGAACAGTTCGTCGGGCACCTCGTGGTACCAGACGATTCGGCCGGCCCGATCGAGGATCTGGACGAAGTACGGCCCCTCGAAGGGGGAGTTTCCGCTCGCGACCGAGAGCAGGATGTAGGGCGCCGGAGACGAGAGGGTGGGATCACTGTCGGTGATCGCCGGGGTCAGCACGCGCAGCGGCAGCGCGCCCGTGGTGGCGAGCAGCGGATCTGTGTACGCCGTCTTCCCGTCGATCCCGAGCGCGGCTCGCGCCTCGACCACGGTCTCGGGGGGGATCCCCAGGATCACGGCCTCGCCCGGGGCGATCGCCGGCGCGGTGAGCCATTCGTCGCCGTCGAACCGGTACTCGACCCACCCCTCGGTAGTGCCCGTCGCGTCCCAGGTGGCGTGGATCATCAGCACCATGTCGGCATCGACGGTCAGGGAGAAGTCGAGGTCCGAATCGCTGGTCGGGGGGTCGCTCGGATCGGTGGGCAGGTCGGTGTCGGTGTCCCCGGTCGGCCCGGGTTCCGAGGGAGAACCTCCGTCAAGGAGAACCGCGGCGCCGCTCTGACACGCGGCGAGGAGGAGGAGAGGGAGGGCGCGCATCCGGGCTCCACGATGCCCCCCACCGTATCACCGCGCCTCGCGAAGCGGCCGAAAGATGGCAACGAGGCAGAGCGTGCCGAGCAGCGTGCCCACCAGGAAGAAGGCCCCGCTGACCGGGGGAACGCACAGGGTGACCGCTCCGGCTGCGAAGCACACCGCGGTCCACATCGCGAGGATCTGCCGATTTACCCGTCGATCGGCGGCGATCCGGCCGAGGGGGTCGTCGAGGTGGCGCACGTTGATCGCCAGCCGCTCCCCGTCGAAGTCGTCGAGCAACTGGGTCAGGGCGAGCGGGAGCCGGCGGGCCAACGGGCCGAGCGCGACAGCCTGGTAGGTGAGCTCCTGCTCGATCGCGGGCCGGCTGAACGACTCGGCGACCATCCGCCGAAAGTACGGCTCGGCCGCGGCGATGGGGTTCTGCTCGTGGAGCAGCGTGCGGGCGAGGCCCTCGCTGGTGAGCAGGGCCTTGAAGAACATCGTGTAGGACAGCGGCACCCGGGCGCCGTGCCGGTTGGCGGCGGCGGCGAGGTCTTGCACGAGTCGCCCGATGTCGATGTCCTCCATCCGCTCGGATTGGAGGTTTCGCTCGAGGATTTCGACGGTGTCGCGGTGGACGGCCGCCCAGTCCACCCGTCGCTCCTTGATCGCGATGTCGAAGAACAGGCGGGACAGAGTGTGGTGATCGCGCCGCTGGGCCGCCACGATGATGGTGAGGATGTAGGCCCGCATCTCCTGCGTGAGCGTGCCGGTCATCCCGAAGTCGAGGAGCCCCAGCACCCCGCCGGGCAACACCAGCACGTTCCCCGGGTGGAGGTCGCCGTGGAAGAAGCCGTGCACGAACAGCATGTCGTAGGCCACGGCGAGGTAGCGCTCGCCCACCACCGCCATGTCGGCCCCGGCTTCGCGCGCCCGGCGGATCGGCACGCCGTCGAGGAACTCGAGGCACAGCACCCCGTCGGCCGACAGCTCGCTCACCACGTAGGGGATGCGCACCCGCGGATCGCCTGCAAAATTCCGACCGAATTTCCGGGTGTTCTCCGCCTCCCGGTGAAAGTCGATCTCCGCGGTGATGCTCCGCTCGAACTCGGCCAGCACCCCGCGCGGGTCGAAGCTGCGGCTCTCCGGGAACTCCGAGAGGAGCGCCCGCGCCAGGACCTGAAGGATGTTCAGATCGGACTGGATTTTCTGGGCCACGCCGGCCCGGCGCACCTTGAAGACGACCTCCTGGCCGGCCTGGGTGCGGGCGCGATGGACCTGCGCGATGCTGGCGGTCGCCAGCGGGGTATCGTCGAACCAGGCGATCCGATCGCGCCAGTCGGCGCCGAGGTTCTCGGCCAGGGTGGCAACCACCTCGGCGGGGGGGAGCGGCGTCGCGTCGTCCTGCAGGGCCTCGAAGGCGGTACACCACGCCTCGGGGATCAGGTCAGGACGGGTGGAGAGCACCTGGCCGAGCTTGACGAACGTGGGGCCGAGCTCCTCGAGCGCCGCCACCGCGCGCGCGGGGTTCGAGTCGAACGTCGCCTCGACCCTGGGGAGACCCGGGATCTTGATCCCGGCCACCAGGATCCCCAGGCCGTGCCGGACGGCGACCGCGACGACCTGCTGGAGTCGGCCGAGGTCGCGGACGCCCTGGCCTACCCCGCCCACTGCTGCCACGACTGGCCGGACGATCTGCATCGGGCTCCGACATATCGCCTTCGCCCGGGGCGCGCTCAGGCCGGGCTGCGCCCCCTCAGCTGTGGGAGGCCGGCCTAGGCCGCCCGGCCGCCCGACGATGTCCTGGACGGTCGGGCGGTATGATCATACCATTCAGCATACCTGCGAGGCATCCGTGGTGAACACCGAGCGCGTGACTGTGACCCTCCCGTCGAGCCTTCTCGACGGTATCGACAGGTTCGAGCGGAACCGAAGCCGTTTTATCGCTCAGGCCGTGGAGCACGAGCTTGAGCACCGCCGGCGTGAGGAGTTGCTGCGTTCTGTCAGCTCGCCGCACCCCGGCGGGGACGACCCGTCGGGGCTCGGGACGGGCGACTGGCTGCCCGATCTGGTGGAGGACGCGGCCGAGTTGGTCGACCTCGCCGGTGGAACGCCCGTTCGTTGGGTCCGCGGAGACGGATGGAAGGCGGGGAACCCATGATCCTGAGTCGCGGATCGGTCGTGCTCGTCGAACTCGATCCGACTGTGGGCAACGAACAACGGGGAGTGCGCCCCTGCGTCGCGGTGAGCGACCCCGTCGTCAACCAAGACCAACGGTTCCCCGTACTTTGCGTGGTTCCAATAACTGGCACGCTCGGAGTCGGAGCGCTCTACCCACAGCTCTCCCCCACCGGCAGCGGACTCACGAAGGTGTCCTGTGCGCTCGTGGATCACCTGCGCTCCATCGACAAGCGCCGGATTCGTCGCGTGTACGGTGTCCTGCCTGCCAACGAGCTCGCCACACTCGATGAGGCGCTTCGCCTGTTTCTCGGGTTGCAGGGCTCGGGCGCGCGGTGAGGCGAGCGAGTCGCTGTTTCGTGGACGCCGCTGGCGGGGGGGCCGGAAGGCGCGACGGACGCAGACGCTGGGAGGCAGGGAGTACGTTTGCTTCCGCTCTGCGCGACCTGCGACGGCTACACGCTGCACGCTGGAACTTCGGTCGAAGCACGGGATCGTCGGGGTCTGGAACACGTTCGGGAGATGGAACCGCCGTTTTTGTGGTTACTGCGGAGGAACCCGCTGAGCGGCTTGGTGCGATCGTTCCTCCGCCTCGGGCGAATCAAACGAACTATCACCGTATCTTCGCTGCGAATTCCGCAGGGCGAAAGGCGGTCGTCCCGACGCCGTCGCCCGACGCCTCCGTCGGGCACAACCTCGTCCTCGTCAGCCGATCGGTCCGCGTGACCCCGCCCACGGTCTACTCGTGTCGACGGCGGCGGTGAGCATCGCTGGCGGTCCGCTCTGGACCGAGGCCAAGTCGGCACCGGCCGGATAGGGTGGCGACACCGGAATCCACCCATCCATGCACCCCACTCGCTCCGCCTGGCCGCCCGGCCTCTACGCCCACGCCGGAGCCGCCGTGCACGCCGCCGCCGCCGCCCCCTTCGACACCTGGCAACGCGGTACCGGTGCGTTCACGGTGCACGCCCAGGGCTTTCCCATCTTTCTCTCGGCTGAGGACGCCGCCGCGCTCGACGAGTATGCCGAGGCGGACCCCTATGCTCCAGAAGGCCAGGGACAGTCGGCGTTCTGGCGATGGAGACTGGACGTGTGTGGGCGGCTCCTCAGCGAGGCCGTCGCGGGCGGAAGCCCCGAGCGCGTGCTCGACCTCGGGTGCGGTCGCGCCGACATGCTCGCCGCCCTCGCCGAGCGCTTTCCCGCGACGCGCTTCGTCGGACTCGACGGGTCGATGGCGGCGATCTCCGGCGCCGACGCGCTACCCCCCAACGTCGACGTGTGCGTCGGTGACGCGCTGCGGCCGCCGTTCCTGCCTGGCGCATTCGATGGGGTCCTCATGATGAACCTCTGGGAGCACGTGACCGACCCCATCGCCATGGCGCGGGCCGCCCGCGGGCTGTTGCGCCCGGGCGGCTGGCTCCTCGTCTCTACGCCCAGCCGGTTTCGCCTCGAGAACCTGGTGCGCGCGTTGCGCGGAAAGGACATGGCACTCCGATCGCGGCAGCACGTGACCGAGTACACCGTCGGCCAGGTGGTCGAGCAGCTTCGCTGCGCCGGGTTCGAGGTCGAACGCGTGGTGGGCGACGACATGCCGCGCGGGACAGGCGCCGGCCGGTTGCGCGGTGCGGCGGTGCGGGCGCTTCTGGGCGCCTGGAAGCAGCTGACCGGTTCGCACCATGCGTTTGGTCCGACGGTGTTCTTCCTTGCGCGCCCGGTGCCCGTCGACGCCGGGCCTCAGCGAGCCAGCCCGTCCACGAGCGCGCGCAGGTCGCCGCATCCATAGAGGGCCGGGCGCGGACTCTCGCACCCGAGCACCCGATCTACCCACCGCGTCGGGATGGCGGACTCTCCGTACACCGCGCCGAGCAGCGCGCCGGCGATGGCGGCGTTCGTGTCCGTGTCGCCGCCGCGCCGGACCGTGTCGACCACCCCGGCCTCGAAGCTCGCCGCGTGCCGCAACTGCCAAAACGCATTGTGGAGCGCGATCACCACCCATCCCTGGTGGGTCTGGTAGTCGGCCGGGCGCTCGCCCAGCGGAAAGACCCCCACTTCCACCGCCGTCTTCTGCGCCTCCGCGAACACCGCCGCCGGATCGCCGCCGGTCTCCACCGCGAACGCGATAGCCCGGGTGAACACGACGTTCGCCGCCACGCAGACCGGGTGCGGGTGACTCAGCCGCGCGTCGGCGGTGGCCGCGGCGGCGAGCACGCTCGCGGAGCGGCCGGCGCCCCAGATCCCGAGCGGGCTCGCCCGCATCAGCGCGCCGTTCGCCTGGCTCGCCGGGTTCGGCACGCCGCGCTGAAACGCCGCCGCGCAGGTCTGGCCGATGTCGAACGGATCGCTGTCGGCCCATGCGCGGTAGCGGGCGAGGGCGTCGGCCGGATCGTACCCGCCGCACGCCACGAGGCTCCGCGCGAGGGTCAGGGCGAGCTCGGTGTCGTCGGTGACCTGACCGGGCAGCACCCCGAACGGGCCGCCGCCCACGAGCTCGCCGGGTCCGCTCGGGAAGCGTCGGGCGATCTCCGCTTCCGCGAGGAACTCCACCGTGGTTCCGAGGGCGTCGCCGGTGGCTTGACCGAGCAGCGCGCCCCGGGCGCGATCGCGGTTCACCCGGCTACTCCCCGCCTTCGACCGGCCTCGCGGTGATGGCGTAGGCCACCCGCTCGGGATCGAGGGCGTCCCGCCACGCCCCGCCGGTATGGACGGCGGGAACCAGGAAGTACGGAAGCGCCGGGCCGGGCGCGTCGGGCAGGCGCACGTCGTGGGCGTGGTTGTAGGCGATCCAGTTCGCCGGTGCGCTCCCGAACAACTCCTCGCGGACCCGCTGCACCCGCGGATCGTCGAGCGGGGGATCCCCCTGATCGAGCACGAACTTGCGGACATCGGACGGGTCGACCGACACCCAGCCGGCACCGTCCGCATGGAACTCCGCGCGGCAGTGCTGGAATCGCGTCACGTCGCGCGCGCCGCTGCCGACTGGGGTTTCGGTTCCCAACCGCAGACCGTACCACTCCCGCGCCGGCACGCCCGCCGCGCGGGCCAACCCCACGAACAAGCCGTTGAGATCGGCGCATTTTCCGCCCAGCCGGCGCGACTCCAGGAGCGCGCACACGTCGCCGGGGCCGCACCCGCGCACCGCGGGGTCGCGGAACGTGTTGTCGACGACCCAGTCGTAGATCCGCCGCGCCCGCTCCAGGTCGCTGGCAGCGCCCGCGGAGACCCTGGCGGCGGTGGTGGAAACGATCCCGTCGGTCCGGATCCACCGGCTCGGGACCAGCGCTTCGGCCCGGTCGGCGGCGGTCGCCGGAGCGACCTGCTCGCCTGGCGCGCGGGCCCGCGTGGCGACCCGGACCACCACCTCGACCCCCGGGGCCGGCTCATCGTCGACCCACGTGGCGACCACATGGCTGGGACCGGGTCCGTCGACGACCCGGGTCTCGGCGTTTCCGCGGATCACCACCCGCTCGGCCCGCCGTTGCCAGTCGATGCCCGCGGCCGGCGGGATCGGGATCCAGGCGCGGGAAACGCCGCCCGGCGACACGATCTCGACCCGGGTGCTGACCTCGAAGGTGTGCCAGGCAGGGCGCATGGTGCCTGTTAACCGGGGCCCTCGGGTATGCTGCGGCATGTTCACTCTCTGGCTCGTACTCGCCGCGGAACGCGCCGGCGCCGCCGACTGGGTGGGTGCCGATTGGGGCGGTGGCGACCTGATCCTGGCCGACGGCGACACCCTCGGTGGCGTGTTCACCAACGTCGGCACCCTGGCGCTCCCCCTGGCCGCCACGGTCCGGGTCACCTCCGCCACGCTGTCGGTAGGCGCCACGGCGATTGCCGTCGACGGCGTCCTCGACGCGAGCGGGGCCGGGGGCGCAGGCGGCGAGCCGGGGGCCGATGGAGCGGGGCCAAGCCCTGGTCTCAACGGCGACCTGGGCTACGCGCAGGGGTGCGGAAGCGGGGGCGGAAACGGCGGCTCCGGCGGCGACGGGGGCTTCGGCGAACTGGGCGGCGCGGTCGTGGGAGACGACGCGGTGAGCGTCCTGCTCGAGGGTTCGGGGGGCGGAGGGTCGTACCAGGCCCCAGGCGGGGCGGGCGGGGGAGCGGTCGCCCTGAGCGCGCTCGAAACCGTCCTCCTGGGCGTCGGAGCGGAGATCCGCGTCGATGGTCACCGCGCCGACGAAGCGTACTGCATGGGCTTCTACAACGTCGGGCCCGGCTCCGGGGGCGGGAGCGGCGGCGCGATCCGGATCGACGCCCCGATCCTCGACCTGGCCGGCACGCTCTCGGCCACGGGCGGCGGGGGCGGCACCGGCTGTCCGATCTTCAGCTACCTCGGGGGCGGGGGCGGGGGGGGCGGCGGCCGGATCGCGCTGACCGGGCAGCAGACCGCCAGCCCAGTGCTCCAGCTCGCGGGCGGTGCGGCGGGCTTCGCCGATGATCCCGCGGACGAAGGAGAGCCTGGTAATACCGGAACTTTCTTCGAGGCGACGCTCGACGCGGACCAGGACGCCGTCGACGACCGCTCCGACAACTGCCCCGGGGTGTACAACGCGCTGCAGGAGGACGACGACGAGGACGGCCTCGGCAACCTGTGCGATCCCTGCTTCGGCATCGACTCGGACGGAGACGGCACCTGCGACGCCGACGACCCGTGTGCGCCGGCAGATCCCGATCTCGACCTCGACGGCGTGTGCGACACGGTCGACCGGTGCCCCTTCGGCGACGACCACGCCGACGGCGACGCCGACACCGTCCCCGACGCCTGCGACGGCTGCCCGACGGTGCCCGATCCCGGGCAGGTCGACACCGATGCCAACGGGATCGGCGACGCCTGCGATGTCGGGCCCGTCCCGTGTCCTTCCGGCGATCTGGATGGCGACGGGTTTTGCGACGCCTGGGAGCTGTGCTGGGGCGACGACCGGACGTTCGACGTCGATGGCGACGGCTTCTGCGGGGACGTCGACCAGTGCGCGGGCGACGACGGCTCGGGCGACACCGACGCCGACGGCGTGTGCGACGACCTGGAGGTCTGCCTTGGATCGCCCGACGGGCTCGACACCGACGCGGACGGGGCTCCCGACGCCTGTGATGGCTGCCCGTCGGTCGCCGATCCCGCGCAGGGCGACTTCGACGCCGACGGCGTGGGCGACGCGTGCGACCCGTGCCCGTTCGACGCGCTGGGCGACCGCGACGGCGACGGGGTGTGCGACACCTTCGACGCGTGCGAAGGCGACGACGCGAGCTTCGACCTCGATCTGGACGGCTGGTGCGGCGACCTCGACGTGTGTTGGGGCGACGACGCAGCCGAGGACGACGACGGCGACGGCGTGTGCACCGACCTCGACCGGTGCCCCGGATCTCCCGACAGCGCCGACCAGGACGCGGACACCGTGCCCGATGCCTGCGACGATTGCCGAGAAACCGCCGATCCGGCCCAGCTCGATCTCGACCAGGACGGAGTCGGCGACGCCTGCGACCGCTGCGCGGGATCCGAGGACGCGGCGGACCGCGATGGGGACGAGGTCCCGGACGGCTGCGACCTCTGCCCGGACACGGCCGACGCGTCCCAGGGCGACTTCGACGGCGATCGACGCGGAGATCGGTGTGACCCGTGTCCCTTTGACGCCCCCGACGACGCCGACGGCGACGGCGCGTGCGACACCGACGACCGCTGCCAGGGCGACGACGGGCTCGGCGACGCCGACGGGGACGCCCAATGTGACGATCCCGCGTTCGACCTCTGCTTCGGCGACGACGCGACCGGCGACGCCGACGCCGACGGGTGGTGCGCCGACCGCGACTGCGCCGACGACGACGGCGCCACCTACCCCGGCGCGCCGGAGCGCTGCGATGGGGCCGATAACGCCTGCATCGGGGTGCTCGCCGAGGACGAGACGTGCCGCGGTTGCTCCGTTCCGACGCCGCCCGTCGGACCGCTGGCGATGCTCCTCGCGATCCTCGGGGCGAGTGCGCGGCGGGGGCCTCGGCGGACGCCAGGCGGTGTCTCGCCTTCCGCGGTCACGGGAGCACGGTGATCGTCCCGGTGCGCCGCGCCCCCTCCGTACACCGCCCGCCGTTGCTGTAATGAACCACCCCGGGCGTTTCCCCGGCAAAGGTGTGCCGAAACACCGCCGCGTCGGGGTCCGCCACGGTCGGGCTGGAGGCCGCGGTGCGGCGCTCTCGAAATCGAGCGGTCCACTCCGCGACCGTGAGGCCCGACGCTCCGCGCTTCCCGCCGGCCTCGGCGTGCGCGGCCTCCCAGGCGCGCTCCTCGTAGATCTCGACGTAGACGGCGTCTGAGTTTTCCCAGGCGTTTTCCAGGGCCCCGTCGAGCTCCCGGAGGGTCGCTACGTTCTTCTTGTTGTTGGTCTGGAAACCGGTGAACCGCTGCGCGCCGCTGGCCCCCGCCTCGAGCACCCACCGGTTCGGGCAGTCCTCGGCCGCGCCCTTGTACGGTCCGATGGCGGGGTGACGCCGGTAGGTCGGGCAGCCCCCGTCGGCCGGGGCCGGTCCCAGGCCGTTGTGCTGCACCTGGAATCGAGGTCCCCAGGCCGCCAGACCCTCGGCGATCACCGCCTCGGTCTGTTCGGCGCCTTTGGGGAGAGATTTCGTGCCCTTCGTCGAGCCCCCGCTGGGACAGACGGTCGTCGGTGCGTCGTCTTCCTCGCCCACCAGCCAGCAACCCTGCTCATTCACCCGGGGAAAGCCGGCCTGGATCAGCTGCAACGACATCGACCGGTCGGGGAACAGCCTCGCGAGCTGGGCTTCTTGTGCCGCATAGAACCCGTAGAGCTTCGAAGGACGGTATCCCGAGCGCGCCCACACCTCGGTGTTACAGACGTCGCACTCGCGAAGGCACTCTTTCGGTAGGCGGGCTTCCGCCGAGAACAGGTTGGCGCCGCCCAATCGAATGTAGGCGAGGGCTCGATACCAGTCGGACCGCGACCGGACGAACGCGGCCAGTTCCTCGAGCATGCGGGCATACAGGGCCGCGTAGGCGGGATCGGCCGGACTGCCCAGGTCCATGCGCGACCCGCAGCCTTCGGTGTGCGTCCCTCCGTCGCGGAAGGACAGCCGCTCCACCCCTGCGCCGAAAATCCAGTCGGGTGTGCCGTCTCGGCCAGCCTTGATCGAGAGGCTGAAGCGCTTGCCGTGGGCCACCGCCTGGTCGAGCTCACGGGCCAAGCCCTCGAACGCGAAGCGGTTCTTCGCCGGCTGGATCTGATTCCACAACAACCGGATGTGAACGCCGGCGAGCGCCGGATCCGCCCAGGTCTCGGGCATCGTCGCACCGAGGGCGCCGGTCGCGCACAGCCCGGATCCGCCGGCCTGGGCGACGAGCGGGCCACCGGCACACTGGTCCGCGGACGTGGCCTCGAAGCCAGGTTCGTTCGAAAACGGCGCGAGCGCGAACACCCCACCCGGGGCCAGGCCGGCGGGTCCCGCCAGATCCGCGCGGGTCCCCGTCCACGGCGCGGGCTTCCCGCAGGCTCCGGCGACCGAGGGGGGGAGCGTGCGGGTGATCCCGTCGGCCGCACTGGCGAGCTGCCACTCCACGGTTTCTCCCGCTCGGATCGTCAAGTTCGCCGGAGAGAAGGTGCCGTCTGCATTCACGACGACGGCGTGAGCGCCGGAGGCCGCGGCTGCGCTTGCAGGGGCCCGGAGGATCGGCGCTTCGTCGCCGGGCCATCCGGCACAACCCAGCACCGCCAGGAGCGTACTCACCGCTGCGAGCCACCGGAGGTCGAGCATCGCTCCCCCAAGGGACACGGCCCTACATTCCCCTAATCCGGGAAGCGGTGGAGCACCCGCTGGGCCCGAGCGCGCGGCGCCCGCCCTGCGGGGATGATATCAGGCGGTGGTGCTGGACGTCTTGGGCCAACAGCACGCGTCCTGCCGCCATGGAGGTCGCCCCTCGTCTTGGCCGAGGTCGCTGTCCAGGTGGGTCTCGGCGAGCCACAGACCTCCGGGAACACCCGACACCGTCGGGGTCGCGTGGTGCGACACCGTCCCAAAGCCCGACCTACGTCGTGCATTACCTCACCTCAGGGGGGGTGTGGGGCTCGGCGGGCGCGCTCACCGAGCGGGGGCTCGTCGTCGAGGGTACCCATTCGGTCTACACCGGTTGGGACGGGCATGCGATCACCGGTCCCGAGCGCGCGACCGGGGGAAGCCTCTCAGACCGAGGGCTGCGACATCGGCGAGTGCCTGTCGAACCCCCGGGGCACGTAGGCGGATCGGTCACCGAACAGGGGTACCTAGCGACGAGCCGCTGCGCCGGCCCTTGCTTCGCCCAGGCGGTCCTTATGGGGACCACCCCGAATCATGCCATCGAGCCCGGACCGCGGGCGTCCCGCGTTTCTGAGTCGATCTGAGCCAGCCCCACTGGCCGGAAGCGGGTGCGATACCGTTGTGGCGGGAGGGAAAGATGACGACACGGTTTGAAAAGTTCTCGACGGGTACCCTTGTGTCACTGGTTGCCCTGACGGCCGGATGCACCCAGTCGTTGAAGGACACGTTCCTGGACCTGGCGGCGAGTATCGCTGCCGCCAACGCGCTTACGGAGGGAATCACCTTCCCCCAGGACGAGGCGGAGGTCATCGAAGGGGAGCCTCCCGAGGCGACGCCCGGCACGTCCATCGCCCTCGTTGGGGAGGAATCCTCGATGCCGGTCTTCATCGGCCCAGGGAGCGAGGGAGTCATCTCCTTCGATTTCAGCGGCCTTCCTGGCGGCAGCACCAGCACCGGCACGACGGGGACGGCCGGCTCCGGGGACCGATACGTAATCGTCTACTTCGACCCCTCGGACAGCTACATCCGGATCAAACTGCGGCCCGACGGCTCGGTCGGAAAGGTCCAGGTCCCCTACCTGGTCCGCGAGGATGTGTGCGACAACGTGGACCAGATCATCCACAACATCCAGTGCAACGAAACCCTCCAGGCGCTCTCCGGCGGCGATGTCGCGGCGTATCTCATCCAGCGGTTGGAATTCGGCTGTGACCGGGCCGGCAACACTGAGACGACGAGGCCGGTCGACACCGATCCGCCCACGACCACCGACACGGGGACCGGGACGGGAACGGGGACCGGAACCACGGAGACCGGCGGCCCCTTGTGCGAGGGCTTTGACCTCCGTTCCTTCCAGTCCGCTCTCAACTTCGAGTGCGGTGAGTACGGTGTAACCTGCAAGGGCTGCCTGTACTTCGAAGGCTCGTCGGTTCGCTCGTACTCCAGCAACCCTTACCTGTACGGGTGGTGGGACGACTCGGTGACCTTTACCTGCTCCGAGGGGGTCCTCCACGACGGGGAAGGGTCGGTGATCGCGAAGTACGACCAGGAGTCCGATTCTTTCGACTTCTACGGCTTCCCGATCGTCAATCCCGTGGCGTATGATACCTACTCTCCCTCTTCGCGCGAGACCTGCGGCCAGTAGGCCAGGGAGCGACGCCGACCCCAACCCACGCTCGGAAGCCAGAGGCGCTGGATGCGCCCTGGCGGACCGTGCGCGTCAGTGGAGGTCGATCCCCGCGCGGATCGTCAGGACCAGCAGGACGAGGGACGAGAGGACGAACAGGGCGAAGCGGACCTCGATCCGGTTGACCAACGCCTGAAACAGGCTGTGCACCACCCGAAGCGCGACATAGGCCCAGGCGAGGGCCGCGTCGGTGGTTGGATCCCGGCTGACCAGCGCGAGCGTGATCGCGATCGCGTAGAACAGCGTCGGCATCTCCATCAGGTGGTTGTAGTTGTCGGCTTTCCAGCGGACGTGCGGAGGCAGATCATCCATCTGCTCCCCGCGCGGCCGGGTAGGGTCGAGGGGCACGCCCGCGGCGCGGATCGCCGGGATGCGGGTGGCGTACATCCATCCCCACATGACGAACGTCCAGAGGACCAGGGCGAAGACGGGTCGCAACAGCTCGGGATGGACCATGCTCAGGGGTCCTCCTGGCCCGATCCTAGACCGGGCGCGTTGCGGGCTCCCCGCGGAGGTCGATGGTGGACGGTGCCCGGGTCGCGCCGATCGGCCTCGCGCTCGCGGCAATCGCCGCGTGCGGACCCAGCGGAGGCCCCCACCACGACGGGGCCTGCGCCCCGCCCGATCCGAGGGGCGCTTGGTGCTGCTGCAGGCCGACGACGAGGCGGACGGGGACATCGACTCCCGCTTGACCTACCCGTACGACCGCGCCGGCCCCAGCGCGACACGTACGTCTCCTCCACGGGAACCGGCTGTTCGCGCGCGCCGGGCGCGCCGGGG
>CANLGQ010000025.1 GCA_947490265.1 Pseudomonadota bacterium | reverse complement strand
GGCTTGATCCCAAATGTTCCACTGGAACAAGTCTTCAACGCGCATCCGGCGGTGTTCCGCTCAGCACTGGTCGGCCTCGGCCCAGAGGGCGACGAGCGGCCTCACCTGCTGGTGGAGCTGGAAGCGGGCCACCAGTGGACGCCCGTGCTCGAGGCCGAGCTGCGCGAGCTCGCCCGGGGAACCCGCTGGGAAGGAGTGGTGCAGGGAATGGAGCCTCACCCCGGGTTCCCCACCGATGCGCGTCACAACTCGAAGATCCGCAACGAGGACCTTCGGGCGTGGGCGCGGGCGCGCGGCCCGGGGAGGGCCGGATGAAGTGCCTCGTCACCGGGGGCGGCGGGTTCCTCGGGGGCCGCATCGTCGAGCTGCTGCTCGAGGCCGGCCACGAGGTGCACTTCCTGGCCCGAAACGCCTACCCCGACGTGCTGGCACGCGGTGCGGTCGGTCACCGGATCGACCTTTGCCGACCGGAGGCGCTCGATCTCGCCCTCACCGGCGTCGAAGCGGTGTTTCATGTCGCGGCAAAGACCGGGTACTGGGGTGCGCACGAGGAGTTCCGCTCGATCAACGTCGACGGCACCCGGAACCTCCTCGCGGCCTGCCGCGCGGCGGGGGTGAAGCGGTTCGTGTACACGTCCACCCCGTCGGTGATCGGCTATCAGCACGACGTCGCCGGCATCGAGTCCGCACCCTACGCCAGCAAGTTCGAGTCGTCGTATGCGGCCACCAAGGCCGAAGCCGAGCAGCTCGTGCTGGCCGCGAACGGGCCAGACCTGGCTACTGTCGCGCTCCGCCCACACCTCGTCATCGGCCCCGGCGACACCAACCTGCTCCCCCGCGTCGTCGCACGGGCGCGCTCGGGGAAGCTCCTGCGCATCGGCAACGGCCACAACAAGGTCGACATCACCTTCGTCGACAACGCGGCCTGGGCCCATCTCGACGCAGCCGCGGCGCTCGTCGACTCGGGCGCCCGGTGCGCGGGAAAGGCCTACTTCATCAGCAACGACGATCCCCGTCCCCTCTGGCCGTGGATCGACGCGTTCCTCGGACAAGTCGGCGTGGCGCCGGTCGCGCGCGGGATCCCCTTCGGGCTCGCGATGGTGCTCGGGGCGGTGCTCGAGTGGGTGTGGACCGTGTCCCGCCGAAGCGGAGAGCCGCGGATGACGCGCTTTGTCGCGTTGGCCCTCGCCCGCGAGCACTGGTACAGCATGGCCCCCGCCCGCGCCGACTTCGGCTACCGGGTTCGCGTCGGGCTCGACGAGGGGACCAAACGGACCGCGGCCTGGTTCACAGAGACGCACGGTTCGCGTTCGTGACGAATTGCGACGGGTCACCGTCGGCGCGATTGCGCTGAGGCGAGTACGCTTCACCGGGGAAACCGATGCTCCAGAACGACCAGGGGTTCCGAGAGGTCTATGACGAGCTTCGGCACGTCGCGCGCCGCATGCTCCGGCGCGAGCCGTACCTGCACACCCTCGAGTCCTGTGAGCTCGTCAACCAGGCCTGGGCCCGACTTCTCCAGAGCGAGTATCGGGAGAAATCCGAGCAAGATCCTACCCAGGTGCTCGCCCTCGCGGTGGTCAACATGCGTCGGGAGCTGATCGATCACGCCCGTCGGCGCCGGGCCGGGAAGCGGCCCGATCCGCGGGCCCGCCTCTCGCTCGACGATGCGCCGACCCTGTCCCACACCGAGCCGGACACCTTGCTCGCCATCGACCGCCTCCTCGATCAGCTCGAGGCGAATCCGGCGGTGAAGAGCGCAGGTCGCAAGGCCCAGGTGGCTCGATATGCACTCTACGCCGGCTTCACCGAGGCCGAGGTCGGCGATGCGCTCGACCTCCCCAAATCCACGGTCGGCAACGATCTCCGGTTCGTGCGGGCCTGGCTCCAGAACCGCCTCGGGACCGCGGCAGCATGAACCCGCCGCCGCTCCGCCTGGTCCCGGGCGGGGCGAGCGTGCCGTTCGTCGACGAGGTGTTCGAGGCGCTGATCGACGTGCCGCGGGTCGAGCGGGAGGCTCACCTGCGACGGTTGTGCGCGGGATACGCGGAGATCGAGGCCGAGGTGCGGGCGCTCCTCTCGCTGGCTGACGGGCAACCGGCGCCGACCCAGCGCGACGCGTCGGCGGGCGACCGGCTCGGGCCGTATCGGCTCGAGGAACGCCTCGGATCCGGATCCTCGGGCAGCGTGTGGCGCGCGTTCGACGAGCACCTCCAGGCGTGGACCGCGCTCAAAATCTTCCGCCCGCGGAGCACCGACGACGCGCTCGACGCCGTGTTGCGCGAAGCGCGCGCCGCGTCGGGGATCCTGTCGGACCATGTGGTGCGGATCAAGTCCGCAGGCCGGTTCCCAGACGGGCCCCACTATCTCGAGATGCTGCTCTGCGCGGAGTATCGGCCGGGTCCCTCGGGCGAGCAGCTCGTGGTCGCCCAGTCGCTGGCCGACAACCCACCGGTCTCGGCAGTCGAGGCCGCGCGGATGGTGGCGGAGGCGGCCCGCGGCGTCGAGGACGCCCACCGAATCGGGGTCATCCACCGCGACGTAAAGCCAGCCAACATCCTCGTTCTTCCGGTGTCGCGCCGGGCGCTCGTCACCGACTTCGGCCTCGCGGCGCCCGGATTGCACGCCCACCCGTCCAGCCTGACCTCCCCGAACGCGACGGTCACCGTGAACATCGACGGTGGCCGCATCGTCGGCACGCCGGCGTTCATGGCGCCGGAGCAGGCCGCCGGGGGCAATCCCGGGCGCACCACCGACGTCTACGCCCTGGGCGCAACCCTCTATGCCCTCCTCGCCAACCGCCCGCCGTACCTGCCCGCCGGCCGCCACCCGGTGCCCGCGCTCGACGTGATCGCCGGGGTGAGAGCCGGTCCGCCCCCGGCACTTCCCGCGGCCGTCCCTCGCCGGCTGCGGGCCATCGTCGAGAAGGCGATGAAGCGCGACCCGGTGGAGCGGTATCCGACCGCGCTCGCGTTCGCCCACGACCTCGACGCATGGCGGGCCGCGCGCGCCACCACGGTCGATCGACGGAGCCCCTGGCTAGCGCTGGGCCTCTTCGGCCAGCGCAACCGCGAGCTCGTCGCGACTGCGGCGGGAATGGCCCTCCTCTTGCTGATCTCGATCAGCGGCCTGGCGGTGCTCGAAAACCAGCGCCTCCAGCTCGAGGTCCGGGTCGATCAGGCCAACGATCGCCGCGTGTCGGCCGAGCGAGAGGCGCTGCGGGCCGATCAGGTTCGAGAGCGCGCGGAAGCCGAGCGCGACCTGGCGATCAGCGAGGCCGGCGCCGCCGCGAAGGCGCGCGATCTCGCCCAGATCGGCCAGTCGGCCGCCGAACGCCAGGCCGCCGACGCCCTCCACGCCCAGGAGCAGGCCGAGATCGCCCAGCGGGCGGCCGACGTGGCGCGCAGCGAAGCCGAGCAGGTCGCGGCCACCGAGTACGCCCTGCGGGAGGCGCTCACCATCCAACTCGAAGACGCCCAATTTTCCCGGGCCCAGGCGGAGGCCGACCTCGACGCGGCGGTCACCGCGCGCGCGGAAGCGGCAGGAAAGGCGGATCGGGCCGAGGCCGCGCTCCAGGCCGCCCACGCCGAGGTAGACTCCCTGCGCTCGGCCCTCAACGAGGCCGAGGGCCTGCCCCCGCTGCCAGGAGTCGAGTGAGCACTACCGCCGAACGACGTCGTCAGAAGGCCAATGAGAAGGCCAAGAAGAGACGCGAGGAGGCCCGCAAGGGACGGGCGCTCCGACGCGAGCGAGCCCCGGACCTCCCTGAGGGCCTCGGAGAGCTCTGCCCCGCGTTCGCCAGCAGCAACTGGGCAGACCAGGGAGTCGAGGTGCGAGCCGCGATCGCGCGACCCGATCCCACCGGTCGCCTCGTCGCGGCGCTGTTGACCGCCAACCTCGCCACCGGCGCGCTAAGCGCGGTCATCGAGACCCGCGGCGCCGCAGCCGGATGGGACGCCCGGGTTTCCGACCATGGCGGCGAGATGACGATGATGGAGGTAGATCCTGCGCTGATCGCCCGGCTCGTGGAGCAGTGCCGCGGGCTCGACGCCTCCACTCAGGCCGCGGTGCAGCGCCTGCTCGCCGGGGTTCACGCCACCGACCACCCCCACGCCTTCCGTCTGGGGCTCGAACCGCCGCCCCCACCCAAGGTCACCTGGGGCGAGCGGCTCGCGGGGCTTTTCCGCCGGTGATCAGGCCACGGCCTGGGCGACTGCGAAGCGGCCCACCGCGAGGCGGAACGTGCGATGACCTTGGCGGCCGATGGTCGCCAGTTCCTCGAGCCGAAGCCCGCCCTGGTCGACAATCTTGAGGAAATCGGCCTCGTAGGTCACCTGGCCAAAGTGGATGGTGGTCACCTTGTGCAGCATGGGCTTGGCCCGCTCCATCAACTTCGACGGTCTTTCCTGGAAGGTCTGGGTAAAAAACACTTTCCCATTCGGAGAGAGGAGCGACCGCACATGCTCGAGGCACGCCAACGGGTCGGGCAACAGCATGAAGCTGGCCGAGAAATAGACCGCATCGTAGAGCCGCTCTACCCGGTGATCGTAGATCGACTCGAGCTTGACCTCGACCTGTTCGTCGAGGTGGGTGCGGGTGAGCAGTTTGCGGCAGCGGAGCACGTAGTCCGGATCGATGTCGACGCCGGTCACGTGCAGGTCTTTCTGGCGGAGGAGCGCCGCGTTGTTGACGAGCGCGCCACCCGTCCCGATGCCCACGTCGAGCAGGTGGTGGTGTGGCGCGAGGCGCACGAGCACCTCGCGGTACCACTGGGTAGTCATCGGTCGGATCACCGCATCGTAGATGAGCCCGCGCACAGCCCCTCGAACGCGCTTCGTATCTCAGGCGGTGGCTCCGCGCCCCAGAGACCGGGCGTGGCGATTGGTGACCGGCCTGGGAGGCGGATCAGGCTACGAGGAATTGGGAGGGCTCGTGGCCGCTCACCTCGCTCACAGCCCCTGCCACGGCCAGCGATCGCTGAGGCCACGCGCCGTGAACCGCATCCCCGCCCACCGAAGTTCGGACGGCGTCGCTTGACGCAAGGCCTCCCTTCCCGCTACGCAATGGGCGGGCGGGGGACCATGCGAAGCGCGGTTCTGTTGCTGAACGCCGATTACACCCCGATCAAGGTGCTGTCCTGGCAGCGGGCCATGGTGCTTCTGATCGAGGAAAAGGTAAATCTAGTGTCCGCTTACGCGGATATGGCGGTTCGGTCCGCCAGCGCCAGCTTTCCGTTCCCGGCCGTGGTCGTGCTGCGCCGCTATGCCTCGTTCGCCCAACGGGTGAAGTTCAACCGGCAGAACGTCTTGGCGCGGGATGAGCACCGGTGCCAGTATTGCGGTTTCCAACCCCGCAAAACCAGCGGAGCCCCCAAACTCGAAGCCTTGACCATCGACCACGTGGTGCCGCGCGCCCAGTCTGCGCTCGGAAGGGTGGTGCTGCCGTGGAGCGGCAAGCGGGTCGCGGTCACCTGCTGGGAGAACGTCGCGACTGCGTGCGTCGACTGCAACACCAAAAAGGCGGACCGAACCCCGCTCCAAGCGCATATGCCCATCCGGCGATGGCCTCGGGTGCCGACCCAGTGGGACGTCTTGTGGATGGCGGTGCACTGGTACGACGTGCCGAGCGAGTGGAAGGACTGGCTACCGGAAGACAGCCCCTGGCGCGAATACTGGGAAGCCGAGTTGGAGAGCTGACCGCGTCGCCACCGGCCGGATCACCCGAAGCGCCGCCCCAGGTGATGAACCGCCTGCTTCTTCCACCAGTTCCAGTCGTGGATGGAATCGCGTCCCCAGATGTCGCGGGTGTGGGAGATCCCTTTCTGCTCGAACCGGTCGCAGAGCGCGATCGTCTCCTCGATGCAGCCTTCTTCCCACTTCCCGGTGCCGCATACCATCACCAGGTGGGTGTTCCGCCGCACCCGCTCCAACGCGTCGCCCACGAGGTTGGGCACGTAGGCCAGCGGGTTGTTGAAGTACACGTCCTGGCTGTTGAAGCCGGCGGTAAATTCGGTCGCGAGGTAGCGACCCGACATCGACAAGGACCAGGGGAAGGTTTCCGGGAACTTTAGCGCGAAGTTCGCCGCATACATCCCCCCGAGGCTCGCCCCGACCACCGACATCCTTGCCTTGGGAAGCCGACAGTCCTCGCGGATGTACGGCACCAGCGTCTCCATCACGAAGCGCTCGTACACCAGGTGCCGGCCGATGCGAAACGCCGGATCGAGGTCCTTCTTGGTCCACGCCTCGGAGACGTTCGACTCGGGGCAATAGAGCTTGATTTTTCCAGCGCCCAGGAGCGGGGCGAGTGCCTCGATCATCCCCTGCGCGTTCCATTCGTGCGCGAAGCCCGCGGCGGTGGGGAACACGATCACCGGCTCGCCGTACCAGCCGTACTGCCAAAGGTGAATATCGCGCCCAAAAGCCGGGCTCGGAATCATGAGATGACGGCCCACACCCATCGGTCGCTCCTCCGCCGCCCAGCGCGGCCGGTGGAGTGTACTCAGCTGGGGACGGGAATGGCTAGCGGACCCGGGATCGGTTGCTCGAGCCGCTCCCGGATCTTGTCCGGCGGTGGTGCGGCCGGCGCTGGCGGACTGCCCTGGCCATCCCATCCGTCCTCGGGGCGCCACGCCTCGGGATCGGTGGTGCGGTACGCCTCCTCCGTCACCCACTGCCCCTCGATCCACTCGTTGCCGTCGAACCAGCCGGGGATCCACACCGAGCCCGGCCGATCTTCGAGCGGCTCCCAGTATCCGGTGTGGAACAGCCCCGCGTCGTCGAAGTACGAGGACACCCACCGGTAGTCCTCCCGGAATTCCGGCCGCCAGAAGCCATCGACCTGCTGGTGACCGTCGAAGAAGCCGGGCTCCCACACGTAGCCTTCGGGGCCGGGGCCGAGCGGACGCCAGTGGCCGGGCACCCATGCGCCGTCGCCGAGGTAGTAGCCGTCGATCCACTCCCAGCCGTCGCGGGCGTCGCTTCGGTAGTATCCCTCGATGTAGACGGCGCTGTCCCACCAGCCGGGCACGTAGACATAGCCGAACGGGGCGACCGCGACGGGCGACCAGTAGCCCGGGGACCAATAGCCGGTGGAATACCCCCCAGAAACCCAAACCCAGCCGGCGCGGGGCGGCGGGACCCACGTGTCGACCCAGGCGTAGGTCGTGAACGGGAAGCTGACGACCACCGTGGTCGTCCAGGTCGAGCGGTACCACGGATGGCACCACCAATGCGCGTAGTACGGGCGATACCACCAGGTTCCGGGCACCCAGTAGGCCGCGCCCGGGTAGTAGCGAACCCCCACCGGGGCGGGCGCCGCCACCCAACGCTGGGGGGCGACCGGCGAGGGGCTCGCGACACCCTCGAACGGTCGGCGCACCGCGGCCGTGGGTCGCGCTGGCTGAGCCGCGGCGATGGGCGCGTCGCGGCCGGCAGCCGGTCGCGGGGCAGCCGCGGGCGGGCGCGAAGCGGGCCGATCGACCGGCGCAACCGGGGTCGGTCGACGCACCGGGGGGGCCGGGTGCGCCGGCTGAGCCGGAACCGCCGGAGGCGGCTTGCGCACCGGCTGGGTCGCCGGCGGAGGGTGCGGGCTCCGCGGCTGGTTGCGCTTCGCCGGACGAGCCTCCGCCGTCGCGGCCCACATTACGCCAAGGAGTACGAAGCGAAGGGACATGGCGCACCCCAGGCAGGAGGAGGAAGGCTCGTCCCGCTGTCGGCAGGACGGCGGGCGAGTAGACTGTATTCACATGAACCTCGACCGGTCGCGGACATTCCTGGGTGCCCTCGCCAGCCTGGCCGCCTGTTCCGGTCCCGGCGAGCTGCAGTGGGAGGGCGGACGAGCGCCCCTTCGGACGGCATTCTGGCAGCGTCGCGATCTCAACAACGTCACCCTGGCCCTCTCGACGAGCGAGTTTCCCTGCGCGCTCGAGCTGTTCGGCGACGACCCCGCGGAGATCGCGCTGAACCAGCTGGAGTTGCAGACCGCCGCATGCCGGGAAGGCGCACGGCACCTCGTCATCGAGCTGTGGCGGCAGGAGGGTGCCCTGCCGGGCGTGTACCCGGGGAGGTCGACGACCGCGATGAGCGGCGCCCGGTTCTCGACGGCCAAGTGGTTCGCGGTCGAAGAGGCCGGCGTGCTGTACATCGACGGCATCAATCGCAGCTATTCCCCCTCGGGTGCCGCCTGGGAGGTCGTGCTGGACGGCGCGGCGGGTGGAGAGGTCCACGTCTCGACCGGCCGGCCCGAGGTCAAGGGCGACCTGTGGCTCCCGGAGATCGGGGTCTCCGCAGACTTTCACGCCGTGGAGTGCCCGGCGGGTCCGACCCTGAACGACGACCTGTTCGACGACATCGACCTCGTGGGGATCGGTTGTTGACCGCTGCCATCGAGGTGAACGGGCTGGTGCGTGGGCCGCTGGCCGGGGTCGACCTGGCGGTGTTTCCCGGCGAGCTCGTGGTCCTGATCGGGGCAAACGGGGTCGGCAAATCGACCCTCCTGCTCGCGATCGCCGGCCTGCGGGGCGCGGCAGGCCGGGTGCGGATCGCGGGACACCCGGGCGGGAGTCGCCTCGCCCGACAGGCGCTCGGCTTCGCCCCCGAGCGACCGGCCTTCCCCGAGGACGCCGACGCCCACGCGTATGCCCGATGGCTCGCCAGCTTGTCCGGGATCTCGACCGGCGACGTCGATCGCCAATTGGCTGCCTTGGCCGTGCCGGCGGGTCGGATCGGGACGCTTTCGAGCGGAGCGCTCACCCGGCTGGCGCTCGCTGCGGCTCTCTCCGGACACCCGCGGGCGGTGCTCGCCGACGAGCCATTCACCGGGATCGACGCCGAGGGGGCGCTCCGCGTGGGGCAGGCCCTCGCGACCGCCGCCGCAGCGGGAGCCGGGGTGCTGGTGGCGACCCACCGGCTCGGAACGCTAGCGACGCGAGCGAGTCGGGTCCTGCGCCTCGAAGGCGGGCAAATCGTAAACCTCGGATCGCCCGCGGCGGCCCTCTCGACCCGATCCCGCATCCTGTCGCTGGTCCGCGGGGAGCTCACGGAGGTGGAGGTGGGGGACGCTGCGGCCGAAGTGGCGCGGATCACCGACGCCGGCGGCCGGGTGCTCCGCATCGAACCCGAACTCGGAGAGGGCGGTTGATCCTCGGTCTTGCCCGCCGCTCGGCCGCAGATGCCCTCGCCGACGGGGCCGTCGCCCTCGTGGCGGTCTACCTCGGCGTGCTCCTCGCTCTGGCGCCCGCCCTGTCCGGTGCCGGGATGGGGGCCGGAAGCCGGGTCGTGGCGGACCTGGGCTTCGGCGGCACGGCGATGCTGGTCGGCGCGGCAGGGATCGGGTTCGGGATCCGCCAGGTCGGGGTCGAGCTCCGGTCACGCCGCGCCCTCCTCGTCCTCTCCCGCCCCGTTCCGCTCGGACACTGGATCGCCGGTCGCCTCGTCGGCGTGGGCGGGGTGCTCGGCGGAATGACGCTGGCCGCGGGCGCAGGCTCCGCGGGGATCGCGCTGCTCTGTGGGTGGGCGCCCCGCGCGTCCGTGGCCGCCGACCTGACCCTGGCCTGGGCCCACGCCGTCGTGCTGTGCGCGGCGGCGATGGCCGCTTCCGCCCTCGCCCGCCCGGCCCCCGCGGCGCTCGCGGTCGCGGTCCTGTGGCTGGCGGCGTTCCTCGCCGACGACGCCGCCGGCGTCCTCGGGATCCCCCTCCTGGCGTGGCTCGTCCCCACCTTTGACGGAACCGCCGTGTTCACGGGGTTGGTCGCGGCACTCGGCTGGTCGGGCGTGTTTGGGGCCACCGCGACCGCGGCGATCGCGCGAAGGGACCGGGGCTGATAGCTGGAATGGCGATGCGAACCCCCGTCCGGATGACTGACCTCGCCCTGCGGCACGCCGCCGTCGCGCCCGCCGTGGAGGATCGGGTGCTCAGCGTGCTCCGATCGGGCGCCTACATCGGAGGCCCGGTGGTCGCCGAGGCGGAGGCCCGGGTGGCCGGCTGGTTCGGGCGGCGCGGGGCCGTCGGGTTGAACGGCGGCACCGATGCGCTGATCCTGGCGTTGCAGGCGGTCGGAGTCGGTCCCGGTGACGAGGTGATCGTCCCCGCGCTCAGCTTCTTCGCGACCGCTGGCGCGGTCTGCGCGGTCGGGGCCGTGCCGGTCGTGTGCGACGTGCTCCCCCACGACGGAACCCTCGATCCCGACGACGCCCGGCGCTGCGCCACGTCCCGCACCCGCGCGATGATCCCCGTTCACCTGTTCGGCTCGGTCGCCGCCCACCCTGACCTCGGGGTGCCGGTGGTGGACGATGCCGCGCAAGCGGTCGGCGGAAATCCGCCCGCTTCGACCGGCGTGATCACCACCGTGAGCACCTACCCGACGAAGACCTGGGGCGCGGCCGGCGACGGGGGCTTCGCCATCAGCGACGATCCGGCGCTCCTCGAGCGGGTGCGCCTGCTCGGCAACCACGGGGCGCAGGGCGCCCACTACCACCTGCCGATCGGGCAGCATGTCGGGCGGAATTCCCGCCTCGATGCCCTCCAGGCGGCCGTTCTCCTCGGGCACGCTGACGCCGTGGCCGACCGAGTCGCCCGTCGGGTCGCGATCGCGGGCCGCTACGACGAGGCGTTGCCGGCGGCGTTCCGCCCACTCGCCCGATCGGCCGGCAGCCCGGTCCACCAGTATGCCGTGCGGATCGCCGACCGCGACGCGGTTCGCGCCAGACTACGGGAACTTGGCATCGAAACGGCGATCTACTACCCGCGTCCGCTTCAGGAGCAACCGGCCCTGGCCGGTCGCGCGCGCGGCCATACCCCGGTCGCCGCCGCGATGTGCGAAGCGCTCTTGGCGCTGCCCATCCACGACGCACTGTCCGACGAGGAGGTCGAACGGGTGGTCGATGCGGCCGCGCTCGTGACCCGGTGATCACCACCTGGTGGATCCTCCAGGGAGGAGCCCTCGCGATCGGCCTCGCGGTCGGCAGCTTCTGGAACGTGGCGATCGCCCGACTCCCCGAGGGGCGAAGCCTGTGGACGCCGAGCGCGTGTGAGGCCTGCGGTCACCGGGTGCGACCCCGCGACAACGTGCCCGTGCTGTCCTGGCTCTGGCTCCGCGGCCGCTGCCGCGACTGTGGCACCCCGTTCTCTGCCGTCCATCCCCTCGGCGAACTCCTCGGCGGGATGCTCGGGCTGCTCGTCTTCCGCCGCTTCGTCCCCGATCCAGACGCCATGCACGCCGCGGAGATCGTCACCGCTGCCTTCGCGTTCGCGCTCGTGGCCGACCTCGTCATCGCCTCGTACGTCGACATCCGCCACCGCATCATCCCCGACGAAACATCGAGCTACGCGATCCCGGTGGCGGTCGCCGCCGCGGCGATCCTCACCGCGATCGGCGCGCCAGACCCGCTGGTCGTGAGCTGGAAGCTCTCGGTGCTGGGCGCCGCCGCCGGTGGGGGATTCCTAGGCCTCGTGGCCTGGATCGCCAACTGGCTCGCCGGACAGGAGGCGCTGGGGTGGGGCGACGTCAAGCTCATGGGCCTCCTCGGCGCCGCCTTCGGTCCCCTCCCCGGGGCTTTCGCGGTCCTTCTGCTCGCCTCTCTCCTCGGCGCGGCGGTCGGCCTCGTCGTCACGGTGGTGGCGCGACGAAGGGTGCACTTGCCGTTCGGTCCAGCCCTCGCCCTGTCGGGCATCGTCTACGTCTTCTGGGGGTTGGAGCTGGCGTCCATCCTCGTGCCCGGCATGTCCCGGGGTTTCACCCTGCCCTGAGGGTCGGCCTCAGATCTGGCGAAGTTCCTCCTCGAACGCTGTATCTCCCGGCGCGGCGAGGTATCGCTCCACCCCGCGGGGCACCGCCCCTCGCTCGAACAGCCGACGCGCGTGCTCGGCAGGCCGGTTCGGCAGCGCGAACACCGCTCGCATCCACGGGGAAAGCGGGGCGGTCACCGGCTCGCGCTCCCCGCGGCGGGCGGCCTGCTGGCAGGCGAGCAGGTGGGCGGTGTGCAGGCCGATGGCGACCGCCGCTTCGGGCACCGGGCGGATCGCCGATGCTGCAGGGCCGACCGGCAAGGTACCGGTCAGGGCGTCGAACACCTGCACGATCATCGGGGCGGTTCCCGCGCACACCTGATCCGCCCCCACCAGCCATCGCCCTCGATCGAGCTCGGCGAAGAACGCCTCCCCGTCGCCGAGCGACGCCAAGGGCGCGTCGGCCACCCCGTTGTCGGCGAGCAGCAGGGCCGAGAACACCTGCGAGAGCCCAAGGGACGCCTTGAACAAGGCGGATTGAAGGCGAGGGACCGGAACCGGAGCGAGTAGCGGCAGCGCGATGCCCGACACCGCCGCAGCCCAGGCCCGGTGGACGGTGGGATCTGGCCCCGAAAGGGCCGACATCCCAGCCAGCAACGCCGGCCACACCGCGGTCATCTGCCGGAGCGCGGTGCGGTTCATCGGCTGGCCCACCCGCACGTCACCATAGGGGCAGCCAACGAGTTCGGTCTGGGTCGCCGGATAGTGAGGCGACGCGACCTCCGCCACCGGCCGGCCGTCTTCGTCGATCAGCTCGGTCGCGGCAAACTCGACGATCCCTCGGGCGACGATCATGCGGCACGCTATCACCGATCGAAGGAACTGCCCCGCTCGCTCGTTGTCGGTGTAAGCGCGCCCCCGCAAGGCCGTTCACCGTCCAGGAGGGAACCATGTCCGCTCGATCGCTGTCGTTCGCGTCGCTGCTCCTCGCCGCCGTAGCGCCCGCCTTCGCGGGGGAGCCGCCGAACGCCCAAGTGGTGACGGCCGCCGAGCCAGCCGCTGCGGCGCCGACCCTGGCGGGGCGTTGGAGCCACACCATCAAGGGCGGCGAGCTGTTCGTCGAACTCAAGCTCGTGAACACCGGACCCGAGGCGATCGACGTCCTCGTTTCGCGCGGCAAGATGCCCGGCACCGACCTGCAAGCCGCGATCGACGGGGTCGCCTTGACCCGGGTGTTCAGCGACGAGGAGATGTCGGGGCAGATGTCCCGAATGGGACCGATGCCGCGCTTCGCCCCCGTCGCCGCGAAGCGGGAGATTCTGGCGGGGACCTACCGGTTCCAGCTGCCGCAGGGGTACGCCGGGCAGGCGATCCGGCTCGAGGCCACCGCGAACAGCCTGGGCGACTCGGTGTCGATCTCCACCGAGGTCCATGCGCCCCTCGGGGTGTGAGGCCCCGGCCCGATCAGCGGCGAACTCCCCCGTGTTGCACGATCTGGCCGGTGCACCGTTTCGAGCCGTCCTCCACGACAAACCCACCGGTCGGCATCGGATCCCCTCCATGATCCCGGAAATAGAGCGGTAATCCCTCCGCAATCAGGACTTGGCCCAGTGGGGCCTGACGCTGGTGATGCAGGTGGATGTGGGGCTCGGTGGTGTTCCCGGAATTCCCACACCGGCCCAGCAACTGGCCCTCCGCGATCTCGTCGCCGACCTCCACCGCCACGCTTTCCCGCTGGAGGTGACAGAGCACGAGGTAGGTGCCCGTCTCCGCCAGCCGCAGCGCGACGTGATTGCCACAGACCGTGGTGAAGTCCCGCGACCAGGCGCCCGGGGGGTGATCCGGGTGGTCCGCCTCGGCCTGAACGACCCGGCCGGCCGCCGGGGCGAGCACCGGCGTGCCCCAGCAGCCATGCGCCGCGAGGTCCGATGAACCTTCGAAAGCCGGCTCGATCACCAGGTCATAGGCCCATCGCTGCGCCGGATCGATGACGTGGTAGTTCGTCGCGACCGCGTCGCCACCCCAGGCCACCCGCAGCGGGGAATCGGACGGAAGCCGCACGGTCACCGACGGAGTCGTCGCCTCGATCCGGGCCGGGAACGCGATCGCCACCCAGCCGAGCGTCCGGAGGAGGATCGTGCACAGCGGCAGTGCCACGGCCAACGTGACCCGAGTCGCCAGGCCCAAGCGGCGTTTCCAGGCCGCAACCGCGAGCGTCACCAGCGCGACCGGGGCGGCCGCGAAAGGGAGGAGGTCCATGAGAATCCAGGCCAAGACGCGCCACATTCCGCCCGCCGCCAGGCCGACGGCGAGCAGAACGGCGGCGAGCCCGAGCAGCGTCACCGGTAGCCAGCGCAAGCGATGCATCCCAGCCCCCTCCCGTTGGAACCGAGCGTACCAGAACCCCGGCCGCTCAACCCGGGCGGGTCGCGAGGAAGCTCTGGTCGGTGTACGGCAGGATTTCACGGGCCTCGAGGCCTCGGCCGACCGTGCGAACCTCGAAGCCGACGCTCCCGAGGACCCGAATCCAGGTCGCCTCCGAGAAGAGCCCCTCCACCTGGCAGGAAGGTCGGCACCGCGCGCGCGGCGTCACGGGCTCCGCGAGCCCCATGTCGCGGGGCGGGTGAGGACCGACTGCCACTCCTCGGGGTGCACCAACGCCGCATAGAACGACAGGGACACCCAGGAGAACGGCCCGATGTTCATCACCAACAGCAGCGCGAAGTGCAGCACGAGGCCGATTGCCGCATAGGCCTCGCGGACCCGGCCCACGACGAGCCAGCGGCCCCACGCGGCGCCCGGCAGGGAAGCCGCCCAGGCGAGGAGCCAAAGCGGCGCGCTGACCTCCCACAGCCAAGTGACCATCGTGCCGAGGCGGGTGAGCGAGAACCACGGTTCGAACGCCAGCCAGGTGTTGTCGCCGAGCTGCCAGGTCGGCTGCTGAAGGATGTAGTACAGCGCTGTCGAGCCGCCGCCGGGAACCCAGTGCGCCGAGACCTTCTGGAGCCCGGTCGTCGTGTAGACGAGCATGAGCTGAAACACGACGAGAAACCGGGCCCATCGTCCGATGCTCGACACCGGCAACACCGATCCGGTTCGCAGCCAGGCGTCGAGCGAGAGGGTCTGCGACCCGCTTCCGAGCACGAGCAGCCAGAGGCCGTTGAACATCAACTCGTCGTAGCTGCCGCCGGCGCTGGGGTTGATGTCGACCACCGCCAGGCACGCCTGGAGGGCGACCAACGCTGTCACTCGTCCTCCAAAGCCGAGAATCAACGCCGTCGCAGCGGCGAGCGCCACGGCGACCCACCCCGCCGATGCCCCAGGGGTCACGGCACCCCAGGGGGCATACCAGGGGGAGGCGACGAGCCGGCTCACCCCGCCGAACGCCCGATCCACCCACACGACGCCGGCCCCGTCGCGCAGGGTCGGGACCACGACGAGCCAGATGGAGATCCCGCTCGCGATGCGGAAGATCGCCAGCGAGAGCGCCGACTCGGGCGTGGTGAGCCAATCGACCCACCGGCGCCACCCGATCACCGCGGCACCAGGGCCATCGTCACGAAGATCGGCGCGCTCTCCGGTGGCGAAACCCCCGCCCGAACCTCGTGGGGCGAGCGCGTGCGCTCCTTCAGGAACGAGATCCGCACCTGGCGGGCATCGGGCAGGTCCCGCGCGGCCTGTTCGGCCACCCAGGCCGAGAAGTCGCGGCGCAGCTCGGCGTACTGGGGCCACCCCATCCGGAAAATCGTCGCGCGCAGGCGGTCATTGGACAGGGTGCCGGCCAGCCAGCGCGCGTCGGGCGACCGCTCCAGGTACACCCGCTCCCACCCATTTCCCTCGCGTCGAACCTCGATCTGGAGCCGGGTCGGGAAGGTGTGCGGCGCCACGAACATCTTCCAGCTCTGCGCGGTGCCCGCAAAGCGGTAGTACGCCCAAAACGGCCTCAAGACGTCGTACCGGAGCTGAGCCCAGCCGGTAGACAGGGTCCACAGGCGCTCCTCGAGCGCGCGCGGCGACAGGCCCATCCGGGCCGCCCAGGTCTGCAGCTCGGCCTGCACCGCGGGGTCGCGCCAGGCGGCGCGGTTCACCCCTCCGGCGGGGCTGGGGAAAGCCTGCAGCGCAATCACCGCGAGGTGAGCGCTCACTGCGAGCGCGAGGAGCGAGCGACGCACGGGAGCGCTACTCGATGGTGCGAAGGGTGAGACCCGGCACCAGCGTGCCGGCGACGTCGCGGACCTCCATCGTCAGGCAGTACGGCCCGAGGTCGGCGCAGGGAATACAGGTCGTGCCGAACGTCTTGGCGATGTCGCAGATCGCCGCCGGGTTCTCGGGGTCGTTCGCAAACGATCCGAGGTTGCGGGTGTCGGCGATGCCGGTGAGCACCGTGCCGCCGAGCGAAAGGCCATCGGCCGCAAAGGTGGTCTCGAAACCGAAGTTCTCGACCGGGACCCGCTTTCCGCTGAACTCGAACACCACGTTGTCGGACGTGGACGAGACGTAGGGCGCGTCGGAGAAATCGGTCACTGGGAACTCCCAGGTCGGGGCGTTCCAGACCTGGATCAAGTCGCCGTCGAGGTCGGTGTCGCCCGGTGCCCCGAGCAAGTCGATCAAGCCTTCGTCAGCAAAGCGGACGCCGAGGAGGACCGGCGTGGTGAAGTACAGCGTGAGGATCGGGCCGAGGCCCGACGGCTGGACCCAGTCGGCGTTGATCAGGTCGAGCTGCCAGGTCTTGCCATCGAGGCTCTCTGGACCCCCGACGAGCGGCAGGCCATATCTCGCCGTGTGGAACGGGATCCGAGTGGTGCCGCTGCAGTCGGTGACCTCGAGCACGTGCGCGGCGTCGGGGGTGAGGCCGCCGTCGAACGCGACGCGAAACGACAGGCCCTCGCCCCACACGAGCTCGGTCTCGACCTCCTGACCGGTCGGGCCGAAGATCGCGGCGCGAAAGGCGCCGGAGTCGACCTCGGTGACGAACACCTCCGGCGCGGCGTGCCAGTACCACTGAGCCTCGTCGGAAACGGGTGCCGTCTGGACGATGGTGGCGGTGCAACCTGGCGGATCGGGGTCGACGTCGAACCAGCCGGTGTCGTGGACGGTGGTCAGCGGACCGGGCGTCCCGGTGGGATCCTCCTGGCAAGCGGCGAGCAGGAGCGCGGCGAACTTCCACCTCATTGGGCCTCCACCGTGACCACCAACCCGTACCACCAGGCCGATCCGCCTTTCGAGCCGAGCTCTTCCAACCGAAACCACAAGGTCTCGTTGCCGTTCGAGTCGAACGACCAGTAGGGGTCGGTCCCGTTGCCGGCCAGACCGTTCGCAACCGCGCGCGGCCCCTGGCCGAGGCCCGCCTCGTAGGCAAACAGCGTCAGGTTCGCGGGCGACCCGAGCCCATAGGCCTCTACATCGACCACAACGTGCTGTTTTCCAGCGGGAACTAGGATCTTGAACCAATCCTGATCGCCGACCGAGTCGATCCGGCCCGCGACCTGCTGCCCCCCGGCCACCACGCTCGCGGCGCCGCTGTCGCCGTTCGGCTCGACCTCCGACGACGTCTCGGCGAACGGGTCCTTGGCGACGGTGGCGAGCAGCTCGTAGAAGAATTCCTCTCCGCCCGCCAGGTTCTGCTCGACCACGAACAGGCTGTAGGTGCCGGCCGGCGCCGGGACCACGAGGTGGGCGTCGCAGATGGCGTCGTCGTCGTCGCGCTCGGCACTCGCCCCCACGTCGCTCGTGACGGTGAGCAGGACATCCGCAAACGAGCCGCGAAGCGCCGCATCGACGTAGAGGCCGAGCCAGCCGTCCTCCTCGAGGACCACCCGATAGCGGTCGAAGTCGGCCCCGGTCGAGAATTCGCCGCACACGTAGGTCTCGAGGGGGAGCGCCATCTCGTTTTCGGGCAGGTCGTTCGGCTCGACCTCGGTGAGGGTACACGGCCCCGCGACCGGCTCGGGCCCGGTGTCGCCGGTCTCAGGCGGCGGCGCGGTGTCCTCGGTGGCGGTATCGTCCGGATCCTGGTGGTCGTCGGGGATCGCCGGCTTGCATTGGCAGCCAGAGGCGATCAGGAGCGCGGCGACGGCGGTGATGCGTTGGACCATCCGGCCCACTTTAGCTCGGTGGCGGGTCGTCCGCCCTGAGCGTATGTTCCGGGGGGAGATCGCCATGGTTGCCTGGTTCCGCGGTGCCGCGCTGTCCGCAGCCCTCTCGGGGTGTGGGGCAAGCGACACGAGAGTCACCCAGTTAACGGCATCGATCGCCGTTAATCCGCCCGAGCTCCCCTTTGGCGAGGCCCCCAAAGACCTCCCGACCACGCAGACGCTGTACGTCTCGAACGCCGGCGGCGCCGACCTCGACGTGGACCTCCACTTCGAGCCTCCCCTACCGGAGTTCGAGATCGACGGTTCGACCGTCTTCCTCCTCGAGCCCGACGACTCGGTCGGGGTGCCGGTCGTGTTCACGCCGGGAAGCTACCTCGACTACGCCACCGAGATCGTGATCGAATCGAGCGACGAGGAGCAGCCCGAGATCCGGATCCCGGTGAGCGGAACCGGCGTCTACGCGGCGCTCCCTCGGATCGGGATCTCGCTCCCGAACCCGCTGCTCGATTGCGGCGTCGTGCTGAGCGGGAGCACCGGCTTGTGCCCGTTCGAGATCCTGAACCTCGGAACCGCGCCGCTGATCCTCGACGCCGTCAGCTTCGCCGGTTCGAGCTCGGCGTTCGGTTTCCTCCCGCTGTACGGCGACCCGTCGGGGTTCACCCTCGACGCCGGCGATTCGCTGCCGGTCATCGTCCACTATGCGCCCACCGACGATCTCGGGGACGAAGCGGTGCTGTCGATCGCGTCGAACGACCCGTTGACCCCGGTGCTCGACGTCACGGTCGTCGGAAACGGCGCGACCATCGACCTCCCGGTCGCGGTGATCGACTGCCCCGACAGCGCCGCCCCGCCCGAGTACGTCACCCTCGACGGATCCGGATCGTTCGACCCCGCCGGGTCGGGGATCACCACCTGGCTCTGGTCGCTCCAGGCGAAGCCCGACGGGAGCCAAGCCAGCTTCACCGCCAACGAAGGGTCGCTCGTCCAGCTCTTCGTCGACTCTGCCGGAAGCTACACCGTGAGCCTCGTGGTGTTCAACGGCCAGGGGTTCCTCTCCGAGCCGACGGCCTGCACCTTCGACGCCGTCCCCGCTGACGCGCTCCACATCGAGCTCACCTGGGACGGCGCTTCGTCCGACGTCGACATGCACCTCCGCCACGTCGGCGACACCTTTTTCGACGCGCAAGACGACGCCTGCTGGTGCAACGACCTCCCCTCCTGGGGGGCCGCCGGCTCCGACGACGACCCGCGGCTCGATCTGGACGACCAGGCCGGGCTCGGGCCGGAGAACATCAACATCCTGCTGCCCGAAGACGGAAGCTATCTCGCCTCGGTCCACTACTATGGCGACGACTACGACGGCCCGGTGACCGCGACCGTGCGGGTCTACGTCTACGGCGCGTTGGTGGCCGAGGCGCAGCAGGTGATGAACGAGTTCGACGTGTGGGACGTCGGCGTGGTCGAGTGGCCGGCCGGCAGCTTCGCCGCCGATGGAACGATGACCACGAGCGAACGCCGGAACTGCCTGTGAGGTGGCTCCTCCTGGGACTGGCCTCCTGCGGGCAGGATGTGGAATTTCACGATCTCGTGCCCGAGATGGCGCTGGCCCCACCGTCCCCGCTCGACTTCGGTCCGGTGGTGATCGGCGAATCCGCGAGCGTCGACCTGTATGTTTCGAACACCGGAAAGAAGGACCTCACCGTCGCGCTGTCGGTGGACCCCGTCGGGGAATTCTCGTTCCCCGAGGCCGCGTTCACCGTGCCGGTCGACGGCTCGCACACCGTGCCGGTGACGTTCGCCCCGGCGGAGATCGCCCCGTTCTCAGCGACCCTGTGGCTCGAGACCGACGACCCCGAACAACCGCTGGTGCCGTTCGCACTCGTCGGCCTGGGCCGCGCGGTGCCCGTCCCGGAGATCGCCGCGTGCGACGACCACGATTTCGGCGCGGTGCCGGTCGGCGGGAGCGTCGACTTCATCTGCCCGATCCGCAACGACGGCGAGGCCCCGCTCCTGCTCGGAGCGGTCAGCCAGGTCGGAAGCGGGGCGTTCACCCTCGCCACCGATCCGTCGGACAGCAGCGTGTCGGTCGGGGGGATCAACCCGGTGATCGTCCGCTACACCCCCGCCACCGACGCCGGCGACAGCGGCGAGCTCCGGTTCGCCTCGAACGACGCCGACGAGCCCGAGGTCGTGGTGCAGCTCACCGGGAACGGCGGGAGCACCGTCGCCTACCCCGAGGCCCGGATCGCGTGGGGAGAACCTGGCACGGCGCCCACCCTCGCCTGCCCCGCCACCGCCTCGCCGGTGGCCGATCTCCCCCTGACCGGCGAGGCGAGCACCGATCCCCTGGGCGGCGGGCTGACCTGGCTGTGGACCGTCGCCGACGCCCCCACCGGCGCCCAGGGAACGCTCAACGATCCCGAGATCCCGTCGCCCGCGATCCACCTCGACGTCGCCGGCGAGTGGTCGGTGGCGCTGCAGGTCGAGGCCATCGACGGCACCCGCTCGGCGCCCGCTCGCTGCCTGATCTCGGCGATCCCCGAGGAGGACATCCGGGTCGAGCTCTCCTGGGACGGTCCGACCTCCGATCTCGACGTTCACCTGGCCGACGCGCCGGAGACGCCGTTTTATTCGGTTCCGGGCGATGTTTCGCCGTGCAACGCCGCGCCGGCCTGGGGGGCGAGCCTCGATCAAGACGACGCCGACGGCTACGGCCCGGAGGCGATCACTGTCGGCGCTGCGGCCACCGGCACCTACCCGGTGCGGGTCCACTACTTCCAGCGCAACGCCGACTTCTCGGTCACCGCCACGGTGAACGTGTGGCTCGATGGGGCGCTGGCGTTCAGCGGAAGCGCGCCGCTCGACTACAACGAGGTCTGGGAGGTTGGGGTGGTGAACTGGCCCGCGGGGACGTTCGGGGTGAGCGCCGGCAACCCGCGGATCGCCGACGCCCGCCAGTGCGACTGATCGACGCGACTGGGTCGCCGCGTAGCGGTTTCTACCCTTCGATCGCCCGAAGGTGTCCCCGCTCCGCATAGCCGAGGAGCGAGCGATCGCGGGTGACGAGCGTGGCGCCGAAATGACGGGCCGTCGCTGCGAGGATGCGATCCGACAGGTCCCCGGCGATCTCGGGGGAGAGCGGGAGCAGGCGAACGCCGGAACGCCTCGCGGCCTCGGTCACCCAATCCAGGCAGTCCATCTGAAGCCGCAGGCGCCCATGGTCACGCTTCGGGCAAGCGCGCGCCGACTTGCGCACGGCCTTCCCGCCCCTTGAGTGCGCGCGCTGAGCGGCCGACCGCGACGCGCTCAACGCCTGGCGTTGGCCGGCACGCCCACCACCGTCCGGTCGCTCTCGACGTCCCTCGTCACGACGGCCCCGGCGCCCACGCGCACACGCGCGCCGATCCGAACGCCGGGAAGCACGACCGCGCCCGCGCCGATGTGACTCAGGGCGCCGACCGACACCGCGCCGCACAGCACCGCTCCCGGCGAGACGTGCACCCCCTCCTCGAGCACGCAGTCGTGCTCGACGATGGCGCCGGTGTTGAGGATGCAGCCCTGCGCGATCGACGCCCGGGCGTTCACCACGGCCCGTGGCGCGACGAAGCTCCCCGCGCCGAGGGTCGCGCTGGCCGACACGATCGCGCTCGGGTCGACGATGGTCTCGAAGTGTGCCCCGCCGAGCTCGGCTATCCACTTCACGCGCAACGCGTTGTCGCCGACTGCGGCGTGCACGCGCGCGCCAGCGCGGACGGCCTCGCGAACCGCGGCGCTCTCGACGTCCCCGACGAAACGCGCGGCATGCCGGGCGCACAAGTCCTCGGGTTCCTGGCTGGCGGCAAACGCGAGCGTCACCGGCCCCCGGCGCAACGCGGACTCCGCGACGACCGCACAGTGGCCGCCGCCACCCAACAGGAGGAGGAAGGAGCGCGCACCCTCGGCAGTCATCCGTGTCCCTCCGTCAGACCGTTGTTGTTCGGCCTCATCGGCCCCTGTCCTGACTGGTGTATCCGCTCGGGCGGCTCCCCCGCGTAGGATGGAGGCGCACATGCCTTCGCTGCTCCTCATGGGTCTCGATATCGGGTCGACCACGTCGAGCGCGGTCGTGGCCAGCGCGGCCGTCGTCACCAACGGGGTGACGGGCAAAATGGAGCTGGCCCGCGCCGAGGTGCAGTGGCGTTCGCCCATGACCTTCACGCCATTTCTCGACGACATGCTCGACGAAGCCGCGCTCCGTGCCCGCATCGAGGGCTGGATCGCGGCCAGCGGCATCGACCCCTCCGCCCTCGCGGCGGGCGGCGCGCTGGTAACGGGACTGGCGGCCCGGGCTGCAAACGCGGGCGCCATCCGGTCGCTCGTGGCGGCCCGCTTCCCAGCGTCCTTCGTGGCGGTCGCCGACGATCCACACCTCGAGTCGTGGCTCGCCTTCCATGGCAACGCGGGCGCGTTGTCGAGGGAGGATCCTACGGCCTGGTACCTCAATCTCGACATTGGCGGGGGCACCACGAACTGGGCCCTCGGGCGGGCCGGTGAGGTCGTCGAGACCGGCTGGTTGGTTCTGGGGGCCCGTCATCTGCGTCCGCGCCTGTCCGAATTCGGCAGACGCCAGACCCGCGAATTCCACGAGCACGTCGTCGAGGCCTACGTCCTTGCGATCGAAGCCCTCGTGCGGGGCGAGGCGATCGCTTCGCCCGAATGCTACGGCGACCATGTCCTCGGCACGGTGACGCGGCGGGAAGGGCCGCTGCGCGTGACCGTGTCGGGAGGCGTTGGGGAGCTGTTCTATCACCCGCCCGCGCCAGGCGTCGATTTCAACGATCTGGGCGTGGAACTGGCCGATGCCCTGCGCGGCTCGGCGGTCCTCGCGGCCCACGGTCCGCCCCGCCTGCCCGAGACGCTCGGGCGCGCAACCGTGCATGGACTCGCGCTGCACAACGTCGAAATCTCGGGGACGAGCGTGCACCTGTCGCGGCCTGAGCTGCTCCCGCTCAGCGGATTGCCGATCGTGCACGAAGCGCTCGCGCTCCGCCACGGCGGCTGCCTGCCCCTCGACACCGACGCGCTGTCCCTCGACGACCTGAAGCGCGTGGCCACGGACCTGGGCGCACGGGTGCCGGCCCATGCGCCGCTCGTCGTGATCCTGCGGGAGAACCGCGGGAAGGTCTTCGGGGCGTATGCCACGCAGTGGGGTTCGCGGGCCGACACGTTGATCGTCCTCGATGAAATCCGGGTGCCGCGGGCGCGGTTTGTCAGTATCGGGAGGCCCGTGCACCAGGTGGTGCCGGTGTCGTTCTATGGCATGGACTGAGGGGAACCGTTGGACCGCTTGACCCCGCTGGACCGGATCGCTGTTCCCGCGCCTGCGCCGGAGGAGACCTACGTCATCGAGGCCCTCGGCACGACCTACCGCTTCGCCGGTCTCAAGGCGCTGCTCGGCGCCGCCGACCTCAGCAAGGCGGGCGACCGCACGGCGGGTCTGGCCGCCACGGGGGAGGTCGAACGGGAAGCGGCGCGGTCCGTGTTGTCGCAGTTGACGCTCGGCCATCTGTTCGACCGGCCGCTCACCGACCTCACCGGACGGGTCGACGAGGTCATGCGGGTCAACTACGACCTCGACGCCGTCGAATTCGACCGGATCCGCTCCTGGACCCTCGGGGCCTTCAAGAACTGGCTGCTCGACGCCGACGGGGAGGCGATCGGGCGGGCGGGGTTCGGGCTGACCGGCGTGATGGCGGCGGCCGTCGCCAAGCTGTGCGACACCCACGAACTGATCCTCGTCGCGCGCAAGATCGTGCGCCCCACGCGCGCCCGCACTCAGCTCGGTCTGCCCGGCACGCTGTCCTCGCGGTGCCAGCCGAATCATCCGACCGACGACCTGCGGGGCATGACCTTCCTCGCCTACCAGTCCTGGTCGGTGGGAGGCGGGGATGCGCTGGTGGGCGTCAACCCGGCTGTTGACACCGTCGAGAACCTCTCCGCCATTCTCAAGCACCTCGATACATTGCGCCGCAAGCATGGGGTGCCGACGCAGATTTGCGTGCTCGGCCACGTGAAGACCCAGTTGGGGGCGCTCGACCACGGTGCGCCAGTCGAGATCCTGTTTCAAAGTCTCGCCGGCACGGCCCGGACCCTGCTCGGCGAGTTCGATGTGTCGGTCGAGCTGCTCGATTCCGCCTACCGGCGCATGCGCGAGGACGGGCCGCTCCGGGATGCCAGCGAGTGCTTCTACTTCGAAACCGGGCAAGGCAGCGAGTTCACCTACGGCACGCACGACGGCATCGACATGGCGACGCTCGAAGGGCTCTGCTACGGGTTGGCCCGGCGCTACCGGCCCTTCATGGTCAACAACGTCACCGGCTTCATTGGTCCGGAGACGCACCTCGACAATGCCGAGATGATTGCGTCGAACCTCCAGGACCACTTCATGGGCAAGCTCCTTGGCCTGCCGATGGGGATGGCGCCGTGCTACACGCTGCACTCGAAGATCACGCTCGAGGGCCAGCAGATGGCCACTCAGCTACTGGCCGCGGCCGGCGCCAGCTACTACATGGACGTCGCGCTGAACACCGACCGCATGCTGGCGTATTTCGACACGTCTGGGCACGACAACCAGACGCTGCGCGAACTCACCGGCCGGGTGCCCGCGCCCGAGTACCTGGCATGGGCGCAGGGGCGCGGCATCTTCGACGCGCGCGGCGCGCGGGGTCCGCGCTGGGGGGACGTGCGCGCCTTCTGTGATTCCGACGCCGAGTTCGCCGACCTCCTGTCGGCGACGCCGTCCCTGTACGGACTGGCACAG
>CANLGQ010000024.1 GCA_947490265.1 Pseudomonadota bacterium | reverse complement strand
GGGGAACGATGGCCGGTCGCGCCGCGAGGTGGCACGTTGAGGGAGAGATTCCGCGGGCCGCGGAAGGGAGGAGACGATGAGGTACTGCATTTTCGTCGGCGTCCTGGCTGCGTGCGAGGCCCCGTCCGGCGGGGGTTCGGACACCCCCGAACCCGATCCGGAGCCCGTGATCGGCGGAGAACCGTGGGCGATGTGCGTCGAGGTCTCTCGCGAGGAGCTCGCCGATCTGGCCGCGGTGCCGGAGGGCATGGTCGATGCACCCGCCGCGGTGGTGGCGGCGAACGCCGGGGATTGGACGGGTCCCTGGACGCGGTACGGAGCCGAAGGCACCGTCGGTCTCACCGCTACCCTGGCGTTCGAGGGGGGCGCGACGCTGGTCGTCCTCGAGCCGAACGAGGGCACCAACAGTGGAACCGAGGCGTACCCGCTCGGGGCGCCCTCCTCCACCGGGGCGAACTGCGCGCCCTACTACGAGCTCGCCGGCAACCTCACGCTCGTGTCCGACGACGGCGCCTTGGCGGAGTCGTTCGCGGTGATGGTGACCGCGACGGGGGCCGGCGAGGTGAACTTGGGTGGCGACCTAGCGGAGGAGGCGATCGCCGGAACGGCGCGCGCGTCGATGGAGGGAGACTGGGAGGGCGTCACGCTTTCGGTGTGGTTGAATCGGTTCGAGGCTGGAAACCTGGAGGGCTCGATGCAGTGGTCGGGTCAAGGGCCCGTCGATCCCAACCCGGAGCCGACCTCGACCGGGGTGGCGTTCGCGGAGCCGTATGGCTCGTTCTCCCTCGCGTTCGTCCCGTGATCTCGAGCCTGCTCCTGCTGGTCGGATGCCAAGACCCGGCGCCGATCGGCGGTCAGTCGGGCACCGAGGGGCCCACGGGCTGTACCGAGTCCGGGCGATCTTCGGTATCCGACTCGGCCGCTCCCGCGGGAGGAATGGGTTTTTCGGTCGATGCAGTGCGCGGCGCGTTGGGTGGCCAGTGGGTCGGCGACTTCTCGCCGCCCGCCCAGGGAGAGAGCGGGTTCACCCTCGACCTGGCGCTGTACGCCGATCAGGCTGAGGCCGTCGGATTCACCGCGCTGGGCGGGGGAGACTGTCCGCCGCGCTACGAGATCCCCGCCCTCGCCGAGATCGAGCTCGGCGGTGCGCTCGACGCCAGCGTCCCGGTCCTCCTCACCGTTGCCGAGGTCGACCTGGCGTCGGGCGCCGGCACCGTCGCCTTCGAGGTTGTCGGCGGCTCGCTGGAGCCGTCCTTCGACCCCCCGGCGTGGCCGATCGTCGACCTCTCGGTGACCCTGAGCTTCGACGGCGGATCAGGTCGCGCCGACCTCTCCTTTACCGGGACGAGCGACCCGGACTCTGAGCCGACCGCAACCGGCGTCGCCAGCGAGTCGATCGGGGGCGCCGACCTCGTCCGACCTTGATATTCTTTCAGGGATGACGTGCGCACTTCTCTTCGCGGCCCAGGCGCTCGCCGCGCCCGTCGACGACGGCACGTTCGCCTTCGCCCGGCCGGTGTTCGTCGACGAATACCGGGTGTTCGATCGCGAGCCCGAGGGGTATCGTCAGCTCCTCACCGCGGGGGCCCGGGCCGCCGGTCTCCCGGTGCTCGGCGTGGAATCCCTCGAGCTCGGCATGGATCGATCGGACGAGGCGGTCTGGCTGGTGACCTCCCGATTCGCGGTGACGTGCTTTCCCCTCGCCGGCTACCTTCGGTCGGGGCACGCCCGGTGCGCTGCGGAGGTCCACTGGGAGGTGGTCGATCGCGCCACCGGAAAGGCGCACTTTGCCGCTACGACCTCGGCCGCGGCTGAGCGGGTTGCGGGCGAACCGCCCGACCGCCTCGCCCAGGCGCTGATCGCCGACACGTCGGGATTGCTCTTTGTTCGAGGCCCCTTTCGCGCCGCGCTTGCGGCGAGTCCGCCCCCTCCGGCGAGCATTCCGCTGCGACCGTGTGCCGATCCACCCGCCGCGCTCCCCGAGGCCTCCGCCGCCGCGCTCGCCGCCGGCTTCACCTCCTTCGGAGCAACCCCGCTGGCGGGCGTGCTTCTTTCATCGGATGGCCTGGGCCTCGTGCCCGTGGCCGCGGTGGGTTCGGCATCCACGGTCGCCGTGCGGCTTCCGAGTGGGCTCGAGCTCCCCGCCGTCGTTTTGCGCCGCGATCCGTCCCTCGGCCTGGCGTTGCTCGACGTCGTGGGGGAGCACCATCGCTGTCGAGCCCCTGCCGTCGAGCGCCAACCGGAAGTCGGGTTCGTCCTCACTGCGACGGCGGCGGGCCACCTCGTCCTGATCGATGGGGCCTCCGGGGCCGACGAGCCGGGCGCCCTGGCCCTGACCCGGGACGGCGCCCTCGCCGGCGCCGCCGGCCGTCCGTGGCGCGACGTCGCCGACGCGCTGGGGATCGGCTCCGTCGGGGAGCCGGTGGAGGGCGGCGCGCCGGCCGAGGCTCCCCCCGGGGACCTCCCGGTCATGGCCGTTCGGGCGCCGGTCTGGACCCTGGCCGAGCGCAGGGCCACCCGCGGTTTGCTCGTTACTGCGGGAGGCCTGGTGGCGGGGGCGCTCGTGACCTGGGCAGCGGGGCAGGGCGCGACGGCGCCGGTCACCGGCTCACCGCTCGTGGTGGCGAACACCCACTTGTGGGCGGGCGCCCTGGTGGTCGGAGCGGTGGGCGGCGTTCAGGTCGCCCAGGCGATGAGCGCGCCATGAGCCGGGTGTGGCTCCTGGCCCTCGCGGGTTGCCTGATGTCGGAGGAAGTTCCCGCGTTGCTCTGTGGCGACTGCGACCCGAGCGAGGGTTGCGACGACGAGGACCCGCTGTGCAAGGCGACCTGCTTCGACGACACGGAGTGTCGGGGCGACCGGCACTGCGAGGGCAGCGAGGGCTGTCAGCCCTGATCAGGCAGGCCGGGCGCGGTGATCGCGAGCGCCGCCAGGTCGCCCACCGCCGGGATGGCGAGCGCGACGGCGCGAAGGGCGATCCCGGGGCTCCAGGGGGCGGTCGACCCGTAGCGGGTGTCTCCGTGGATCGGACACCCCGCCTGAGCGAGGTGAAACCGGAGCTGGTGGGTGCGCCCGGTGAGCGGGCGCAGCGCCCAGGCGAGGCCGCCGTCCGTGGGGCCCCCGCAGGTGGCCAGGGTGATGGCCTCGAGCCCATGTTCGGCGGCAAAGGTCCTCTTTTTTCCGTGGACCAGGCGGTTCTCCCACCGGTGCTCCCCGGGGGATGCCGCTCCCCCGGTGAGGGCGTGTTAGGTCTTGCGCGCCAAGCGCTGTTCGAAAGCCCCGTTCAACGCCCGGTGGGCCGCGGCGGTGCGCGCGATCAGCAGCACGCCACCGACCTCCCGATCCAGGCGGTGCACCACCCACAGGCGCTCGCCGCGGTCGCGGCTCAGCGCCTCGACGAGGCCGGGGTTTCCCTGGCGATCGGCGATCGTCGGGATCCCCGCGGGCTTGTCCACCGCGAGCCACTCGGCGCACTCGGCCAGGATCACGGGCGCACGGTGGGGAGCGGCAACGCGGCGATGCGCGCCTCGAGCTCCTGTTTTCGGGCGGCCAGCTTGGCGACGTCGCCGCTGGCGTAGCCGACCTGGAGCGCCCAGTCCGCGGCCATTCCCGCGAGTTGGCTGGCGGTGATCCAGACGTTCTGCACCCGTCCCCCCAGGAGCTCCCGGTTTACGCGGAGCTGCGCCTCGGTCAGCTTCTTCGGCGGCGTCTCGGCCAGGAGCGCCGCACCGAGATCGTCATAGGCCTGCACCGCGGCTTCGAACCCGCGCAGCGTGGACGGATTGTGGCCGAGCTGGATCAGCACCACCAGCTCCTCCCGCACGCCCTTCACCAGGGTCGCTCGTTGCTCGAGGGCCTTCTTCTTCTTCCGATCCGAGCCGGTGAATTCGATTCCAGAGGCCGCCGAGGTCGCGGACTCGGTGAGGACGACGTGGCCGCGCGCCGCGAACTCGGCGGGGGTGCTCTCCGGGGAACGGCCCAGCGCGGCGTGCAGCGCCTTCAGTCCGGGCTTCACCTCCCCGAGCTGGACCTGCCACATCGCGCGCAGGAGCTCAAGTTTCGCCCGGTCGGAGGCGCTGCGAGCGGCGGGGTCGCCGAGGCTCTCCAGCGCCGCCTCGGCCTCGGCATATCGGGACAGCTGGGCGAGCGTTTCGGCACGGCGAAAGGCCACATCGTCCGAAGGGTGTTGCGCCTGGAGCCGATCCCATCGGATCAGCGCCTCCGCCAGCGACCCCTCCATCTCGAGGGAGAATGCCTCCAGGTAGGCGATGTCCGAGAGGAGGGGTTCATCCGGGCTCAGCGCGCGGGCCTCGTCGAGCACGATGCGGGTGCCCGTCCAGTCGCCAGCGCCCATTCGACGCCGGGCTTCGTCAACGCGCTGCGCCGCGGTCATCGGCGCGGTCGGCGCCACCACCACCTCGGTCGAAGCCGGGATCGGTCCTGGTTCCTGAGCCAGTGCGGCCAGTGCCACCCACCACATCCGGTGCCTCCCTCAACGCCAGCACCAGCCATACCCCGGCGGAGCGCACCGCTCCCAGATCCCCGAACCAGTCTTGCGACCAGCCGCCGACCACCAGCGCGGCGCCGAGAGGGAGTGCCCATGCCCGCCGGTGGCGCACGATCCAGACCACGGCCCACCCGAGGGCGAGCCACGCGGCCGGACCGGCGTCGCCGGCGAGTTGGAGCGCGGTGTCGTGGGCGTGATGGGGGAATTCGAAGGTAGGTTGCCACTGCTGGTGGATCGGGGAGACCGCCGCCCGCCAGCCCCCGGGAGGCACCCCCCCCTGACCGGCGAGCTGGGCGCCTGACGTCCAGAGGACGGCGCGATCGCCGACCAGGCCGGGTACGGCCAGCGGGGCGAACAGCGCGAGCGCCACCCCGGCCAGCGCCGCGGGGAGGCCGATCCACATCGTCGCGAGGGCGGTGGCCAGGCCAGCCACGCCCCCCATCGAACCGGTGGCGAGCACCCCGAGTCCGAGGATCGCTCCCTCTCGGTACTGTTTCAGCGCAACGGCCGCGACAGCGGGCCCGATCAAGGCGTAGGTGGCGGTGAGGTGATGGTCCCAGGGACCGGCGCCGGCGTCCTCGGACGAGGGCAGGCCCCGAGCTCGGGCGACGGCCACCAGCGCTCCGGCGAGGCACCACATCGCGGCCGGGATTGCGAGGCGGGTTCCCCACCGCGCCGGCATCGGCAACGCGGCCGCACAGAGCAGCGGGACGAGCGACCAGATCCTGCCGAGGCTCGCCCACGGATGGCCATCGGCGCGGGTGCCGAGCGTGAGCCAGGCGACGGCGAGGACGAGCAGCGGCCCGGTGAGCGGCGCCTGCCAGGCCACACGCCGCGCCGCCGGATCGAGAAGCACGGCGAGGAGCGCGAGCCCGGTTGCGATCTCTCCGGCGGTGGTGCCGAGCGCGATCCCGGCGAACAGCGCGATCCCCGCAACCTGCTGGATCACGCGGGGGGTAGACCGGGCCCGTCCAGATGGACGGGCCCGGGCCGCCTGAGCCGTGTCGGTTCGGTCTGACCCCCTACTTTCCAGTAGGTGGGCCTCATTTCGTCGCTTCTGGCGACCCTGCACAAGGGAGGCACTCCACGACGAGGGACGAAGTCCATTTGCTTGATTACGAGGGGGACACTGATGACCTACCCCGAATCACGCGCTCCGCAGCATGTAGATCGTACGGCCCCGCCAACCGGGCGGCAACACCCGCATCCGGAATTGGCTCACATCGCGTGGCGACATCGAGAAAGTACCCCTCGGTAGACCGCTTCGGTGCGATCCGCGACGCGATCCCAGCTCCAGGTGGCCTGAACCGCGCTGGCCCGCGCAGCCGCGTCGCGCCGCGCGGCGACGGGGTCGAACCCCCGTAGCGCCGCGATCCACCCGGCGAGGTCGGCCGGGGCGGGTCCGACCGCTGCGCCGAGCAGCTCGCGGTGTGGGGGGATGTCCGAGGCGATAACAGGGGTTCCGGCGGACATCGCCTCCAGGACCGCCAGCGGCAGTCCCTCCAGGGTCGACGGGCAGATCATCAACGCGGCCCCGTGGAGCAAGGCTGCTTTCGACCCTCCGAAGCGCGGTCCGGTGAACACCACCCCGGGGCCGGCCGCTTTGGCGAGTCGGGCCACCTCTCGCGGATCGTGCGCAGAGGAGCCCACGATCACGAGGGGCGGTGCGCCGCGGATCGCCGCGTGGGCCCGGATCGCGGTTTCGACGTTCTTCTCTCGAACGATGCGCCCTAGCACCAGCCAGAATCCGGGCTTCAAGCCGGGCACCCCGGCCGCCTCCAGCGGGGCGAAAGGGACCGAATCGACGCCGTTGGGGATCCAGGTCGCACCCACCGGGGCGACCGCAGGGAGCAGCGAGGTGGACACCGCGATGATCGCGTCGGCGGTCTGCGCCGCGGTCCAGGCCGCCCGCAAGGTGGCGGCGGCGGCCGTTCCCCACCGGGAGCGCGCCCAGTCCTCCCCGTGAAGGGTCACCACGACGGGCTTCCCGGCGAGGCGGGCGAGGGGGGCGAGCCCGCCGGGTCCGGCGGCGTGTAGGTGGAGGAGATCGGCGCCGCGAAGCGCGGCGGGCAGTCCCAGGAAGCTGTGCGCCAGCGCCTCCCAGCCCGCACCGCGCGGCGCCGCGACCTCGACCAGGTCGACACCCGGCGCGTGGAAGTCAGGTGAAAGCCAACCCTTTCGGCAGATGATCCGCACCCGGATGCCCCGCTTCGCCAGCCGGGGGGCCAAGGCGGCGACGGCCATCTCGACGCCGCCCTCCGCTCCCGGGGCCCGCAAGCCGAGCATGGAGACGATCACTGATCTTCCTCGGAAACCCCGTGCGCCGCGAGGCGCGCTCGCCATGCGGAGAGCACCGGCGCGCGCCAGTCGTCGAGGTGGTTCGTGCTGACGTGGGGATCGCGCCGAAATTGCCGCTGGAAGTCGTCAGCGGGCAGGTGCCCGTACTTCGCCCCCCAGTAGCGGTCCCAGGCAAGTCGGGCCGCCGCGTCGAGGCGATCGAGACCGGAGAACCCACGACCATGGGCTCGAATCGGCCGGGCCCTCTTCGCGGCGGACGGGTCATGGGCTGGAAACCACTGGGCAACCCAGGCGCGATTCGCCTCCAGGAGCGCCTGGCACGCGACGGGGCCATACAGCGGTCGGGCGGTCACCAGCTCGACCGCGGCGTACAGATCGCGCTCGTTCTCGGGGATCTCCAGGTGTTCGACGTCGAGCAAGTAATTGGTGCAGAGAGCCTCTCGCGCAGCCTCGGGAAGCGCCTTTCGCAGGAGCTGCAAGGCGGATTTCACCAGCCAGACCCGCCCCGGCTCGACGAGCACCAGGAAGTCCACGTCGGCGCCCGATGCGACGCTGTCTTTGGACAGCCCCCCGGTCACGAGGACGCCTCGCGTCCAAGGAAACCTGGCTAATAACGAGGCGGATCGGTAGGCGGTCGGCCACAGCCGCTCGGCGGCGCGGGCGCCGGTACGCCGACGGTCAGCCAGGTCGGTGCGGCCAGGGAGAGCCAGCCAGGGGCCGGTTTCGGCGATCCGGCCTGCGGCCAACAGCGCTTCGACCGACGCCGTCGCGGACGGACCGAGCCAACCCGCCAATTCCGCGACGGAAACCGGGTGGTCGAACACGTCGAAGTACAGGAGGAGCCGCAGCACAGCCTCGGTGCCGGGGACGAGCGGGGCGGTCACGGGTTACACCCGGGGCGCCTGGGGGTCGGAGTGATGGGCTGGACCACGTTGGTGGTGGCAGTGTACCTCGCGATCCTCGCCGTGCTCTCGCTCAACGGGCTGCACCGGGCGTGGCTCGTGTGGGCCTGGATCCGACGCCCCGGTCGGCGGGTGCCGCCGACGCCGGCGGAGTGGCCGATCGTGACCGTCCAACTCCCTGTTTTCGACGAGCGCGACGTGGTGCGACGGTTGCTCGAGGCGTGCGCCCGGCTCGATTATCCGCGAGACCGGCTGGAGATCCAGGTCCTTGACGACTCGTCGGACGACACGACCGCGATCGCCATCGCGCTTGCCGAGCGGTACCGAGCCGACGGGCTCGACGTGGTCGTGCGGCACCGCGACGTGCGAACGGGGTTCAAGGCGGGCGCGCTGGCCGCTGGGCTCGGCGACGCGAAGGGGGAGGTCATCGCCCTCTTCGATGCCGATTTCGTCCCCCCGCCCGACTTTCTCCGCCGAACCGTCCCGTGGCTCGTTGGTCGGGTAGGCATGGTGCAGACGCGGTGGGGCCACATCAACGCCGACAAATCGTGGTTGACTCGGGCTCAGGCCACACTTCTCGACGGTCATTTCGTGGTCGAGCACACCGCGCGGCACCGCAGCGGCCGATGGTTCAACTTCAACGGCACGGCCGGGATCTGGCGTCGGGCGGCCATCGACGATGCGGGCGGATGGTCCCACGACACGCTGACCGAAGATCTCGACTTGTCCTACCGAGCCCAACTTCGGGGCTGGCAATTCGTGTATCTCGACGACTTCGTGTCGCCGGGCGAGCTGCCCGAGGACATGCACGCGTTCAAGAGTCAACAGCACCGGTGGGCGAAAGGCTCCGTCCAAACCTGTCGTAAGCTCCTCGGTCGGATCTGGGACGCGGAGCTTCCGACCGCGATCAAGGTCGAGGCGACCGCGCATCTGACCGCCAACTTCAGCTACCCGCTCGTGCTGCTGCTCACCCTCTGTCTTCCGTGGGTCGTCGTGGCCCGGATCCAGCACGCGCCGGCTGCGCTCCTTGCGGCCGACTCCTTCCTCTTCGTGGGCGTTCTCGCGCCGTTTCTGGCGTTCTATGGTTCGGCGATCCTGGGTGCCGGGACGGGGGAGAAGGGGCAGCGACTCGCGATGCTCCCCGCCGTCCTCGGGCTCGGGCTCGGGCTCGCGGTGGCCCAGACCCGCGCCGTGTACGAGGGGATGGGTGGCGGGGTCGGCACGTTTGTTCGCACGCCGAAGACCGGCGGCAACGAGAAGAGCACCTACCGCGCGGAGCCGATGGCTTCGGGTTGGATCGAACTGGCCCTGGCCGCCTATGTCGGGCTGGCCGGCTGTTACTCGGTCGTCCACGGCTACCTCGCCCCGCTTCCCTTCCTCGCGCTTTTCGCGTGCGGTTACGCTGCGGTGGGCGCCTCGTCCCTCGGATCCGGGCCGAGCCAGCGCCCAGCGCCCAGCGCGAGGAGCGCCGGTCCCCAGGTGAGCGGCCAGAGCCAGGCGGGCTCCTCCCAGGCGCCGGTGGACGGGTCGCACGTCGACAGCACGCCGTAGCCCCCGAGCAACGCCACGGCGGCGAACGCGACATCGCGCCGTCCGAGCGCGATTCCCGGGACGAGCGCCCACAGCCCGTACCAGGGGTGCACGGTTGGGCTGAGGGCCAGGAAGGCCAGCGCCACCCACAGCCAGGCCGTGCGGAGGTCTGGGCTCCGGACGTTCGCGAGCCCGACCACCCCCACCCCGATCAGGGCCAGGAGGGGGCGGGCGAGGTCTCCGATCGCCGGTTGGAGCCACGGGTACAGGAAGCCGTTGAAAGCCCAGGTCTCGGCATAGATCCGGGCCGACCCGAGGAGGGCCGGGCCGGCGGCCCACACGGGCCAGGCGAGCAGCGCACACCAACCGATCGCCACGGCAGTGAGCAGCGCCTTTTCTCGGAGGGAGCGGCCCCGCAAGGCCGCCGGCCAGAAGGCCAAGGGGAGGAGCTTCGCCCCCGCGCCGGCCGCTACCCACGCGGGCGCGGTGATCCCGCCGAGCAGCGCGGGGGCGCACAGGGCGATCGCGATCGCTTCGAGATGCGCGCCGGCAGCCGATTCGAGAACGGGAAGTGGATGAAGTATATACAACCAAGAGAATCCGCGCGGTGCGACCCGTGCGAGGAGGGCAGCAGTGGTGGCATCGACCGCCGCGGTCGCGAGCTGGAGCCAGGCGAGGGAGTGCCCGCTGGCGGCGACGGCGCGGAACCACCACAGGGCCAACGGCGGATAGATGGACGTGAGGTCGGGGTGATTCACCCGGTCGCGCAGGGCGTCGTCGAGCCCGGTCACGGCCGAAGGGGGGGTGAGAAAGGGGTTGATGCCGTGATTCAGGGCGAGCCCTTCCCACAGGTAACGGTATCCGTCATCGGAGAGGTGAGGGGCTACCCCGACGACCAGCAGTCGCAGGCAAAACGCCACGCTCCAGGCCGTCAAAATGGGTGGACGACCCGCCCGCCAGGTTCCTGCGCACGCTGCGATGCCCCAGACCCACGCGATCGGTACGATCCACGCCGCGTCAGGGCGAAGCACCCCTCGAAGGAGGGCGCTAGCCGCCGCCGCGCCGACGACCGAGCAAAGAATAGGTAGGAGGGGTGGATTTTCACCCAGCCCTCCGAGCAGGGGACCGGGCCCGCGCGCGAATCGTCGCTGACGAAACGTTGACATGGTCAGATTCGGGTCATAATGCGCTGCCACCAATCGTGAGCGGGGTGTTCTAGATGTCTCCTTTGACCCGTGGTGTGGCGCGCCGGCTGATGCTCGCGGTAGCGATTCCTGTGATGTTCAGCGCGGCCGGGTGCAAGAAGAAGCCGGTGGAAGTGCCGATGCCCCCGCCTTTGCCGCCGGTGGTCGAGCGCCCCATTCAGGTGAGTTCGATCTCGCCGGCCACGGTCGAGCCGAACCAGATCGTTCCCACCGGTAAGGTGTTCGGGGCTTCCTTCCAGGAAGGAGCGACCGTCACCTTCGTGGGCCCGAGCGGCTCGTTGCCCGGCGAGAAGGTCACCCACCTCGACAACAACACCCTCGCGGTGTCGATCCCCGGCCTCGCCGCGGGCTCCTACGACGTCACGGTCACCAATCCGAATGGCCAGGCGTCCACGCTCCGAGGCGGGCTCATTTCCCGTGTGTCCGAGCTTCCCTGCCGCTTTACCGTTGCGTACTTCGATCTTGACCGGTCCAAGCTCCGGTCCGATGCCACCGCCGCTCTGAACGGCGCGCTGTCCTGCATTCAAGGGGCGGCAGGCCAGGTGCGGATCGAAGGCCACTGCGACGAGCGGGGTACGACCGACTACAACCTCGCGCTCGGTCAGCGGCGCGCCGACTCGGTGAAGAACTTTCTCACCAAGTCGGGCGTGTCGGCGAGCCGGATCTCCACGGTGTCCATCGGTGAGGAGCGCCCGGCAGACCCCGGCCACAGCGAGGGGGCCTGGGCCAAGAACCGCCGCGCGGAAACCACCGCCAGCCCGTGAGTCGGCTCCGGTCTTCTCTTCCGGTGCTGGTCGCGCTCCTAACCGGAACCGCGGCCGTGGCGGGCTCGTCGAGCCCGTCGGCGGAGTACGCGCGCGCGGTCACCACCGCGCAGATGCGCGCGGCCGAGCTCGAGCAGCTCCTCGCGGAGACGCGCGACCGCGTTTCGCAGATCGAGGAGGTGATCCGAACTCAGGGCCAGTCGGAGACCGCCCGGGCCGATGACCTCGGGGCGGTTCGCGAGGAGGTCACGGCGCTGCGGGGCCGGATCGAGGTGCTGGAGTTCAAGCTCACCGAGGTAAAGGCCGCGGCGGAGGGGTTGCGCCTCTCTACCGAGCGGCGGGTGCTGCACGCCGAATCCCGGCTCCGCCAGGTGGAGGGGCTGCTGGGCGTGCGACCGCCCCCGCCTCCGACGGATGCCGATCTCGGTCTCACCGCGGTTGCCCCGGTTCCGGGCACGCCGGCCCCGGTGGTGCCGGTGCCCGCGCCGGCGGCGGAAGGGATCCCCGCCGATGCGGCGAGTCGGCTCGACCTCGCCGTGGAGCACATGCAGGCGGGTCGTCACCTTGCGGCCCGGGCTGTTCTGGCGCTGGCGATCAAGGAAAATAGCGGTGCTTCCGAGATGGACGAGATCCGGTACCGCTACAGTGAGACGTTCGTGAACACCGGCGACCACGCTGCCGCGGTGCCTGAGTTCCAGAAGGTGATTGTCGAGTTTCCAAAGTCGTCGTGGGCCTGCTGGTCGTATTACCGGCAGGGGGAGGCGATGGATAAACTCGGAAAGAACGGGAGGGTTTTCTACGCGGGGGCGACGGAGGGCGCCTGCTCGAAGTCCGACGCGGCCAAAGAGGCCAGGAAGAAGCTCTAGCGGCTCCCGGTGCCTCGCGGCTGCGCCAGAACGCTTGCCTGACCCGGGGACCGCGGTTAGCTGTCCGGCATCGCAATCCCGAACGACCTGGGGGAGCGGTCCGTTGGACCGGTCCCCTTTTTGTTTGTGCCACCCACCTTCGGATCCCCCGATGGACAATCGCGTCATCGAGTCTCAAGTCCGCGAGATCCTGGCGCCCACCGTCGAACGGCTGGGCTTCGACCTCGTCGCCGTCGAATGGATCGCCGGGCGGCCGGCCACGCTGCGGGTGTCGATCGATCGCCCTCCGGGGGTTCGCGGCGGGATCTCGGCCGACGATTGTGGGGAGGTGAGCCATCGCCTTTCCCCCGTGCTCGACGAGACGGATCCGATCGAGGCCGCCTATCACCTCGAGGTGAGCAGCCCCGGCATCGAACGGCCGCTGCAGCGTCCTGAGGATTTCGTGCGCTTCGTCGGCTATCGCGCTCGAGTTCGCTGCTCTGCGGGCGCCCCGCGGCGAAAGGCCACGGGCGTCATCCAGGGTTTCGGAGGCGAGCCGAGAACGTTGACCCTGGTGGTCGATGGCGCCGAGGTCGCGCTCCCCCTTGATCTGATCGAGCGAGCCCACTTGGTGCTCACGATCGCGGAATTTCAGCAACTTGCGGAGGAATCCGGCCATGATGAGTGACCTGGACAAGCTGGTGGAGACCGTCCAGCGCGAGAAGAACATCCCGCGCGACGTGGTCATCGAGATCCTCGAATCGGCCATGGAGGCTGCCGCGCGCAAGCGCTACGGGATGCTGAAGGACATCGAGGCCCAGTACAACGAGGATCTGGGCGAGGTCGAGCTCTTCGAGTTCCGCACCATCGTGACCGAGGTCGAGGACGAGCACCTCGAGATCATCGAGGAAGAAGCTCGTTCACTCGATCCGGACTGCGAATTGGGCGACTCGCTCGGCATCAAGATGAACGTCGAAGAGCTGGGCCGCATTGCGGCGCAGACGGCCAAGCAGGTGATCATTCAGAAGATCCGCGATGCGGAGCGTGAGCTCACGTTCAACGAGTTCAAGGACCGCAAAGGCGAGCTCATCCCCGGGATCGTTCGCCGCTTCGAGAAGGGCAACATCATCGTCGACCTGAACCGGGCCGAGGCGATCCTCCCCCGTCGCGAGCAGGTACAGACCGAGACCTACCGTCCCGGCGACCGGATCCTGGCCTATGTGCTCGACATCACGCGGGCGACTCGCCAGCCCCAAGTGGTGCTCTCCCGCACCCATCCCGGTCTGCTGATGAAGCTGTTCGAGATGGAGGTGCCGGAGATCTACGAGGGCATCGTCCGCATCGAGGCGTGCGCCCGCGAGCCGGGCCATCGCGCGAAGATCGCGGTGTCGTCGACGGATGGCGACGTCGATCCGGTCGGCGCGTGCGTGGGTCTCAAGGGCTCGCGGGTTCAGGCGGTGGTGGCCGAGCTGCGGGGCGAGGCGATCGACATCATCCCCTGGCACCCCGAGCCGGCGCGGTTCATCGCCTATGCGATCGCGCCCGCCCAGGTCGCCAAGGTCTACATCGACGAGTCCGCGCACGGCATGGAGCTCGTGGTGCCCGACGACCAGCTCGCGAAGGCGATCGGTCGCCGCGGCCAGAATGTCCGCCTGGCGAGCCAGCTATCTGGGTGGCGGATCGACATCGAGTCGGAGAGCAAGCACAACGCGAAGCTCGCGACGGTGAAGGCCGAGATCGCTCGGGTGCCCGCCCTCGACGACGAGCAGGTGCTGCTGCTGGTGCGCGCCGGATTCCGCTCCGCTCAGGAGGTCGCCGATACCGATGCTTCCGAGCTCTCGGGGATCCTCGGGATCTCCCTCGACGCCGGCCAGGTGATCGTCGACAGCGCCGACGAACTCGTCGGAAAGCTGATCATGGAGGAGGCGAATCGCCGCTCGAGCGACGACGAGCCGGCCGAGGAAGCCAACTGAGTGCCTGAGCGCACCTGCCCGGTCTGCCGGGTGCGGTCCGCGCCGACGGGCATGATCCGGTTCGTCCGGATCGACGACACCGCCATCCCCGACCTGGCTCAGCGCCGGGCGGGGAGGGGTGCCTGGGTGCATGGCAAGTGCCTCCGGGACCTGGCTCGGCAGCCCGAGATCCTGGGCCGTGCCTTGCGCCACCGCGCCACCGCTCCCTCCGGGCTCGTGGCCAACGTGACGCTGGCGCTGGAGCAGGCGATGGACGCGGAGCGACATCAGGCCCGCCGACTCGGCCTCGCGAGCCTCACGGTCGACGGCGGGGTCCTGTGCTCGCGGCGGACGCGGCGCCTGCGCACGAAGCTGGCCCTGTTGGCGGAAATCGGCTGATCGGGCTCCAACTGGACGGTCGCGGCAAAGCGCCGTGCCGCTTCCGGGACGGCGTGGTATGCGGTGGTGCCGCGTGTCCGGGCTCGCGCCCGGCTCGTCCTCCCGGACTGGTCGCGAAAGGATCGTATGTCGAAGAAGGATCTGTTCGAACGCATCTCCCACGCCCCAGCGAAGCTGGAGGCCCGCCCGGTCCGCCGACCGGAGGAGGGAGAGGCCCGCTTGCCCGCCGACCAAGTCACCACGCGGGTCAGCGGAACGGTGGTTCGCCGCCGGAAACAAGATGGCGTCGAGGAAGCGCCGACCATCGTGCGACGTCGCACGCTCGACCTGCGGGACACCCCGACGGTTCGCGGTGTCGATGCCGAGGCGCCTCGGGTGGGCGAGGCTGCTGCCGGCGCAACCCCTCGGGCCGCCAACCGGGCCGTGGAGGGCGAGATCCCAGCGCCCCAGCCTGCTCCCGCGGTCGCCCCGAGTCCCGAGCCGCCCGAGGCCGAGTCTGAGGTCGAGGCCGCTCGCGAGCCCACTGCCGAGGTCCCGCGGCCCGCTCCCCCGCCGGTCGTGGAGCCGGAGCCCGTTCCCGCTCCCGAAGCGCGGCAACCGGCGCCGCCAGCCGCGGCATCGCGTGCCGCGGGGGCGCCTCCGCGCCAGCTCGAGGTGCCGGATGCGCCTCGCTATGCCGGCCTGGGCAAGGCCGTGGTCATGCCGCCGCCCGGCTACGATCCCACGAACCCGAACGCTTGGCGTCGCGAAGCCCAGCGGCCCCGCGGCCCCGTCGGGCCGGGCGCTCAGCAACCGCCGGGGACTCCGGCTCAGCCGGCTGCGGCCGATCCCTACGCCGGCCGGGCTCGCCGGCGGGTCGAGTCGACCGAGGACACCGGGACCGGGCGTCGGCCCGCACGGCGCTCGCCGGCAACGCCGGGTCGGGCTGGGGCGACCGAGATGCCCCGCTTCGGTGCGAAGCGGAAGGTGATGTCCGGAAAGGGCGCAGCCGGGCAGCGCTCGTCACCGGGGCCGAAGGCGGCGAAGCGCAAGGTGCGCATCGACAATTTGGTGTCCGTCGGTCAGCTTGCCCACGAGCTGGGCGTGAAGGCCGCAGTCGTGATCCGGCACCTCATGGGGCTGGGCAAGACCGCGACGATCAACGAGATGCTCGACCTCGACACCGCCTCGGTGATCGCCGCGGAGTTCGACTACGAGGTGGAGAACGTCGGGTTCCAGGAAGGGAACTACCTTCCGACCGTTGCCCAGCAGGCGGAAGAGGTGGGGCTCCTCGGTCGCGCCCCGGTCGTCGCGGTCATGGGGCACGTCGACCACGGCAAGACCACGTTGCTCGACGCGATCCGGTCCGCGCGGGTGGCTTCCGGCGAGGCCGGTGGCATCACCCAACACATCGGTGCCTACCAGGTCGAGCGCGACGGTCGGCAGGTCACCTTCCTCGACACGCCGGGTCACCAGGCGTTCAGCGCGATGCGCGCCCGCGGTGCCGGGATCACCGACATCGTGGTGCTCGTGGTGGCGGCTGACGACGGGGTGCAGCCGCAGACCGAGGAGGCGATCGCGCACGCCCGGGCGGCCGGCGTTCCGATCGTCGTCGCGATCAACAAGATGGACAAGCCTGGGGTCAACCCCGACGCGATCAAGCAGCGGCTCGCGGATCGCGAGCTCGTGCCTGAGGACTGGGGCGGCGACACCATGTTCGTGGCGGTGTCGGCGCTCCGCCAGACCGGCATCGACGAACTGCTCGAGGCGATCCTCCTGCAGGCCGAAGTGCTGGACCTGAAGGCCAACCCGGAGCGCTTGGCCGAGGGCACCGTGATCGAGGCCAAGATGGAGCGCGGCCGCGGACCGGTGGCCACGGTGCTCGTCCAGAAGGGGACCCTGAACCACGGGGATTACGTGGTGCTCGGCTCGGCCTTCGGCAAGGTGCGCGCGCTCGTCGACTATACGGGGAAGCGCCTGAAGTCGGCTCCCCCCTCCACGCCGGTCGAGGTGTTCGGGCTCTCGGAGCTGCCCGAGGTGGGCGACAAGCTCGCTGCGGTGGAGAACGAGAAAAACGCCAGGGCCCTCGCTGAACATCGTGCGCAAGAGAAGCGCGACACTCAGGTGACCGGCACCCGTCGGCGGACCGCGGAAGACCTCTTTGCCGCCGGCAAGGAGGAGGCCCTCGAGAAGGTGCTCGTGATCCTCAAGGCCGACGTGCAGGGCTCGCTCGAGGCGCTGAAGGGCGCGATCGGGGCGCTCAACGTCGAGGGGACCGAGGTCCTGATCCTGCATGCGGCGGTGGGCGACATCTCGGAATCCGACGTCAACCTCGCCTCGTCGAACGGCGCGATGGTCCTCGGGTTCAACGTGAACGTCGACGCGCGCGGTCGTGCCGCGGCTCAGGAGCAGGGCGTGGAGCCCGAGCTGTTCGCGGTCATTTACGACCTGCTCGACCGCGTCGAGCGGCAGCTCAAAGGCAAGCTCGCCCCGGTCTTCCATTCGGTTCGCCAGGGAACGGTCGAGGTTCGGGTCCTGTTCAGGATCAGCAAGGTCGGCCTGGTCGCCGGCTCCTACGTGCTCGACGGTAAGGTCGCCCGGGGCAACACCGTCAAAGTGGTGCGCGGCGGCAACACCGTGTGGGAAGGCCGCGTGTCTGCCCTCAAGCGGTTCAAAGACGACGTGCGCGAGGTCGGCGCGGGCTATGAGTGCGGGGTCAGCCTCGATGGCTACCACGCCGTCGAGGTCGGCGACCTCCTCGAGACCTACGCCCAGGAGCAGGTCGTCGTCGCGTGATGGCCGAGGAGCGCGTCTTCATCGGCGTTCTCCGGCTCGTGATCCGGATCCCGGGTGCGCGCACCCTCAAGGACCGGCGACAGGTCGCCGGTTCGCTGATGGACCGGATCCGGCACCGCTTTCCGGTCTCGGTCCACCCGGTCGACACCCTCGACCACCCGGGTCGGCAGATCGTCGTCTGCACGACCGCCGGAAATGAACCGGCAATCTTGCGCTCAAACCTGGATAAGATCGCGAGCTTCGCTGCTTCGGCGGCGGGCGTCGTGCTCGGCTCGGTAGACGCCGACGTCTTCCGGTGGCATTCTCCCGACGATCCCCTCCGCCTCGTCCTCCCCTCCGATCCCTCCTCCGATCCCTCGCCCTGAGGCTCCCCATGTCCGAACTTGCCCGCCGGCGTAACGCCCGCGATCTGTGGATCTCCCGCAGCCACCTCGTCGCACTCGGCTTGGGAGCGGGTATCCTTTCGGCCATCACCTTCAGCATCGGCTACACACTGCGCGACGATCCCGGCGGAGTGCGTGTTCCAGCTTCGCTTCTCGCCGAGGTCCCCGACGATCGACTGGTCGAGCTGCTGGCCCGGGTGGAGGCCTCGGAGGACCCCCTGGGCGGGATCGCCGGCCTCACGTTCCCGGAGGACCTCAGCCACGTCCCTGAGCCGATCCTTCCGATGGGTCCGCCGCTTCCGCCGGGCACCGAGCCGGTGGTGGTCCTGGCTCCGGTGGTGTCGATTCCCCCCACCCAAGTCCACATCGACGCGTCGCCTCCGGCGTTTGCCCCGCTCGCCGATGCGGCCCCGGCCGGCGCGTTCACCGCGCGGGTCGCCACCTACGACGGAGCCGAAGGCGCGACGCAGGCGATCGCGCTTCGCGCCACGCTTCGCGCGGCGGGTCTCGAGGCCTGGGTGGGCACGCGGCTCATCGGGGGGCAGCCGCGCTACCGGGTCGCGGTGGGCGGCTACCCAGACGAGGCGTCCGCCGCGCAGATCCGCGATGCCATCCTCGAAGTAGACCCCGAGCTCCAGGTCGCGGTCGAGCCCTCGGCGCCGTAAGGGCTCTGCCGCCCTCGGTTGCGGGGCGGAAGTCTGCGGGGGGTCAGGGCCTCGGGCGCGCAGCGGGCGGCTAGCTGCGGGCTGCGAGGTGGGGCGTGTTCGAGCTGCACGACTGGTGGGCCGGGGCGGCGCGTCGTCCGTGGGCGGGGTGGGGCGAGCTGATCCGCAGGCGGGGCGGGATCTGGGACGATCTGGGCGAGGTGCCTCTGGAGGACCTGAACATCCCGCCGGAGGTGGTCGCGCGCTGGCGGGACGCCGAACCGATCCGGTCGCGTGGGCGCCCGATCCGCCTGTGCGATCCGCAGTACCCGGCGCCCCTGCGCAAGCTTGTCGACGCGCCGGCCGTGCTCTTCGTGGAGGGCGATCTCGCGGTCCTCGCCGAGCGGATGGTGGCGGTCGTCGGCACGCGCCGGTGCTCGCCGGCTGGGGAGCAGCTCGCGTTTCAGGTCGGCCGCGCGCTCGCTGCGGCCGGCCTGGTCGTCGTCAGCGGGATGGCCCACGGGATCGACGCCGCCGCCCACCGGGGGGCGCTCCGGGCCGGGCGCACCGTCGCGGTCGTCGGGCACGGCCTCTCCGCGACGTTTCCCGCCGCCCATCGAGGCCTCCGGCAAGAGATCTCCTTGCTGGGCGCCGTCGTCACCGCGTTTCCCGACGGGGTGAGCCCCGCGCGGTGGACGTTCCCCGAGCGAAATCGCTGGCTCGCCGGCCTGTGTGACGCCCTCGTCGTGATCGAAGCCCCGGCGGCCAGCGGCGCCCTGATCACCGCGTTGGTCGCGTCCGAGTTGGCGCGTCCCATCTACGCTTTTCCGGGCGCGGCAGGGAGCCCCGTGAACGCCGGCGGTCACATGCTCCTCCGCTCCAAGGACGCGACGCTGGTCGACTCGCCTCGCGACCTGACCGAGATCCTGGCTCCCTCGGTGCCGGGGGATCCCGAGATCTTTTGGCGAAGTGCCCTCTTTCGCGGGGAGCCGCTGGAGGAGGTGGCCCGACTGCGCGGTGGATCCACGCTCGAGCTGTTGTGCGAGCTGCAGCGGATGGAGGTGCGGGGGGAGGTGGTGCGGCTCCCAGCCCGACGTTACGTCGACGCGAGGGGAAAGGCTTGAGCAAAGTTCGACAGATCCGGCTCACCGGTCGCGCCACCCGCTTCGTGGCGCTGCTGGCCGAGTACGGTCACCTCGATGCCGAGGGGGTGAACCGGGTGTTGCTCGCGGCGGCCGAGCTCGTCCCCGAGGGGACCACCGCGCTGGTGGACCTCGACCTCGTGCGGCGGGCTGCGGCGATCCTGCTCGCGCCGGCCGACGACGTCGCCGGTCCACTCGGCGAGGATTGGGCCCTGCTCTTCTCGTGAGCGACGAGGCGCTGGCCGCGCGCTTCCTCGACTACCTCCGCGCCGAGCGCGGGGCTTCACCGCACACGATCCGCGCCTACCGGCGAACAGTGGCCGACCTGATCGGGCACCTGCGCACCGCGGGACGCACCGTCGAGACCGCCCGGAAGATCGATGTTCGCGGCTATCTGTTCGCCGCCGGGCGCGGCCGCTCGGCCGCTACGCTCGCTCGCCACGTCGCGGCGCTCCGCGCCTGGTTCGGCTGGATGGTCGAGACGGGGGTTCTTGCGCATTCAATCGTCGCCGACCTCCAGCCGCCGCGCGTGCCGTCCTCCCTTCCCGACGTCCTGTCTGAGCCGGTCGCCGACCGCCTGTTCGGCGAGGAGCCGCGCTGCACCGAGGCGGTCATCCTCGAGGTGCTGTATGGCGGCGGTCTCCGGGTTTCGGAGCTGGCGGCCCTCGACTGGGAGGCGCTCGACCTCGACGCCGCCCAGATCCGCGTGCTTCGTGGAAAAGGGGGAAAGGAGCGCCGGGTCCCGGTGGGCCCGCCAGCGGTCGCCGCGCTCCGCGCCTTGGGCGCGAGGCAGGGCTTCGAGGGCCCGGTGCTCCGCAACGCCCGCGGGCGGCGCATGAGTGACCGCACGATCCGCCGGATCGTGACCGAGGCCGGCCTTCGCGCGGGGATCTCTGGCTTGCACCCCCACACCCTGCGGCACTCCTTCGCCACCCACCTGCTCGCGTCGGGGGCCGATCTCCGAGGGATCCAGGAGTTGCTCGGCCACAGCAGCCTGTCGACCACCCAGCGATATACTCATGTTTCAACGGCCCAACTCCGGGACGTCTACCGGCGCGCCCACCCGCACGCTCGCGACGACCCGGGCGACGCAGGTTAGTCCGCAAAGTCGGAGGGATGATGCCGAATGTGGTGATCGTCGGCACGCAGTGGGGCGACGAGGGAAAGGGCAAGGTGGTCGACGCCCTGGCTCCGCACGTCGCCGCCGTCGTGCGCTTTCAAGGCGGAAACAACGCCGGCCACACCCTCGTCGTGAACGGGCAGAAGATCGTCCTGCACCTCCTCCCGTCGGGGATCCTCCACCCCGAGGTGACCAGCCTGATCGGTCACGGCGTGGTGATCGATCCGGCGGTGCTCCTCGGCGAGATCGATCGGCTCACCGCCCGCGGGCACGTGCTCTCCGCCGACAAGCTGGGGATCTCTCTGTCGGCTCACGTGATTCTGCCCTACCACACCGCGGTCGATCAGGCCCGGGAGCGCGCCCGCGGGGCCTCGAAGATCGGCACCACCGGTCGCGGCATCGGGCCGGCCTACGAAGACAAGGTCGCCCGCCGGGGCGTGCGGATCGCCGATCTCATCGACCCCGCCCGGCTCGCGCTCCGGCTCGGCGAGATCCTTCCCGAGAAGAATCACGCCCTCGAGAATTGGCACGGCGTCGCGCCGATCACCGCCGATGCGCTGCTGAACGAGCTCGCCCCGATGGGCGCCCGCCTCCGACCCTGGGCGCGCGACACGGTCGCCGAGGTCCACGCGATCCTCGGCCGCGGCGGCTCCATCCTCTTCGAGGGCGCCCAGGGGACGTTCCTCGACATCGATCACGGGACCTACCCGTTCGTCACCTCGTCGAACACCGTCGCCGGGGCGGCGTGCGCGGGCGCCGGGGTCGGGCCGACCGCGATCCACGAGGTCGTGGGCATCGCCAAGGCGTACACCACCCGGGTGGGCTCCGGCGCCTTCCCGACCGAAGACCTGGGCGCAGCGGGCGAGGCACTGCGGGCGATCGGGGCCGAGTTCGGGGCCACCACCGGTCGCCCTCGGCGGTGCGGCTGGTTCGACGCGGCCTTGCTTCGGCAGGCGGTGCGGCTCAACGGCGTCACCCGGCTCGCGCTCACCAAGCTCGACGTGTTGACCGGCCTCGACCGGATCCCGGTGTGTGTCGGCTACGCGGGGTTCGACGGGACGTTCCCGGCGGCATTGGAGGACGCGGTGCCGGTGTGGGAAGAGCTTCCCGGCTGGTCGGACCCGATCTCCGGCGCGCGCACGCTGGGCGACCTCCCGCGAGAGGCCCGGGCCTATGTGGATCGGCTGGAGGCGCTAGTGGGCGTTCCCATCGAGCTGATCTCGGTCGGGCCCGAGCGGGAGGCGACGATCGCGGTGGGGGGCTTGTTCGCCGGCTGAGGCGAGTTACATGGGGGGCCCGACCCGAAAGGGTCGCTAGCTCAGTTGGCAGAGCACCGGCCTTTTAAGCCGAGGGTCATGGGTTCGAGTCCCATGCGACCCACGGGTTACGACCCCATCGTCTAGGGGACCAGGACACCGGGTTTTCATCCCGGCGACACGGGTTCGAATCCCGTTGGGGTCACTTTCCGGCTTGCAACCGATGGTTTGGGCGGGCCGGCCGGGGTTTGGGGCCTAATCGGACCTTGTGGGGCCTGGTGGGAGGGTCGTTGGGGCCTCTTTGGGGCCTGAGGGATCGGCCTTGAAGCTCGGCGACGCCGTCGGCTACGCGATGAGCCAGGAGCCGAGGATGCGGATCTTCCTCGCGCATGGCGACGTCACCCTGCACAACAACCTTTCCGAGCTCCTCCTCCGCCAGCCCATCGTAGGTCGGAAGAACTGGCTGTTCAGTGGCTCCGAAGGGGGCGCACGGGCAGCGGCCGACTGGTTCTCGCTGATCGCCATCTGCCGGTTGCAGAAGGTCGACCCCTGGCGGTACCTCCACGACGTGTTCGGCCGCCTGCTCGACCACTCCTCGCAGCGCGTTCACGAGCTGACTCCGCTGAATTGGCGGATCGCGGTCGAAAAGGGCGACATCATCCCAAGGTCACCCACCCAAAGGCCGTAGGCGAGTCGACCCCGGTGACTGGATACGTCGAGTTGGGGCATCGCCGCGCCTTGCGGGTGAAGTTCGACCGCATCGTGCGCCCGGACGCGAGCGCCGACAAGAAGCCTAATGGAGGCGCACTTTCGCCGGTCCTCTTGCGCGAGTCGGCGATCGTCGGCCTGCTACCGAGCGCCCACGGAGCCTCCGCGAAAAGGCAGGCGCCGCTGCGCAATCGACCGTAAGGCGGAAAGCTAGGCGACTGGCCTGTGTTCGCTATCCCGCGGCCGGACCGGACCTCACGAGACCACCACGAGTTGCAGAAACACACGCTTCAGCACGCGCTTGGGGGCACCTCGGAGCGATGCCTTGCGTGCGATGAGGTTGTGGGCCTCGAGGGCCACGGCTACGGCGACAAGGACGCAGAGGGGCAGCGGCGCGGCAATCATGGGCACTCCTTTTGGTTCCAAACTCGCCCTTCAGCGGCGACAACGAAAAATCCCGGGGGCGACGGGGGCGCGGCGCTCACCTCGAACCCAGCAGCCAGCAAGCGGCGCGGTACGCACCGTAGCCCACCGCCGCCGCCGCCGGCGCCGCGACCGTCAGGACCGTCCCTGCGGCCATCCCGCCGCCCACTGTGGCGCCAATCGCCGAGAGCCCCGAGGTGATGCCCGCGCCGGAGAGCCCAGCGACGCCGGCCGTCGAAACAGCTGCGACTGAGGCCATGCTTCCGCCGATCGCGCCCGTTACGGTGGCGGCGCGACCAACGGCGCGGGCCGAGCGCTCCTCGTCGGCGAGGCGGTCGTCGTCGCGGAGCACCCGGTTCATCGCCAGCGTGGTGATGGCGATCGGACCGGCGCCCAGCACGCCGAGGCCCGCGACGGCGCCCCCTCCGACCACGCCACCAGCGGCGGCGAGGCCGGACATGATCCCCGATCCGGAGAGGCCAGCGACGGTGCCGCCCGCCGAGACGATGCCGAGGCCGGCGGCGGTGGCCGCGCCTGCGGCAGCCGTGCCGGCCGAACTCGTCGCGACAGTGTCGATCTGCTCCGACCGGCTGTCGTCGTCGCCCAGTTTCGCCCACGTGGCGAAGTGCTCGCAGTTGCGGAACAGCACCGAGTACCCCCTCTCACCGAGACGGCTCTCCGCACGGCGGATGACCTCCTCGACGGGCAGGGTTCGGGCGTACTTCACGATCGCCAGTTTCCCCCCGAGGAGAAACGCGTCCAGGGGAGTACGGTCGATCGTAGCGTTGCCGCTATCGAAGATCTCGCCGGTGAAGTGGACGACGGTGCCGTCGCCCGCATCGATGCCGTGGTGCCAGTATGCGCCGCGGTGAACGCGGACGTGATCGCCTTTGGACATTTCGACCTCCACCAGTTGGACGCACGCCGCGGCGCCGATCGGACACGTTGGGATCCGGAATGCAGTCCAGGCTCGCATGTCTCACCGCCCAGGCGAGGGTTTCGCCGAGTCGAGGAGCGGGATCCCCCAGCTCCACCCACTGCACACTCCCGAGACCGCAAAGACCGCCTGCCAAACTACTGGAAATTCGAGGAGGTGGCCGCAGGTCCAAGCCGCCAACCCGCCGCCCAACAGGAAGGTCGACGCTGCCGCCAGGAGGCTCCAGCGGCTTGCGACGGCAGCGATCGCCCACGAGGCCAGGCGTACTGCGGCCGCGGCGATTAACGCGGCGAGGATGGCCCACAACCCAGCCTGCCTAAGCACCTGGCACCAGGCGGCGCCCAGGCAAAGAAGGTAACCAAGGTACCTACTGAGAAGCACGCCGCAGGACACGGCCCCGACGACCCGACCGCCGATGTGGTCGTTCATGTCATTCCTCCTCGGATATCTGGTGGTTGAGCCTGAACTTGGCGTTCCTGGGGATGCGCGCCTCATCCCTCGGTCGGCTCCGGTGAAATCCGGCGCCGGCCCCGCGGCGCTCGATCAGCGAAAGGCTCGCGACGTTTCGCGGCTTACTCGGCTTCTTGGCCATCGCAACCTCCCCTCTATGGACGCCTCTGAGCGCATGGATCGGACAGTCACCGGTGGCGCACCTATCGAACCGCTCGAGATGGCGGTGCACGACCCGCGGATTATGGCGCTCGGAGTGGGGTCGTTGCTGCTGCGTTAAGGCTGGCTTTCGGGTCAAATGGATGTCGGCCGGCCACTGTCTCGACCGACGCCGATCCCAACAGAAGACGACGTCACCAGCAGTGCGATGACCCGATTCTTGCCGGC
>CANLGQ010000023.1 GCA_947490265.1 Pseudomonadota bacterium | reverse complement strand
TCGATCGAAGTCTCGGCATCCCGCCTGCCGATCACAGCCGCGCGGCGGCGCGCTTGTTTAAGGACTAGCGCACGGTTCCAGCTCGAGGAGGCGAGATGCGATGGATCCTGGCCGTCGCCACAGGGACGGGCTGCCTTGCGGAGAGCGGTGAATCACCCCTCGATCCAGGATCAGCCGCCCCGGTGGTCCTGTCGGCGAGAATCGCCTGTGAGGGAGCGTTAAACGCCGAGGAGTGGGCATTCGAGGCCACCGTCACCGACCCGGACGGCCCGGCGAACCTCGCCGACGTCACCGCGTTTGTCTACGACGAGGTGAGCGAGGAACCCCAGCTGAGTGTGCCGTTGTTGCTCCAAAGCGGGGATGCCTGGGAGAAGCGAATGCCCGCCGCAGGGAGCGGGCTCGACTGCACCTTTCCACGCTACAGCGCCGACTTCGTCGCGGTGGATCGGGAAGGCAACTCCGGCACGCTGACCGCGTTCGTCGACCCGGTCAACGGCCAGTAGGGCGATCGCGGAGCCGGGTGACGAGACCCAAGCCCGACCACACCCGGTCGATCGCGCAGACCTTCACATCGACCTTGCCGATTCTCAGAGCCTCCTCGCGAACCCGATCCTCCGACAGATCGGTCAGAACGCCCGAAGCGCGTTTGGGCCAGGCCACCCACACGATCCCGTTCGGGCCGACTTCGCGGAACCAGTCGGGCAGGCCGCCCACCAGCGTCGCGCGATCGCGACAGAACGCGAGGATCACGTCGGCATCGCTCGCGACGCTGGGCACACCCAGGTCGAAGTCGGGCGGCGCACCGAGGGTCCGAAAACGCGTCGCCTCCTTCACCCCGAGCTTTCTCGGCAGGGGGGTGCCGCTGGTGCCGGCCATGTCGTCTCCCGACGTGCTATCGAGCGTCCCCATGATCACCTTCGCCGGCGTCACCAAGCAATACGGTCCCCAGGTCTTGTTCATCGACGCCTCCCTGCGCATCGATCCAGGCGAGAAGATCGGCCTCGTAGGCCCGAACGGCGCAGGCAAGACGACGGTCTTCCGGCTGATCCTGGGGGAGGAGTCGGCCGACGAGGGGGCGATCGAGCGCCCGAAGCGGCTCACGGTCGGCTGCTTCCGGCAGGACGTCGGGGACTGGAAGGGACGCACCGCGCTCGCCGAGACGGTGTCGGCCGCGGGCGAGGTCGCCGAGCTCGGGCAGGAGCTCGCCGGGCTCGAAGCCCGCCTGGAAGGCGTGGACGCGCCCGACTTCGACGCCGTGCTCGAGCGGTATGGCGAGGTGCAACAGCGCTTCACCGAGCTCGGTGGGTATGACCTGGAAGCGCGCGCGGCGGCCATCCTGGCCGGACTCGGGCTCACGAACGAGCAAGTGGGCCAGGACATCGGACACCTGTCCGGCGGCTGGAAGATGCGCGTCGCGCTGGCCAAGATCCTGCTTCAGCGGCCGGACGTGATGCTGCTGGACGAGCCGACCAACTACCTCGACCTCGAGTCGATCCTCTGGCTCGAGGCCTTTCTCCGCGACTATCCCGGTGCCGTCGTGATGACGTGCCACGACCGCGACGTGCTGAACCGCGTCGTCACCCGGATCCTGGAGATCGACGGCGGGCAGATACGAAGCTGGTCGGGCGACTACGACTTCTACGAGCGCGAGCGGGCGATCGCCGAGACCCGGCTCGCCGCCGAATACGAGAAGCAGCAAGCGATGCTCGCGAAGGAGCTTCGATTCATCGAACGCTTTCGCGCACAGCCCTCGAAGGCGTCCCAGGTGCAGAGCCGAGCGAAGAAGGTGGACAAGATCGAACGGGTCGAGCCGCCGCGGCGAATCGTCGAGCGGAAGTTCGAGTTTCGCGCTTGCGCCCGAGCAGGGGACGAGGTGGTGAAGGTCCGAAGCCTGAAGAAGGCGTATGGGCCGAAGGTGATCTATGGCGGCTTCGACCTGCTCGTGCGGCGCGGGGAGCGCTGGGCGGTGATGGGTGAGAACGGCGCCGGAAAGTCCACTTTGCTGAAAATGATCGCCGGCGCGACGCCCCCCGACTCCGGATCGGTGGATCTCGGCGCCAACGTCGCCATGGCTTGGTTTGCCCAGCACCAGATGGAGCAGCTCACCAGCGACCGCACGATCCTCGAGGAGCTGATGGCGTTTGCCCCGGTCGCGAACCTCGGCACCCTGCGCAACCTCGCCGGCGCGTTCGGGTTCTCGGGCGACGACGTCGACAAGCCGATCTACGTGTTGTCTGGCGGCGAGAAATCTCGACTCGCCCTCGCGAAAATCTTCTACTCGGCGCCGAACTTGATGGTCCTCGACGAGCCGACGAACCACCTCGATCTCGCGACCAAGCGGGCCCTGGTGAAGGCGCTCGGCAGCTACGAGGGCACGCTCGTGTTCGTGAGCCACGACCGGGCGTTCCTCCGCGGGCTCGCCAACCGGGTGATCGAGCTGTCGCCCGCCGGTCCCCGGGCCTACCCGGGCACCTACGACGAATACGTCGCCGCCACCGGCCGCGAAGCGCCGGGAATGCGCGTGTAGCCCAACCGCCACCTGTGAGGCTCCCATGAAACCGACCCCGAGCGCCATCGCCCGCTTCGAGCGCGTACTCCCGGCCGATGTCCGGGCCGAGCCCAGGAAGATGTTCGGCCACCCAGGGGCCTTCGTGGCCGGGCACATGTTTTTCGGCACGTTCAACGACCAGCTCGTCTTCCGGATCTCCGGAGCCGAGGCCGACGCGGCCCGCGCCGCCGGCGCCGAACCGTTCGCCCCCATGGAGGGTCGCGTCTGGAAGGACTATGTCGCCATCTCGTCAGAGACCGAAGTACCGGATGTGACCCTGATCGGCTGGGCGAAGGCGGCGCTCGAGCGGGCAGCCGAGCTGCCGCCGAAAGCGGCGAAGGGAAAACGGCGGGGCTGAGTCGGGTCAGACCAAGCAGTCGACCAGCCGGTTCACCAGGGGCCGCCACGGGAGCGCGGCCTGGATCAGGTGACTGCCGGGCCCGAGGACCGGCGCGACGCCGAAGTGCGCGCCGAGCCGAAGGGCCTGCTCGACCCCGGTGATCCGGTCGCCCCGGGCCGCGAGGATCGCGACGCGCTCCGGCGCGATGGCCGGCGGCCGCGCCAGCGGGCTCGACGGACGATAGACCCGAGCGAGCGCCGCCTCCAACGCGAGCGCGTCGGGGCCATGACCCAGGCGGAAGTGCCGAAGCGCGAAATCGGAGAGGGAGGAGAGCGGGATCACGAGGCCGGCAAAGGACAGGTCGATCCCTGGCAAAGTGGCGATCAGCGCGGTAGTGTAGCCCCCGAGCGACATGCCCATCAGCCCCACGCGGGGGGCCCCCTCGGCGCGGAGCCACGCGATGAGCCCGGTGATCTCGTGAACCGCCTGCCGGAACCCCTCATGGGTCAGCCGAGGGTCCTGCGCCGGAAAGGCGGGGGTGAAGGTGCGCACCGTCGAGCGCGGACCGTGCAGCGGAAGCGTGGCGAGCACCACGTCGATCCCCGCGCGACGCAGGGCCCGGAGCGGCCACAGCGCGCGCTCGAGGGTTCGGCCACCGCCGCCATACCCGTGAAGGACGATCACCGCCGGCGCCCCAGCCCGCCCGCACCGCAGGACCGTGGCCGAGGCGAGGTCGTTGGCGGGGTCGGTCGGCCAGGACACCTCCGGGTCGAACCGCGCACAGCCGCTCGGCCACCCCAGCTCCTCGGCACCCCATGCCCGCCGCCGGGTCGGGCGCACGGGCGGTCCGGGAGCGAGAAACGGCCCGGGAAAGGCCATCATCTCCATGCCCTGGTATCGGGTCGCCAGTCGCTCCAGTCGGTCGAGCCGCTCGGCAAGCGGCATGCGGGCGATCCGCGGATCGGATCCGCCGCGCAGCCGCCCGCGGCGCACCATCGCCGTGTCGACCGCACCGGCCACCGCATCGAACCAGCTCAACGGCTCCTCAGTCGAGATCGCCCGTAGCCTTCTTCTTGCGCCGCGACCACGCGAGCCCCGCGAAGGCCCCTCCCGACGCGAGCAGCCCCAGCGGGCACAGCACCCCGGTCGCCGGACAGAGCACCTCGGCCGAGAGCGGCTTGTAACTCAGATAATACGAGGCCTGCTCCCCGAAGACCACCTCGTGGGGCGCTGCCCAGGTCGTCGCGGCGAGGGCGGCCTGGAGGGCGGTGTCGAGTTCCGGCCCATCGACCGGCGACGCGATCCACGCGCGCATCGCGGTGGTGCCAGTTGGGATCAGGGCCATCCGCATCCCCTTTCCGGAGGCCGGGAGCGTCCACGCAAGCCCGTTCCTGTCGGGCAGCTCGAGCAGCGCGACCGGCGGGGGCGCGGCCTTCCCGAAGAGGCGGGGCGCGATCTCGGCCCCCACGTCGGCCACCGTGAGGGCATCGACCACGGTCAGGTGCTGTCGGGAGGGACACATGAGGAAAATGGCTGGTTTACTGGCTGGAATCGGGCGAATCATCCATCCGCAGCCGGTGAGCTCCTCGCCGCCGATCGCGTTGACCTCGGCCAGCACGGTCTCGGCTTCCGCCTCGAGCGGCTTTCGCCAGCCGGCGGGAGGCGCGACGGCGTGCCCGGACACGTCGAGCGGGCCTTCCGGGGCTGCTAACGGGGCTTTGCGAAGCTCGAGCTTGTGGAGCGTAGACTCCAGCAGCGACTTGGCCCGCGCGGCCGTCTGACCACGGGTCATGGCGACCACCTGGAGGTTCGACCCGCCGATCACCAAGGTCGCACCGTAGGCGTTCCCTTTCTGGTCCCCGGGAAGGGAGAACGTGAAGTCGGTGCGGGCGACACCGGGCGGCCCGGGATCGATCCGCGAGGTCGCGAGCTTTGGCTCCCGCGCCCCGAACTCGACGAGCTTGGCCTCGATCGCCGGAGACCATGCCGCGGCGTCGGTCCCGAGGTCGGTCTGGATCTCGGTCGACCACACCCCGAGCACCACCGCCCCGTCTGCCGACGTGGCGCGGAAGTCCCAGTCCGACCACCGATCCATGTTCCAGCCGGCCGGGTCGATCTTCACACCCAGATCGCCCAGCAGGTACTGCTCGTCTTTCGCATGGGCAAAGGTCAGGAAACCAAGAATGAGCAGCACGCTGGGACCCTCCGCTGGCGGGGCGCACCGTATCACACCTGGGGGCGCAGGCGGGCCCGGTCGAGCCGTTCCCGATCGGGCCGAATAGGGACAGGGGCATGACCCTCCAGGTTGACGACCGCTTCGTGCGCACCCTTCCGCCCACGTGTTTCTCTTCCGTCGCGCCCACACCGGTCGCGCGCCCGGTGGTGCTGGCCGTGGCCGACGAGGTGGCCGCGTTGTTGGGGCTCGCACCCAAGGAGGTTCGCTCCGCGGAGATGACGGCGGTATGGGCCGGGAATGCACAGCTCCCCGGGATGCGCCCCTACGCCGCATGCTACGGGGGCTACCAATTCGGAAGCTGGGCCGGCCAGCTCGGCGACGGGCGGGCGATCACGCTGGGCGAGGTCGTGAACGGCGATCGCTGGGAGGTGCAGCTCAAGGGCGCTGGCCCCACGCCGTACTCCCGCCACGCCGACGGCCGGGCGGTGTTGCGCTCGTCGGTGCGCGAGTTCCTGTGCAGCGAGGCCATGCACCACCTGGGCGTGCCCACCACGCGCGCGCTGTGCCTCGTGGGGACCGGCGAGTCGGTGGTGCGCGATCTGTTCTACGACGGCAACCCGCGGCGCGAGCCGGGCGCGATCGTCGTGCGCGTCGCCCCGAGCTTCCTCCGCCTGGGCAGCTTCGAGATCCACGCCGCCCGCGACGACCTCGCCACGCTGCGGACGCTCGCGGATCACGCCGTCGGCACTTTGTTTCGCGAGGAAGACGGCGTCGCCGGGATGTTCGCGACGGTCGCGGCCCGCACCGCGGAGATGATCGTCCACTGGCAACGCGTCGGCTTCGTCCACGGGGTGATGAACACCGACAACTTCTCGCTCCTCGGCCTGACGATCGACTACGGACCCTATGGCTGGCTCGAAGGCTACGATCCGGATTGGACGCCGAACACGACCGACGCCCAGGGGCGGCGCTATCGCTTCGGCCGCCAGCCGGACATCGGTCTGTGGAACCTCACCCGCTTCGCCGAAGCCCTCTACCCGCTGATCGGCGACCCCGAGCCCTTCGAGCGCGGCCTCCGGGCCTACATCGACACCTTCCACACCGCGCACGGCGCCATGTGGTGCAGCAAGCTCGGCCTTCGACCCCGACCCGAGGACACGGCGCTGTTGACCGAGCTCAGCGCGATCCTGGGTGTGGTCGAGACCGACTACACGCTGTTCTTTCGCGGGCTCGCCGACGCGCTCGACGCAGAAGACCCGCTCGCCGCGGTGGCCCCCGCCTGGTACGCCCAGCCGTCCGCCGACGGGAAAGCACGGATCACCGCCTGGCTCCAGGCCTGGCGAGCCCGCGCCGCACAGGAGCCGGCCGGGATCCGGGAGCGGATGAACGCGGTGAACCCCCGGTACGTGCTGCGGAATTGGCTCGCGCAGCTCGCGATCGACCGCGCCGAGGCGGGCGACCCGACGGGCATCGAGGAGCTGCTCGAGGTGTTGCGCCACCCCTACGACGATCAGCCCGGCAGGGAGGCGTTTGCCGAAAAGCGGCCCGAGTGGGCCCGTAATCGCGCGGGATGCTCGATGCTGAGCTGCAGCTCGTGAGGTTCGACGGCCACCTGTTTGGCGCCGACCAACCGTGCTTCGGCTGCGGGCCGAATCACCCGATCGGGATGCACCTCGCTTTCGAGCAGGAGGGCGAGGAGCTGGTCAGCCACTTCACGCCGGGCGAACACTACCAAGGTCCACCGGGAATTCTTCACGGCGGGCTGGTGGCGACGTTCGCCGACGAACTCGCCGCGTGGACCGTCATCGCCGGCACGGGCAAATTCGGCTTCACGGTCACCTTCGAGGCGAAGTACCGCAAAGCGGTGCGCGTCGGAGAGCCCGTGGTCGGCCGCGGCCGGTTGACCGGCCCGGTGCGCCGCCTCGCCGAGGTCGAGGTGACGCTCCACCAGCGCGACACCCTGGTGTTCACCGGCCAGTTTCGGTTTGCGCTGCTCGATCGCGCCGCCACCGAGCGGTTGCTCGAAGGGCCGATCCCGGTGGCCTGGGAGCGCTTCCTTCGCTAGCCTTACCACCGGGCTGGCTCCATGCTCCGCGGCGTGCGAACGCTGAACCCGGTGTCAGCTGACCCCCGTACAAGCCTCGACCGCGGACTCTTCGGCTGCACAGGTCCCGGTCGTGGTCTCCACCAATTCGCAGTTGGGCCGCACCTGCGCGGCCCAACGCTCTGGACGGAAGGTGCAGCGCTCGAATTTGGCCGACAGAAGGCGGCGCTGGAACGTGCGGGAACCCCGGTCGGCGACCTGGACGTGATCATCGGCTCCGTGGCGATCGCCCTGGGTGGGGCGTGGCAACAGCGAACGTCCGCGACTTTCAGCGGATGCAAGGGCTGCACGTCGAGGCATGGCCGTGCGCATGACCGTCAGGATCAAACCCCGTTTCGCGAGGATTGTGGCCCGGGAGCGCTTCCTTCGCTAGGCTGCGCGCGGGGGACTCGATGCTCCGTGGCTTGCGCACCGCGCTGTACACCGCGCCTGATCTGGCGCGCGCCAAGGCCTTCTACACCGAAGTACTAGGTACACCGCCGTACTTCGACCAGCCGTTCTACGTGGGCTTCGACGTGGGGGGCTACGAACTCGGGCTCGTCCCCGACGGCCGGTCGAGCGCGCTGTGGGCGGTCGACGACCTCGAGGCCGCCGTCGCCCGCTTTCGTGCGCTCGGCGCCGCAGTGCTCGAGGCGCCCCACGACGTGGGCGACGGCATCGCGGTCGCGACCGTGGCGGATCCGGCCGGAAACCCCCTCGGACTGATCGCGAACCCCCACTTCCGCGCGGAGGTCGGCGCCCGGGTCGCGGCCACCGGCGCCTCGATGTCCCGCCAGGTCATCGAGGTTGAAACCACCGTTCCCCTCACCCCGGAGCAGGTCTGGCCGCTCTGGACGACCGAGACGGGCCTCCGGGGCTGGTTTGGAAACGACTGCCGCATGGAGCTCCGGATCGGCGGACCGTTCGAGATCTATTTCCTGGAGACCCCGGGCAGTCGCGGGAGCGAGGGCTGCCGGATCCTCTCCTTTCTCGAGCCGCGCCTGCTCAGCTTCACCTGGAACGCCCCGCCGCACCTCCAGACCCGGTTCGCGCACACCTGGGTGGTCGTCGCGTTCGATGCCGTCCAGGGAGGAACGCGGGTGCGCCTGACCCACACCGGCTGGCCCGAGGCAGGCATGCAAGAGGTGTCCTCGGACTGGACCGCGACCTTCGCCTATTTTTCGTCTGCGTGGGGGTACGTGCTCAGGGAATTGGCCGCCCACTGCGGAAAACTCCCCGATTGAGCGAACCGGTGGTAAAATGCCCGGGCTTGGAGTGCCCCATGCGACCGCTCGCCGCCCTCGCGCTCGTTTTCACCCCGTCCCTCGCCGGCGCCACCGACGCGCTGATCTGCCACGCCAGCCCCTACGAGGCCGACGTCTACGCGAAGATCAACTCGACCGGCTTGTTTGCGGTGCTCGACGAGTTCAACGTCCAAACCGGCACGCCCACCGCGGCCCAGCTCGCCCCCTACGACGCGGTCCTGGTGTACAGCGACTACGGCTTCAACAACGCCACGCTGCTCGGCGATCGGCTGGCCGATTACGTCGACGCCGGAGGCGGGGTCGTCGAGGCGATGTTCGGCATCGCCGGCGCTCCGTTGGCCGGCCGCTTCGTCACCCAGGGTTACGGGCCGCTGACCGCCACCAACTACACGGCGGGGATCCAACTCACGATGGGGATCGACGACCCCACCCACCCGATCATGGACAACGTCTTCACGTTCAACGGCGGACCGTCCAGCTACCACGCCTCGAACGCAGCGGTGGCCCCCGGGGCGACGCGCCTCGCGCACTGGAGCAACAACCTGCCGCTCGTGGCGACCCTCGAGACCAAGCCCGGCCTGCTCGTCGGGCTGAACTTCTATCCGGCTTCGAGCGATGGCCTGGGCGGGGCCTGGGTGCCTGCGACCGACGGCGAGTGGTTGCTCGCGAACTCGCTGGTGTGGGCGGGCAACTCTGATGTGGATGGCGACGGGATCGCGGGCGACGACAACTGCCCGAACATCGCCAACCCGCTGCAGGAAGACAGCGACGGCGACGGCATCGGCGACTACTGCGACGCGTGCGACGACCTGACCATCCCCGACACGGACAATGACGGGGTGTGCGACACGAACGACATCTGCCCGTTCTCTGCGCTCAACGACAGCGACGGTGACGGCGTGTGCAACGACGTGGACGTTTGCCCGGGCTCCGACGACACCGTCGATGCCGACGGCGATGACCTCGCCGACGGGTGCGACAACTGCCCGAGCGATCCGGTCGGAGACGACGACGCCGACGGCGACGGCCAATGCAACATCGACGAACTGTGCCCCGGCTTCGACGATTTCGCCGACTTTGATCTCGACCGCGTCCCCGATGACTGTGACAACTGCGCCCGAGATCCGAACGACCTGCAGGTCGACCGGGACGCCGACGGCGTCGGCGGCAAGTGCGAATGCGACGACCTCGAGCCGACGGTCAACCCGAACGCCACCGAACGCTGCGACGGCCTCGACAACGACTGCGACGGCGTGGCCGACGAGCCCGGATCGATCGGACCGGTGAGCTGGTTCGCCGACCTCGACGGCGACGGCCAAGGCGACCCGGACGCGGTGGTGAACGGCTGCGAACAGCCGGAGGACAGCTCGGAGAACAGCAAGGACTGCGACGACGGCAACCCGCTCGTGTACCAGGGTGCCGAGGAATTCTGCGACGAACGCGACAACAACTGCGACGGGGTTGCCGACGAAGGGCAGACCTGCCCGCCCCCGAAGAAGGAACCGCCTCCCGCTTCGCTGACCAGCTGCGGGGGCTGTGACGCGGCCAGGGGACCGGGTTTGCCGTGGGCCGGTGTCGCGCTGGCCGCGATCGTCCTGCGGCGACGCGTTCCTGGCTCCCGGAAGCGTGCCTAGCTTTGGAGCAGGAGGGCACATGTCCACCTGCTGGGTTCTGGTCGCCAACTCCGCGCGCGGGACGATCTACAGCGCGAATCTCCAACTCGAGAAGCTCACCGCGATCCACTCGTTCGAACACCCCGAGAGTCGGGTGAAGGTGCGCGAGCTCCTCAGCGACGATCGCGGCCGCACCCGGGCGTTCCCCGGGGGCAACCACAGCGCCTACGAGGCGCCGACCGATCCACACCAGGCCCAGGGCCTCGTGTTCGCGCGCGAGCTCGGCCACGCGTTGCGCGCCGGCCGGGTCGCCAACCGCTACGACCACCTGGTCGTGGTCGCCCCGCCCCGGTTTCTCGGCCTCCTCCGCGATCAGCTCGACATCGACACCCGGCGGCTGGTGTGGGAGGAGCTCAACCACGACTGGACGGGGATCACCCACCAGCGCGAGCTCACCGGCCTCCTGCAGCGGGGGATGTCGCTCGCACCACCGCAGCGCTGAGCGCACTGAGGTCGCGTATCACCCCGGCCGTCGCCGCCGGCGAGCACCCGGCTTCCAGGGCGCCGGTCCACTCTGCCCGCTTCCCGACCGATGCAACGCCGCGACCGGGGTAGGCGCGGAGGCGCGAGACGATCTCCTGGGCAATCGGATCGCCGGCCACGCGAGACCCGATCGCGACATCGCGGGCAAACAAGGTCCAATCGAGGCCCTCTGCGGGCGCGGGAATCGGGCGAAGGGTCGAGCCGAAGAGGGTGCGGCCCACCGTCAGCTCGGTGGGAGCGCGGGTGTCGATCGCAACAAAGGCCGACCACGCGAAGATCAGGCGACGCTCGCCCGGGATCGGGGGGCCGAGGATGCCTCCTAAGCGAAACAAGGTGATCCTGGCTGCGTTTCCATCGATCTGGGCATCGAGATGCGGAGAGACGATCGGCCAGAACAACGACGGATAACGCGGCACCCCGCCGAGACTATCGGCCAAATCGTCGAGCCAGGGGCGTGACTCTCCACGGAACACCCAGGCGAGCACCGGAAAGAGCACGAACACGGAACCGATGGCCGTGGCGCCCATCCCCGCGGAGAACACGGCGAGCGCGACGAAAACAGCGCGTTCCTCCGCGTTGAACGCTGCGCCAATGCCCGCGAGCAGCGCAATCAGGAGGGGCCCGAAGGCGAATCCGACCCAGAAGAGGAGACTGGCCGCACGCTGGATCGGGATGATCCAGCTACTCAAGCGTGACCTTCCGACGCCGCCGAACGACGAGCGCGGCGGCGAGCCCGGCCAGCGCGCCCCCGAGGTTCGCCCCGGTGGCGCAGCCGCAGCCGCCCACGTCGGGGATCGCGAGGCCCTCGTCCGAGCAGCCCTCGTCGACCTTGCCGTCGCAGTTGTTGTCGATCGAATCGCACATCTCGATGGTCTCGGGTCCGACCCAGCCGTTGTTGTCGTCGCAGTCGCCGAGCGCCACCGTCCAGCCGTCGCCGTCCTTGTCGTCGAGACCTTCGTCGGTGTCGCCGTCGCAGTCGTCGTCGTCGCCGTCGGGGGTCTCCTCGGCGCCGGGGTACACCGTCCCGTCGGCATCGTCGCAGTCGCCGCCGTTTTCGGTGAAGCCGTCGCCGTCGTCGTCGCCGCCGTCGGTCCGCTCGTCCACCACCCCGTCGCAGTCGTCGTCGCGGCCGTTCGCCGTCTCCTCCGCGCCGGGGAAGATCGTCTCGTCCTCGTCGTCGCAGTCGCCGGCCTCTTCCGAGTACCCGTCGCCGTCGTCGTCGTAGGCCGAGGTTCCTTCGTCGATCCGGCCGTCGCAGTTGTTGTCGACCCCGTCCGGGACCTCGGTGTTCCCGGGGAACACGTCGGCGTCGTCGGGCTCGCAGTCGCCGCTGACCACGCCGTCGCCGTCGTCGTCGTACACGCCGTCGTCCACCACCCCGTCGCAATCGTCGTCGATCTCGTTGTCGGGGATCTCCGGGGCGCCGGGGTTGACCGCCGCGTTGGCGTCGGCGCAGTCGCCCTGGTTCTCACTCGTGCCGTCGCCGTCGTCGTCGCCGCACGGGGTGCCGTCGTCGCGATCCCCGTCGCAGTCCTGGTCGATGCCGTCGCACACCTCGAGGATCCCGGGCGCGATCCCGCCGTTGGCGTCGTTGCAGTCGCCGGCGTCCTCGGTGACGCCGTCGCCGTCGTCGTCGTACCAGTCGGTCCCCTCGTCCACCGTGCCGTCGCAGTCCTGGTCGATGCCGTCAGCAATCTCCAATCCGGCCGGATTCACGCCGGCATCGCCGTCCCAGCAGTCGCCGGCGCAGATCAGGAAGCCGTCGCCGTCGAGATCGGGATCGCCCGGCTCGGTCGGGCAGGCGTCGCAGGCGTCGGGGGTGCCGTCGGCGTCGACGTCGTCGGCGTCGTCGGCGCCGGGGCAGGCATCGCAGGCGTCGGCGACGGTGTCGCCGTCGGCGTCCGCGGTGTCGTCGCCGGCCGGGCACACGTCGCAGCCGTCGGGGATGGCGTCGGCGTCGGCGTCGGCGGTGTCGTCGGATCCGGCGCACACGTCGCAGCCGTCCGGCACGGTGTCGGCGTCGGCGTCGGCGGCATCGTCGGATCCGGGGCAGGCGTCGCAGCCGTTCGGCACCCCGTCCGCGTCGGCGTCGATCGCGTCGTTCGAACCCGGGCAGATGTCGCAGGCGTCGGGTGCGCCGTCGGCGTCGGCGTCGAGGGTATCGTCGGCGCCGGGGCAGGCGTCGCACGCGTTCGGCACCCCGTCGAAGTCGGCATCGCTGGCGTCGTTCGCCCCGGGGCATGCGTCGCACGCGTCGGGGACGGTGTCGGCGTCGGCGTCGGCGAGATCGTCGCCGGCCAGGCAGATGTCGCAGTCGTTCGGCACGCCGTCCCCGTCGCCATCGAAGGGCGACAGGCACCCGTCGCACCCGTCGGGGATCCCGTCGGCGTCGGTGTCGATCGCGTCGTCGGCGCCGGCGCACGCGTCGCACCCGTCGGGGACGCCGTCGGCGTCGGCGTCGGCGGCGTCGTTGCTGCCCGCGCACTGATCGCAGCCGTCGGGAACCGCGTCGGAATCGGCGTCGGCCGTGTCGTCGAAGCCGGTGCACACGTCGCAGGCATCGGCGAATCCGTCGGCGTCGGCGTCGGCGTTGTCGTCGCCCGCCGGGCACAGGTCGCAGTCGTCGGGCACCCCGTCGGAATCGGCGTCGGTCAGCGCACTGCACGCGTCGCACCCGTTCGGGATCCCATCGGCGTCGGTGTCGGCGAGATCGTCAGATCCCGCGCAGACATCGCAGCCATCGGGCACGCTGTCGGCGTCGGCGTCGTCGCCGTCGTCGAAACCGGGGCAGGTGTCGCAGGCGTCGGGCACGCCGTCGGCGTCGCCGTCGACGGTGTCGTCGCCGCCGGGGCAGGTGTCGCAGGCGTCGGGCACGGCGTCGCCATCGGCGTCCGCGGCGTCGTCTCCGCCGGGGCAGGCGTCGCAGGCGTCCGGCGTGCCGTCGGCGTCGGTGTCGGTCGCGTCGTTGCCGCCGGGGCAAGCGTCGCAGCCGTCGGCCACCCCGTCGGCGTCGGCGTCGGCGGTGTCGTCAAAGCCGGCGCAGGTGTCGCAGTCGTCGGGGACCGCGTCGAAGTCGGCGTCCTGGGTGTCATCTCCGCCGACGCAGGTGTCGCAGCCGTCGGGCACGCTGTCGCCGTCGGCGTCCTGGGTGTCGTCGCCGCCCGCGCAGGTGTCGCAGAAGTCGGGCACCGTGTCGAAGTCGGCGTCGGCGCCGTCGTCTCCGCCGGGGCACACGTCGCAGCCGTCGGGCACCGCGTCGAAGTCGGCGTCGGCGAGATCATCGCTTCCGACGCAGACATCACAGCCATCCGGCACGGTGTCGGCGTCGGCGTCGGCGTTGTCGTCGCTTCCCGGGCACACGTCGCAGCCGTCGGCCACAAGGTCGGCGTCGGCGTCGGCGTTGTCGTCGCTTCCCGGGCAGGTGTCGCACAGGTCGGGCACCCCATCGCCGTCGGCATCGGCGGTGTCGTCGCCGCCCGCGCACACGTCGCACGCATCCGGCACCCCGTCGCCGTCGGCGTCGGACCCGTCGTCGCCGCCAGCGCACACGTCGCACGCGTCGCCGAACCCGTCGCCGTCGCCGTCGGTCTGCGCCGCGTTCCCGGCCAGCGGGCAGTTGTCGCACGCGTCCGGATCGAGATCTCCGTCGGCGTCCGCGCCGTCGTCGCCGGCCGCACAGACGTCGCAGCCGTCGGGCACAAGGTCGCCGTCGGCGTCGAGCAGATCGTTGCCGCCGGGGCAGGTGTCGCAGCCGTCGGGCACCCCGTCGCTGTCGGCGTCGGCGGAGTCGTCGCTTCCGGGACACTGGTCGCACGCGTCGGGGGCGCCGTCGCCGTCGGCGTCGTCGTTGTCGTTGCTTCCCGGGCAGGCATCGCACGAATTGCCCACCCCGTCGCCGTCGGAGTCGGTCTGCAGCGCGTTGGCGTCGAGCGGGCAGTTGTCGCACGCGTCCGGGTCGAGATCAGCGTCGGCATCGAGGTTGTCGTCGCCCCCCGGGCACAAGTCGCAGCCATCGGGCGCGCCGTCGCCGTCGGCGTCGGACCCGTCGTCGAAGCCGGGGCACACGTCGCACAAGTTGCCGACCCCGTCGGCGTCGCCGTCGAGCTGAGTGACGTTGCTCACGGTCGGGCAGTTGTCGCAGCCATCCGGGACATAATCGAAATCGGGATCGACGGTGTCGTCGCCCCCCGGGCACACGTCGCACCCGTCGGGCACGGTGTCGGCGTCGGCGTCGAGCCCGTCGTCCGACCCGGGGCAGGCGTCGCAGGTGTTTCCGACGCCGTCGCCGTCGCCGTCGAGCTGGGCCACGTTCGCGTCGAGCGGGCAATTGTCGCAGCCATCCGGGACATAGTCGCCGTCCCCATCCACGCCGTCATCGCCGCCCGGGCACACGTCGCACCCGTCGGGCGCGCCGTCGCCGTCGGCGTCGAGGTCGTCGTCGAAGCCCGGGCATTTGTCGCAGACATCGCCGGTGCCATCGAGGTCGCCGTCGTCTTGGGTGAGGTTGGCGTCGAGCAGGCAGTTGTCGCAGGCGTCGCCCACGTCGTCGAGGTCGACGTCTTCCTGGAGGGGGTTCGGCGTGAAGACGCAGTTTTCGAGCGGATCGAGGATGCCGTCGAGATCGCTGTCGATGGCGTTCGGCTCTTCGTAGAGCGTTCCCGGGTTGCCCCCAAAGGAGGGGCTGCCGCCGGCCTGAGGGCAGAGGGGGGTCGAGATCCCGGCTTGACCGGCAGCCACGGTCTTGGTCAACGCGGTGATCGAGCCATAGATCAGCTTCATTCGGCCACCACCGCCGCCACCGCCGCCGCACATGAAGCCGCCGATGTTCGTGATGACATCGCCGCCCTTCCCGCCCGCGGCACTCAGGTTGCCGTTTCCGGCGAGGGCGCCGAGCGCATGGATGACCAGCGACCCGCCGGATCCACCGCCGCCGGCGCCGCCATACGCCTGATTCATGACCGCGGAAGAGCCCGCGACCGTCACGGTACCGTTGACGGTGACCGTGGAGGCTTCGAGAAAGATCGAACCCCCTCCGTCGCCTCCGGCGGTGCCGACCGGCGGCAGACCGGCGGGGCTGTTCTGGCACCCCGAGCCGCCGCCGCCGCCGCTCGAGCCGAGGGGTCGGTCGGCCGCCGCCGCCCACAGGTTGGGGGTGCCGTAGGCGATCCCGCCGGCCGCCGGGCCCCAGCCCGCGAACGCCCAGCCCCCGATCCCGCCCGTTCCGCCGTAACCGCCCCCTCCCCCGCCGCCGCCATGGACACATGGCCCGGGGCCGCCCCCGCCGCCGAACCCGATCCCGTTGCCCGGGCCCCCGACGAGGCCACCCTGCGGCGCCCCCGCGCCCCCGTTGGCGCCGGCACCCCGCCCGTCGAGCGTGCCGTCCACTGCGATGGTGGTCGCCAACACCTCGAGGGGCGCCCCGGACACCACGGTCACCGTGGCGCCAACGGGCACCGTGAACACGTTGACGTTCGTGAAGGTGCCGGTCACCGTGTCGCCATTCGCGAGGGTGAGACTCGCCCCGGCCCAGTTGGCGCCGACATAATTGGCGGCCTCTGCGGGGCCCCCGAGGGAGAGGGAGAGGGCAAGACAGAGGGGGGTCATGCGCATGGGCGGCTCCGCGGTGCCGAGAGCATACAGGAACAACGGCCCCGTTGACTACCAGCGTCCGAACGTGGCCCGAACGCGTGCTACTCGAGCCGGGCGAGCCAGGACGCGATCGGCTCGGGGGCGGGGAAGCGTTCGACCGTCTCGGGCTTCTCTTTGTCGAGGAACATCTCGGTCGGGCAGCCACCGGTCGCCGAGAAGGCCTTCGGCGCGGCGGAGCCGGGGACCAGGGTCAGCGTCCAGTCCACGAGCTGAAGCCGCGGCTCCACCTCTTTCCCGCTCCCAAGCTGGTATTTTCCGCAGATTGCGCCGGAGCGGGCGGATTCGTCGACCTTCACGACGCGCGCCACCTCAGCCACGGTTTTGGCCCCAAAAACCTGCCATTCGCTCTGGGTGCGGGTGACGTTGTCCTTTCCGGTGACCCGCCAGACGTGGTGCCACGCAACCCCTTTTCCGGCGAACGCCGGCGGGGCCAGCTTGCCCGCCGCCATCTCGGTCCACGTGGCGGTCAGGAGCGGGAAAACCACCCCGCCGAGGTCGGCGGTGAGCTCGAGGTCGGAGGCGGGTTTTCCAGGTCGCTCGACATGGATCGGAAAGACCGCCGCCAAGGGCGCGTCGTCGACCGGCCAGGGGCCGTTGTCCGGCGTCGGGTGCGCCGCGAGGAACGGCCACAGCGGCACGCGCGCGGTGGCGTTGCCGTCGGCGTCGACCCCTGCGGCCTGCCCGGCGATCGTCACGGTCGCGTCGCTCGGCACGTGCAGGTTGACCCCGATCGAGCCATCCGCGGTCGCGGCACACGGCACGACGCCGTTCGGCGCCTGAAGTCGGAAGCCGAACGTCGCGTCGCCCGGCGCGCAATCCACCAGCTCGGCGTACTTCTTCGGGTCGTGCTTCACGGTGAGCTGGGTCGTCGCGCGATCGCCGGTCTGGTCCTCGGCCGCGACCTCGAACACGACGTCGCCCGCCTTCCACGACTCGATGTCGAACTTCGCCTTTCCCGCCGAGTTCGGATTGGCGACCTTCGGACCTACGAACACCTTGGTGCCGTTGGTCCGCACCTCGACGTGGATCCTCGCGCCGTCCGATTCGCCGGTCGCCGAGACGTTGACGCCGCACCCCATCGCGAACAGGCACCCGCCCCAGGCGATCGTCCTCATTCCCCCTCCCGGGCCGCAGCCTAGCACGCGGAACGGGTGTACTTTGGCAGGGGGCCGCTTCGCGTGAACTTCGACCTTCGCCCTCACACCATCCTCCTGACGGTCGCGGGAAGCCGCGCCTACGGCCTGGATCGCCCCGACTCCGACGTCGATCTGAAGGGGGTCGCGGTTCCCCCCGCGGCTTGGTTCCACGGATTCCTGCGAGAGTTCGAGCAGGCGGAGGACGTCTCGGATTTCCGCGGCGTGCTCACGCCGGGAGAGGCCGCGGTGGTGGACCGGACGCGACTCGAGGGGGTCGTGTACGACATCCGAAAGTTCTTCGGCCTGGCGACCGCGTGCAATCCGAACATCCTCGACGTCCTCTTCTGCCGCGACGAGGAGGTTCGGGTGACGAGCGCGGCGGGCGCCCGCCTGCGAGCGCACCGGGCGCTGTTCGTCTCGGGCGCGGCGCGCCACACCTTCGGCGGGTACGCCGCCGCGCAGTTGAAGCGGATCCGCGGGCATCGAAAGTGGTTGCTCGACCCGCCGACCCACCCGCCGACCCGCGGCGAGTTCGGCCTGCCCGAGCACACCCTGCTGCCCGCCGACCAGGTCAACGCGGTGAACGCGGGGGTCGACAAGGTGCTCGGCGGCCTCGGACAGTCGGCCGACGAGGCCACCTGGCTCGCGGCGGCCCGCCGCTTCGGGCTCGACGACAACCTCGTGTACGTGATGGTGCAGGAGCGCGCCTACGCCTCGGCGGCCCGCCACTACCGACAGTTCGAAACCTGGCGTAAGTCCAGAAACCCGGCGCGCGCCGCCGCCGAAGCCAAGTTTGGCTACGACACCAAACACGCCGCGCACCTGGTGCGGTTGCTCAGGATGGCCACCGAGATCCTCGCGACCGGCGAGGTGCGGGTCTGGCGCGCCGACCGGGAGGAGCTCCTCGCGGTTCGCGACGGCGCGTGGCCCTATGACGCGCTCGTCGGGTGGGCCGAACAGCAGGACGCGGAGCTCGAGACCCTGCTCCGGAGCGGGCCGATCGCCGTTCCCGCCCAGCCGGATCGCGAGGCGATCGACCGACTGTGCGTCGAACTCGTGGAACAGGTCCTCGCTTCGCGGGAGCGCTAGGAGCCTGTGGTGCAGGCTCCTCCCAGCGAGCGTAGCGAGCGGCGCCCGCGGGCCCGGCCAGCCCGCCGGGGCGGCGTGCCCTCGGCGGACGAGGGAGCCTATCGGCGGTCGAAGTGGGTGGCGCCAAGCGGCGCCGCGGGTAGATGTGGGGTCCGAGATTCCGACGCCCCGGCCGGCGCGCGCGTGCAGAAATCGTGTCGTTGGTGCCAGCGCGGACAGATGATCTCGGACATAACAAGGAAATCAGGAACCCTGCTCCCGACCGACCTGCGGCGCTCGCTGCCGGATCCCCGCGGGACGGAGCCGTACGACCCGAGGAGGATGACGGCGTTGCTGCTCTACGCCTACGCCGTGGGGGTGTTCTCGTCGCGACGCATCGAGAAGGCGACCTCGCCAATAGGCACAGGCGCGCTGCGAAAGCGGAGCCTCCAAGCGCTCCCGAAGCACCACCCGGCCGCTGACCTTCGCCCGTTGACCCGGTCGGAGCGACCTCGCCGACACAGCCGGGGCAGCCTTCAGCCTTCGCGTGGCCCTCCGCGCCGGAGAGATACCACCAGTACGAACGCCAGGACTTCCAGCCCCTCCATCGTCGCCTCGCCCCCGTCGACAGTCTACGATAGAACTCCACCATGCTCGCGCTCCTCGCCGCCCTCGCCGTCGCGGGACCTGCCTTCGACGAGGAGGAGGAACCAGCCGGCTTTTTCCTCGACACGCCGCGGTTCCGCTTCACGATCGACGCCTGGCCGGCGCCCGCGTGGGCACCGGTCCAAGGGGAGCGGCTGTGCGCGGTGACCCTCCTCGCTCGGGAGGCTGGTTTCGTGATCGAGACCTTCGCCTGCCCCGAGCCGCTCCTGCCCACGGTGCAGGCCACGCTCGCCACCTGGAAGTGGAGCAGCAGCTCAACCATCCAGGCAGGCACAGCCTTGTTGCGACTGTCCTTTCTGTTCCCGTCCCCGACCGACCCGCGCACCGCGACGTTCGTGTGGCCCCTCACCGCCGACGGGCGCCTCACCGCGGTGCCGGCAGACGTGGTCGAACTCCGCGCGGATCGCCGCTGTGGGCCCAACCAGGCGAGCGCGCCGCCCGCCCCCAGGTCGCCCGTCACCTGCCAGGCCACCGTTCGACTCGACTGGCTGGCGAGGCCGACGCTGCTCGGGATCACCGGTTGCCCCGATCGAGTTCGCGATCTCGTCGAGACCAAGGTGGCCACCGACTACCAGGGGCTGTGCCCGGTCGGGAAGTTCGGAGTGCCCAGTCCGAGCGAGTTCACGGTGGCGCTCACGGTGGACGAGGGCATCTACCACCCGGTCGAGTAGCGGTGCTTACGATCGAGGCAGGAGGCAACATGCTTCTGATCTTCATCGCCTGGCTCGGCTTGACGGTGGTCGCGACCAGCGCCGTGGTGTTTTTCCTGGTCACCGTCGGCATGCCCCTCGTGCTGATCGTCGGCGCAGCACAACCGCTCGAGGATTCCGAGGCCGCGCCGGCCTGAGCGCTCCCTCGAGCGATGGTTACAGGGCACCCGCAGGGGAGGCCGGGTGCGCGCACTGGTGATCGGAGCGGGGGCGATCGGACAGGTCTTCGGGTGGCACCTTCAGAAGGGGGGGGCCCAGGTGGGTTTTCTCGTTCGGCCCCGCCAGCTCGAGGCGGCGCGGGCCGGCTACACGGTCTACCCCCTGAACCGACCCGCTCGGGACCGAGGGAAGCCCCTTCCCTTCAACGGATTCGAGGTCTACGACGACCAGGACGTCGCCCTGTCGAAGCCCTGGGATCTCGTCGTGTTCGCGATGTCCTCGGTCGCGCTGCGCAGCGGGGATTGGCTCGCCCGCTTCGGCCCGCGCTCCGGCGACGCGGCGGTGCTCGTCCTCCAACCGAGCCCGGAGGACAAGGAGGTGGTGCTCGCAGCCCTGCCACCCTCGCGGATCGCAACCGGAATGCTCGCGGTCGTGAGCTACCAGACGCCCCTCCCCGGCGACACGCTGGAACCGCCCGGCGTCGCCTGGTGGTTCCCGTGGTTGGCCGGGATCGGCTTCTCGGGAGCGGATCGCGTGGTCGACCTCGTCACCACCGCCTTGGGCGCCGGGGGCATGCCCGTGCGGCGCCTCGCGGACGTGCACACCGAGGTCGCCTTCACCGGTGCGATCCTCGACAAGACGGTGACCGCCCTGCAAGTGGCGAATTGGTCGTTCACCGCGCTGCGGTCGGACCGGGCCTTGATGGCGCTCGCCCACCGATCGATGGTCGAGTCCTGGACCCTCGCCACCGCCACCACTGGCCAGCGAACCCCGCGCCATCTGGCCTTCGTCCGTCCGGCGCTCCTTCGCGGGATCCTGGCTTTGGCCGGCTGGATCCTGCCCTTCGACCTCGAGCGCTTCTTTCACTATCATTACGTCAAGGTCCAGGAACAGAGCCTGCTTCTTCAGGACCGACAGCTCGCCCGCTTCGAAGCAGCCGGCATCCCGTGCCCGGCGACGCGGGAGCTCGCGCTGCGAATGCGCGCCGCCCTCCGCCAGACCGCCGATCAGCTCGGGGCGACGGAGTTGGCCTCGCGACCGGCGAGCCACGCCTCCGCCACCACCTCGTCCACCTCCACCGAGACGCCCAGGCCGTAGCTCAGGGCCTGGGTGGGCACCCACGCATCGGCCGCCGCCGACGGGTTCTCTCCGGAGGCGAGCAGGTAGCCCTCGTCGTCGAGGATCCAGACGTGTGGACTCCTGAGGTGGCGGTGGCGGAGGATGTTCTCGAGGAGGAGGAAGCTGGTGAACTCCCAGTAGCGATCCGGGTGGTAGGCATCGAAGGGATCCTCCCGCCAGAACCCGATCGGCTGGTAGAGGGGCCACGCCACGCGCTCGCCGAAGCCCAAGCGGGCAAACGACCGCACGGTCTTCGGCTCGGGGCGGCGGAGCTCGATCCGCGCGGTCTCCGCGACGATCTCGGTGCACACGAGGTGGGTCGCGATCTCGTGGCCGAGCCGGTGCACCAGGGTGTCGAGCCCGCGCCGCTGCCGAAGCGCCGCGGGGGACGCGGAGTACGCGAACACCCGCTGAACGTAGGCGTCGGCCCGCTCCCCGCGCCGCACGTGGAGGACCTCGGGTCGCGCCGACACCTCCACCACGAGCGCGGGCTCGCCCGCCGGCGTCTCGTGGCGGGCGGAGAGGTCGAACAGGAACTGGAGACCCTCGACGACCGTGCTCGTCACGAGCTGCATCTGCCCGAATTCCCGCTCGCCAACGCCTGCGTCGAGCGCTGCCTCGAGCGCGCCGTCGAGATCCCCCGGCACATCCAGCGCATCGACGAACACCGACCGGCCATCGATGCGAAGGGACAGCGCATCGGACACCCCTGCCGCAGCGAGCGCCCCGAACACGCCTCGCACGACCCCGACCGAGGGCGTGGTCACCCCCTCGAACCCATCCACGTCGAACCTTCGTCTGAGCCACGCGCTGCGCTTGACCGCGCTGCTCGGCAACCGGATCACCAGACGCGCTCGGAACATGCATCGCCCCCAGGGTTCAATGCCGCATTAGTGCTCTGCTTTCCCTGAAACTAGACACTGGCGGCGCCGGGTCAACGGGCTCAACCGAGAAGCGGGGAGCCTCGCTGCTCCAGGCCGATGCAGCCCCGAAGCACGCAACTCTCCAGGAGCGACCGAGCGCGGGCCGACACGCCGCCCGGCACTCCCGTAGGATGCCGGACATGGAGGTTCCGGCGGTCCCCGAAGGCCGAATGCTCGGCCGCTACGAACTCGTCCGCGCGATCGGTCGCGGGGGCATGGGGGAGGTGTGGGAGGCGATCCTGCATGGACCGCACGGCTTCCAAAAGCCCGTCGCGCTGAAGCTCCTCCCGCACCGCGCAGACGATGGCGCGGGGTCCCGGCAGCTGGCACTCGAGGCGCGACTCGGCGCGCTGTTGCAGCACCCGAACGTGGTCGCGACGCTCGACCTGGGCTCGCTCGGCGACCGTTGGTACGTCGCCATGGAGCTGGTGCGCGGCGCCACCGTTCACGAGCTCCTTCGCGCCGGCCCGATCTCCGGTCCCGCGTTGCTCCAGATCGCCGCCCACGCCGCCGCCGCGCTCGAGCACGTGCACGCGCTCGAGGTGGGCGATCGCCGGGTGGGCCTCGTTCATCGCGACGTGAAGCCCTCGAACCTGCTGGTGGACCGGAGCGGACTCGTGAAGCTCGCCGACCTCGGCGTCGCGCGCCTGATGAGCACGCCGGGGGCACCCGCCGGGACCTCGGCCTACATGGCCCCCGAGCAGGCCCGGGGTCGCGACGACCTTCGATCGGACCTCTTCGCGCTCGGCGTGACCCTGCTCGCGCTGGCCTCGGGCCGCCTGCCCTTTGGCCGGGGGGCCGACGCGCTCGCGGCGACGCGCCGCGTCGAAGAGCGGCTGGCCGACCCGCAGTTCCTCGCACCGCTCGACGCCCTCGTCCCGGGGCTTTCCGACGTGGTCCGCCGATGCCTGCGCTTCGAACCCGCCGACCGCTTCGAGGACGCGAGCGCGGTGATGCGGGCGCTCACCCGCCTGCGCGCGACCCCGGGTCCGGGCCTCCTCGAGCTCTTGCTGCGGGCGCGCCCCGAACTGGCGCGCAGCGAGTCGAGCGGGTCGCTGCCCGGCACCCGGGCCGATGCCGCTACCCAGGTACTCGCACCGGGTAATCTGCCAACTCCGCGCGATCGGTACGTCGGGCGGGAGGCCGAGCGCCGCGCGCTCGCCCTGCGCATCGCCTCCGGCCCCGGGCTCCTCACGCTGCACGGCCTCGGTGGAATCGGCAAGACCCGCCTGTCCCTCGAAGCGGCGCGGGAGGCCGCCGCTTCCGCGGGAATGAGCGCCTGGTTCGCGGACCTGGCCGACGCGCACGATGCCCCGTCGCTCGTGGCGGGCATCGCGCGAGCCCTCGAGGTGAAGCTCACCGGCGGCGACCCGGCGGAAGTCGTCGGCCGCGCGCTTTCGGCCCACGCCCGTTGCGCGCTCGTCCTCGACAACATCGAGCAGGTAGCCGAGGCAGCCGCAGGGGTGGTCGCTCGCTTTCGCCAGTTCGCCCCCGAGGCGACGATCGTGTGCACCAGCCGCGTGGCGCTGCGGGTCGCCGGCGAGATCCTCATTCCCGTCGACTCCCTGTCCGCAGCCGATGCCGCCGCGCTGTTCATCGAACGCGCCAACCGGGCCCTCGCTCCTGAGGAGCAGGCGGTCGTTCCCGCCCTCGTCGCCGCTCTCGAGGGAATGCCGCTCGCGATCGAACTCGCTGCCGGTCGCCTGCGGATGCTCGACGCGCCCGAAGTCCTCCGGCGGCTCACCGATCGGCTTCGCCTGCTCGCAGGCGGGGAGCGGGATCGCCCAGCGCGACAGCGCAGCCTGCGCGCGAGCCTCGAGGGCTCGTGGGAGCTCCTGTCGCCGTGGGCGCGGTCCGCCCTCGCCCAGCTCTCGGTCTTCGAAGGGGGCGCTTCCCTCGAATCGGCGGAAGCCGTGATCGACCTCTCGACCTTTCCCGACGCGCCCTGGGCCATCGACGTGCTCACCGAGCTCGCCGACGCCAGCCTCGTGCGCTGCGATGCGACGACGGCCCGGTTCGCGATGCTCACCTCGGTACAGGAGTTTAGTGCAGCTAAACTCTCGGATGAAGAGCGGGCGGCGTGCGAGGTGCGTCACGGGCGCCACATGGCCCGCCATGGCGTCCCCGAGGCCTTGGAAGCGGTGTTCCGCCGTGGCGCGGAGTCACGCCTCGCCACGGTGCTCGCCGACTGCGAGAACTTCGTCGCGGCCGCCCGGCGCGCGCTCGCCCGGCGCGACGGGGCGGTGGCGACCCGCTGTTGCCAGGCGGCGATGGTGACCTTCCAGCTCCAGGGGCCGATCGGGGTCGGCACCGCGCTCGCGCGCGAGATCCTCGCCCTCGAAACCCTGACCGAGGCCGAGCGGGTGGGCGTGGAGCACGACCTCGCCTACCTCTTCACCCTGGCCGGGTCCCCGGGGGACGCGCTGGCGCTGCTGCTCACGGCCCTGGAACGCGCCCGTGCCTGCGGGTTGCAGCAGCAAACCTGCTTGATTCTGGTAAACGCCGCCACCCGGTACCGGATCTCCGGCGAGCTTCCCCGCGCCGAGTCGCTCCTTCAGGAAGCGCTCACCCTGGCCAGGGCGATCGGTTCCCGGCGCATCGAGGGGATCGCGTTGGACATGCTCGGGGTCTGTGTGCGGGAGCTGGGGCGACG
>CANLGQ010000022.1 GCA_947490265.1 Pseudomonadota bacterium | reverse complement strand
GATGAACCTTCAAACGGGTCATGACGTCGATCACCGGTCGGGCCCCCAGGACCACCCCGCCTGCTACCGGGGGCCCTCGAAGGCGACCGGCGGGTCAGAACCCGCCAGAGTTTCCGGATCTCGGCCCGCCAGACTTTCCGGATCCCACAACGCGCACCTGGCAGCGGACACTTTCTGGTCCCTCGATCCGCGAGGCTGACTCGGACAGTGAGTCGGTGCGCGATGACCTCACGACGGCAGCTCGAAATCGGAAGCGCGTCAGCGCTATTTATTAGCCTCCGTCCTGGACTGGCTGCCGAGGCGCTGTCCGACGAAGCGCTGTGCGACCAGGACCGCGCGGCGGTAGCAGGCCAGCCTTGGGGCGACCTCGCGCCGTTGTGGTTCGCCCTATGCGCCGCACGCAACGATCCGCTGACATCCTGGCTTCGCGTCTCGGTGAACCGGGTTCACTTAGGTTGGACCTCCTCCGATCGGGGGGCCGAGCACCTCGCCTTTGTCCGAGCCGACCTCGACGGCGAGGTGCGTCATGCGATCGAGGCTCGCGATGAGCGAGGTTGCTACTTCGCTGCCGTGGGCGAGAGCGACGACCTCGACCCCCCGACGCTGGTCGCCGACGCCATCGATGCGGCAGCACGGGGAACCCCCGCGGACCAGCAACACGCCGCACTGCTCCGGATCTCGGCCCGGCCCCAGGAGTCGTTGCCGGAAACGGCGCGCCGTATATACTCATAGGTATAGACTCGACGAGGTGCCCGACGACCAGCGCCAAGCTCTTCCGCAACGGCCAGAGTCAGGCCGTCCGCCTTCCGAAGGAGTTCGCGCTCCCTGGGAGAGAGGTCTTCGTGCGGCACGTCGGCAACGCCGTCCTCCTTGTGCCCACTGACGATCCCTGGTCCGGGTTCGCGGCGGCGCTCGGTCAGTTCACGGCCGACTTCATGGAGGTTCGCATCCAGCCTTGCAGCGAAGCGCGCGAGTCGCTCTGATGTGGCTTCTCGACACGAACATCTGCATCTACCTGATCAAGAAGAAGCCCGAGGGCGTCCTCAAGCGCCTGCGAGCGCTGGACATCTCCACCGTCGCGGTCTCGTCGATAACGGTGGCCGAACTCCAGTACGGTGTCGCCAAGAGCGCTCGACCGGAGCAGAACGCGCTGGCGTTGGCCGCTCTCCTTGCACCGCTGGACGTGTTGGCCTTCGACGACAGCGCCGTGGCCACCTACGGCACGGTCCGAGCCGAACTCGAACGCTCAGGCACGCCGATCGGTAGCCTGGATTCCCTCATCGCTGCCCATGCTCTCGCGCTCGGTCGCACCGTCGTCACCAACAACACGCGCGAGTTCAGCAAAGTAGTTGGGCTGAAGCTAGAAAACTGGGCGGTAGAGTGAACCGGCCCGCAACAGCCGGGATCCGCGTGGCCGCGGCTGGGTGTCCCGATCCTTGCCCAGCAGCGCTTCCCCTCCTGCCGACCGCCATCCCTTCCACGAGAAGCCAGCCTACTTCAACGCAGGATCCGCCAGGGCTTTGGAAACCACGCCCACCAGTCGGCGATCTGCACCAGGCCGTCGAACGCCGTGCCGGCCGTTTGGCCCGGCCCGACCCAGTCCCAACAGTACCACGTCGGTCCAGGGGCGAGTTGGCCGGCGATCTCGCTGTATCCACCGGGGAAGTCGCGCACGTTCCCGCCGCGCAGCATGGGGACGCTTGCCGCGACCACGCGAAGCCGCGTCTGGCCGGGACGAGCCAAAGGAGCGGGCCCCTCGTCCCAGAACGCCGCATAGTACCGACGGGCCATCTCCCGGACGGGGGGTGCGAACACGCGGTCGATGTCCTCCGGCTCCGGCCGCAACAGCACATCGGTGAGTGAGACAGCCTCAGATCTTGCCTTTCCGGCGATTTTGGTGAGCAAGGCGACGGCCGCAGCCACCTCGGCGGATGGGCCGCCGGGAGTCTCGACCTCGACCGTCGGCGCCCGTGCGGCGATCTCGGCGACGAGGCGGTCTGGAAACTCGCGCAGGGTGGCGCAGGCGATTTCCGCTCCGGGGCCGGTGAGGTGGGCCGCGATCGCCGCGACTCGCTCGCGCAGGGAGGCGACCTCGTTGGGATTGGCCCGCACACCGATGCCGTAAACCTCCCGAATGCCCTTGACCCCGCTGCGCAGGTCGAAGAGCTCCTGAAACGCCGTGATCAGCGAACCCACGACGGCCGCGGGCGATACCGGCAGCGCCGCCCGGAGGCGCGCAACGGCCTCGCTCTCCGCGATCCGGGCACGGGCCAGCGCCTCGGGGCTGACGGTGCGTACCTCGCCGGCAAGGTTCGCGATCGCCACTGGCCCGACCGCGAGCGACTCGGCCCGTCCAGCGTACCAATGCTCGCCATCGGTCCAGATCTCGTGCACACTCCCCTCGTACCACGGGAGCGCCGCTCCCACGACGGAGAACGCGTGGCGCAAACCTTCCTCGCCGCGGTCCTCGAACGGCCCTCGGCGAGAGACGCGCTCTTTCGGGCGTTGGACCGGGAGCCGAGCTGGGTCGCACTGGGCAATGGCGCCGTACTGGCGCCGACCCGCCCGCTCCCCTTCCGAAGCGGGATTCACCTCGTGCCGGCCACCGCGCACATCGATCGGGGGCCCAAGGCACTCCGGGTCTGGGTGGCCCTCGACACCGAGGTGCGCAGTGGCAGCGCCGTGCAGTCCGTATACATGGCCGATGGACCGTTTTTTGGCGATGTCACCGCTCGCGCGAGCGATGTGGTGTTGCGCCACGCCATCGGCGAGTCGCGGCTGTCTGACCACCCCGCGCCCCGGCACGTCGGGCCGGAGGGGGACATCGAGGACGATCCGGCGGACCCGCTTCCCGCCCGGACGGTATTCGAGGCCCACGTGTACATGGCCGTGCGCGGCTATCCGGCGCCGAAACACACCCTTCGCACCGAAGGCGACGTCCTGGTGAGCACCTACCAGGTCGACGATGGGCGCATATTCCGCTTCGAGCTCCCAGATCACCGGATCACCTCCCGCTTCGGTTCCGGTGCCAGCCGCATCCTCGCCCCCGAGACCCTCACCCGCCACGCGTATTCTCTGGCCAAGGGGACCTCCGCCGACCTCGGCGCCGCCATCGACGTCCTGGAGCAAGTCCTCGCGCTTGGGACCTCGGGGGCCGCGGCCGAGCGCCTGAACGCCGTCCTGGCCGTGTGGCGCGCGGCCCTCGGCTGACCGACCGACGGGGGCAGGATACGCAGGGTCATGCCCAACCCCGATCTAGGCCCGGTACTGGAACACCCGCTCGACGACGCCCCGCGGCTCGCTTTCGCTGACGCGCTCGGTGCCGATCCGCGGGCCGAGCTGATCCGGATCCAGCTCCGCCACCGCTCGCACGGGGGCACCGCGCGCGAGCAGGAGCTGTTGATCGCCCACCTGGACAGTTGGCTCGCCGAGGTTGCGCCGCTGGTCCAGATGGCCGGTCTCCAGCGCGGCTTCGTCGAATTCGCGTCGATGACCGCCGACCAGTGGTTGAAGAACGCGACCCAATTGTTCGCGGTCGCCCCGCTACTCGACATGCACCTAAGCGGTGTGGCCGGTCGGCCGGAGGTATTCGCCGTGCCTCAGCTCGCCCGGTTGCGGTCGCTCAACCTGGCACACAACCGGCTCGATGACGCCGACGCGGTTGCCCTTGCCGCTTCGCCTTATGTGCGCGGACTGCGATGGTTGGACCTGACCAACAACCAGATCGGTCACCGCGGCCTCGATGCCATTGCCGCCTCACCGAACCTGCCTGTGCTCCAATGGCTCGGCTTCGCGGACAACGTCGCTCCCGACCCGGTCCCGTTTCCCGTGCTGGACTACGGGGTCATCAATGCGGTGGTGACGCCCGCGATCCACGCCCAGCTCGTGGCGAAGGTAGGCCCGAAGCCCTGGCTCACCGCTCGGAACAGCGACGCGCCGCCGGAGCCCGGCGAGGTCTAGTGCGACCGTCCGGAGGTCATGCCGCCCCTGCTGACACACGCACGACGACCTCCGGTCTACCGGGCCGTCGGGCTGTTGGCCCCCGCGATCATGTCCTCGGTGTGTGCGTACCCGCCCCGCACGCCGCGGGAGTCCGTGTCCAGTCGCGAGGCCTGGAAGTCGAGGTTGGCATGCACGGCCGCCGCGCTCACCGGCCTGCCCGTGTCCGGGTTCCGCGCGCCCGGAGCGAGCAGAAGGTTGATGTGCTGACCGTTCGTGGCCGCGCCGAGCAAACGGACGCCGCTTGCGGGGTCGCGCAGCCCGAGGATCGGCGTGAAACCGAGCGCGGAATCGTGCGGGCCCCAGATCGGCACCATCCGGCCGCGGAACTGCTCGAGCATCGGCCCGGCCCCACCAGGGGCGTTCGAGTTCTGCCCGATCGCCGTAACGGACTGGTCGAAGACCAGCGGATCGGGCCGGTTGCGGAGCCGGATCTCGATCTTGCCGTCGGCACGGGCGGTCATCGAGACCACGTCGGCTTGGTCGTAGGCGATCCGCTGGATCTTGCCCCCGTTCTCCTGTTGCATCGTCGGGTTGAGCGCAGCACCCGGGGCCAGGTTTCTGGGCAGGGCGGCGCCGGCAAAGGTGAGATCATCGAGCTGTTGGCTCGCCATGTCGCGGGTGCCCTGGTCGAGGTTCGTGTCGTTCATCTGTTGGCGCAACGTGAAGACCCGGACGTCGGTCTCGAAGGTCGTGAGCGCGCGCTGGGCATGGAACCTCTCGAACTCACTGGGGGCATTTGCCACCGCCGTTTGCAGCTCGGTCTGCCGTTGGGCGCGGGTCGCGGTGTCCTGGATGATGGGTAGGTTTGCCGCGCTGACCTCGGGTCGCCGTCCCATCCAGGTGACGCTCCCCGCGGGGCCGGAGGACTGCTCCGACGCCCACGCGGCGCTCGGACCCCCGCCGATCACGCCGACGTTCGCGCCGGGATGGATGGCGTCGGGGCCAAAGTCCCAGCCGGCGGTCCTCGCGTTCTCGGCGCCGCTGAGCCCAGGAACCTGGAGCGCCTGCCCGGCGCCCACCGCGATGTCGAGCGACGCGAAGTACTCGTAGTGCTTGATTTTCGGGCCTGTCGGGTTCCGTGGATCGGTGACTTCGAACGGGACCCGGACGCGCGCGCCGGCCGGCCAGCCGGTGGCGTTCTCGGGGCGCGGCTCGACGGCGCCCGAGGCCTCCATTCCGAACTGCTGGATCCCCGCGCGCTCGCGGTTCAGATCGATGTTCTCGGCGTGATCCCGAGCGAGCATGAAGTGGTCTTGTTCTGCGCTGTCGGTATGCGGCGAACCGGGCGCGGTATCGCCCATCTGTTTCGCGCCGCCGGGAACCTCGGAGTCGCCCGCACCCTGGCCGAGCCGGCCGGGGGCGTTGCGGACCGGCGCAGGCAGGCCGACCGCGAGGTCTCCCCCGCTGCTCACGGCGGCGGCGGTTCCGGAAAAGCCTGACCCGAGCGAGCCCCGCTCGTGTACCACCGGGGTCGCGTCGCGGTCGAACGACACCCGCACCGCCTCGGGCAGGCGGTCCCATCCCGCGCGGCCCTGCGCAGCGATCGTCGGATCGGCGCTGCGCATCTGCTCGTCGTAGTGACGTGCGATGGCCTGATCTTGCACGCCCTGGGTGTAGGCGCGGTCGGCGTCTGCCTGGCGCGCGAGACGGCCGGCGTTGTCCTTCTGGATGGAGAGACGGCGTTCCTGTTCGGGGAGATCGGCGGCGGTGAAGGGTGCTTCTCCGCGGATCCGGCGCGCCTGCTCCGCGGAAATCTCGCCGTCGGCGACCATGCGGTCGAGCTCGCTCCGCACCCGCTGCTCGCGGACCGTGGTGGAACCGGCTCCTTCGAGGTGGGCGTCGATGCCGCGCACGACCGGTGAGTCGGCGCCGAGCTGGTTGCGGACCAGCGCGATCTGGGCGTCCGAGCCTCCAGTGCCGATCCCGAGGTGGGTGAGGAGGTGGTTGAGTTCGTCGGCGAGCTGCTCGCGAGTCGTTCCGTGGGGCGGATTCTCCATCTGGCGAAGAAGTACGCCAACTTCGGCGAGGCGACCCTGGTCGTGCGGGGACAACGGCGTGTCGCCCGAGGTGGCGCCGCGGGCCAGCGCATCGGGCTGTGCCGCGTCCGGCGTGCGGGTGCGGAGCACGGTCTTGATCTCGGCGATCTCGTGGGCAAGCGCCCGCTCGACGTGGTGATCCAGAGTCCCGGCGGCAAGCGTGATGACGATCTCGTCGCCGACGATTCGGTACGACGCGACGGCGCCGTCGTTGACCGCGGTGGCGACCTCGACGCGGAAGACTTTTGGGGGCTGACCGTCAACGGTGATGGTGCCGGTGTGGCCTTGGGCGCTCACCGTCACACCGTCCCCGGCTACGCTGGGCAGGGCCTCGGCAACCCGCTGGGTGACCGCATTGCGATCCACGCCTCCGGGCCGAGCGTCTCCTCGGAACGTCGTGTCGGGAATGGTCGCCGCGTTCCCGTCGGGTCCGTCGAGCGTGGGTTCGGCGTGCGTCGAGGTCCCGACGGGCGTGCTGCTCCAACCGGTGGGGTCGACGCCGAGCCGCCGAGCCGTGTCGGCGAGGCTTTCCCCGGCCCGGTGCGCGTCACGGATCGCCACGGCGTCGTCGTACCGGGTGAACGGCACGTGGGCGTCCTCCTGGCCGGGCATCCTCAGCGTTACGCCTTCCTGCTGGCGGGGGGCGTCCCCCCCGACGCCGACGGTCCTCAGGCGATCGACCTCGGCCTGGCCGACGGGCGGGTGCGTGGGGTCCACAACGGGCGGCTGCTGATCGGGATCTGGTGGACGGTTCGTGCCGTCGTTCTCGGGCCGCGGCGGCTGGACGACCGGGGGAGCGACATCGGGGGAGCCTGGCGTCGTCGGAGCCGGAGCCGGCGCGGGCGGCGTGACGGGCGCGGCAGGGAGCTGGGCCGCGAGATCGGCGTGCAGCGCCGAGCCCTGCGCGGCCCGGGCCCGCAGCTCGGCGGCGTGGTTCGGGGACAGTCGGCCGAACATCTGGGCGCGGACGTCGGACGGCAGCTCGGAGATGTGTTGCCAATCGGCGTCGGAGAGCGCGCTCTTCGCGTTGAGCCGATTGGCCATCGCCGGGAGGACCTTGCTGCCGATGGCGCTCGCCAGGGCGGCCTCGCCGAGCGAACGCAGCATCGTCCAGCCCATGTCGTCGTTCCAATTGGCGGGGTCGGTGACCGTGCTCAGAACGTTGTCCAGCGCGTTCTGGAGTCCCTTGCCGAGCTGGCTCTCGGCGGTGCTCAGCCCGGTGGCGACGCCGAGCTTGTTGCTCGCGACGCCGCTGAGCGTACCCTTGGCCACATTGAGCAGCGCGTCGAGGAACAGCGCGTCGATCCGTTCGCCACGCCAGAAGTCCTCGCTCATGAGGATCGTCCTGAGCTCGCCGGGGACGGTCTTGACCGCCTCGCCCACGAGGAGGCGGAACAGGGTGCCGCCACCCGCTTGGACCCACTCGTCCATGAACTTGGTGATCCCGGCCATCTTGCCGGCGCCCAGCGTCGCGACCTGCAGGACTGCGTCGGCGAGGATGTTCGCAATGTCGCCGAGCATCTCCTCGTTGCCGTACCGATCCCCCAGCACCATGTACTTTGCGGTGACGTTGATGATCCCGGCACCCAGGGTGATGGCGGCGGCGATCATGCCGGCGGCGGCCGCCGACGCGGCGCCCAAGCTGACGATGGTGATCGCGATGCCGGCGATGACCGAGACGATCGTCGCAACGATGGTCAGCAGCGATTGGTTTGCGGCGTTCAGGGCGGTGGCCGCGCGTTCGACGCGTCCCACCATCTCCTGGAATTTCCGGTACCACTCTTGGGTCGCGGCGCTCGGCCTTCCGTCGGCCTCGGTCTTGAGCCAGCCCTCGTTGTCGAAATAGACGCCTTTGCCCTCGTTGTACACGCGCTCGCAGTTCAGAGTGTGGGCGGCGAGGAGTTTCTCGTGCTCGTCGCCGATTCCGCGGTGGAGCTGGTCCTCCCCCTCTCCGCGCGCCGACCGCGTCTCGTCGCTTACGATCTGGGTGACGTTCTGCCGCTGGAACGCGAGAACTTCAGGGTCGTCGCGGTATTTATCGAGGTCGCTCGCGTCGAGCATCGACAGGAAGCGGAGGCGCGCGGTCTCCCACGTGTCGGTGACATTGTTGTCGCGCGCCGTCGCTTCGGCGAGGAGGAGCTCGAAGTCGAATTGCTCGCCCCCATCGCTCTCGTAGTCGAGGACGATCAGGATGTTTCGGATGGCGGCGCTCAACCCGGGGTGCGCCTGCCGGAGTTGACCGCTGAGGTACGAAGGCAGCCGCGACATGCCGCCCTGGCCATTCTGCTGGGCCTGAAGCATGTCGGGGCCGCGGTGCCTGCTGATGAAGTCCGAGGCGTAGCTGCCCAACGCCTCGAGTCGGGCCAGTCGGTCGTTGATGTCGGCGACGCCCTTGATCTGCTGCAGCGCCTGCGTGACGTACTGCTCGCGCGTCCCGGTGGTATCCGCCCCGTACGCAAACAGATCCTCGGCGTTCGCCTCGCCGGTCTGCAGCTTCTGCTGCAGCATCCGGTGGATGATGACGTCGGTGTCCTCGTTCCCGCGCGCCGCGGTGCTGGAGTCGCCGAACTCGCGCGTGAGGTACCCGCTGACCGCGGTCTGGTTCTGGTCGTAGTTCTGGATGTTCTCGGCTTGCCTTGCCGCGCTGGACATCGCCCTGACTTGGCCCATGTTGAGCCCTTCGTCGGTGTCCCTCTGCATCCCAGCCAGGAAGTTCGCCTGCTCCTGGTCGGCAGCGACGCGGTCCATCCAGGTGTCGCCGCCCCTCAGGTTCGGGTTGTCGAGCGCCGCGAGTGCGCCGTCGGCGTCGTTGAGGTAGTCCGCGCTGTCCTGGAGCTGGGCGGCACGGGCGAGGCCGCGATTGCCGACCAAGAGCGCGTTGCCGCGGGTGAGGTCGTCGCCCGACATGTCGCTCTGCATGTCGTCCGCGAGCGAGGTTCCGGTGAGGCGCTGGCGCTCGGCTGGGGTGAGATCCGCCCACTTCTTGCCGAGATTTCGGCGCTCGTAGGTGTACTTCGCGTACGCCTCGGCGAGCTGCTGGTTGCCGGCCGCGTCGCGCGTCCCGAGGAGGGTGAAGGCGCCCGCTTCGTCGGTTCCCGCACGGTTGAAGCAGTCTTCCAGCCGGATGGCGTCCGCCATGAGGACGGCCTGCTCCTGGGTCTGGGACATGTCCGACAACGTGCTGAGCGCGTCGGTGTCGTTCTGATCCGGAAGCCACCGGTCGGTGGTCGTGCGTAGGAGCATCCGCTGACGGTTCTGTTGGAACGTAGCGTTTCCTTGGAGCTGGGTGCGGCCTTCGTCGGAGAGGCCGCGCAACGCCGCCTCGGTCGTGGCGATGTCGGGACCCCAGTAGGAATTCGCCGCGTAGTCCATCGCCGCGCTGACCGCAGCCACTTCGTCGCCGACCGTCCAGGCGAGAAGCGACGTGCAGAGAGCGCCACTCGTCTCGTCGTCGATCCGCCAGCGGAGCCCTTCGCCGTACTGCGTGACGTACTCGGCCTGGAGCGCGTAGCCCTGCACCGCGGTGATACCGGAGACGGACTTCATGTACAGTTCCTCGTCCGTGCCCCAAGTGTGCTCGGCGGCCCGGTAGCACCCGTCGGCGCGCGTGCGGCGGTCGGCGCGCTCCTTCTCCTTGCCCTTGTCGGCGGCGCCCTCCAGATCCTTCTGCATCTGGCCGGCGAGTTCGGTGAACGTCGCATCGACCCCGGTGGTGTAGGTGGCCATCATCGTGTTGACGGTCGAATCGATGAAGGTCTGCGCGTCGGTGTCCAGGGCGGCGACTTCGTCGTCCTGCGCGGTGGCGGCGCGGGTTGCGACGTCCGCACCGGTGGTGGTCAGCGCCGTTGTGGTGGCGGCGGTGTCGGCGGCGACGGCCTGGGCGTCGGCCGCGACGAGCCGGCCGAACTGGTCATTATCGGCCTGGATCTGGGCGGCCGTGTTGGTCGCGTGCTGGTCGAGCGACTGGCGCACCTCGTCGGCGGCGGACTGGGTCCGGCTGGCTCGATCCGCCGAGCCCTGCTGCAACGCGGCCTGGATTTGCGCTTGGTGCGCGGCCTCCTGGGCCGTGTAGGTGGCGACGTATTGCGCCCACATCGGGGAGGGTGGCTGCTGCCCGGGATTCTGCGCCACCGTCTGATTCAGCTGGTCGACCGTCTGTTGCGACGCCGTTGCCGAATCGGCGGCGATCGACTGGTTCTGCGCCTGGTTGTCGGCCGCGAGGGCCTGTGTGGTGTGGTCGAGGGCCGTCTGGGCGGTGGAGAGGGTCTGGGCGGACGTGGTGGCGACTTGGTTGGTGGTCGCCGTCTGGGTTTGCGCCTGACGGGTGGTGACATCGCGGAAACGCTGGGTATTTTGCTGGGTCCGCTGCTCGGCGGCCTGGGTGTTGGCTGCGAGCTGGTCCGCGTAGTGCCTGCTCGCGGGGAAGAGATTGGCGAGCGTCGGCGCCGTGAGGTCGCCGGCGATGACCCGCATCGGGTTCCCTTTCAGCTCGTCGATGCGCGCCAGCGTCTGGTCGCACAGCGTCCGCATGACCGCGACGTACTTCTTCTTGACGCTCACCTCGCACAGGCGTCCCGCGATTTCGTCAGCCCGTTCGGCCGCGTTTCCGGCACCGCCGGTCCTTGCCTCGGCCTTGCACGCCGACTCCACGGTGGTGGCCTCGGTCGCGATTACCGAGATGACGCCCAGGAGACGGGTGCGAAGCTCGTTCTTCTTCGCCTCCAAGGCGCTGTCGAACGACGTCGCGTACCGGTCGATGTTTGCCGTGACGGTCTGCTGGATCTGAGTGGCACGCGCATCGAGCGTCGTGGTCGCCGTGGTGCTGACCTGGGCAACGGTCGCGACCGCGGTGGTGTTGACCGTGTCGACCGCCGTCTGTGCCGTCGCCACCGCGGTGTTGGCGTTGGCCGCGTTGGTGGTCGCGACCGTCTGGAGGTTCGCCTGCTGGGCCTGTGCAGTCGCGTCGAAGCTGGTGTTTGCCTGGGCGATGACGGCGGTGGCATCGGTCGCGGTCGTGGTCGCGGCGTCGATGCTCAGTTGGAGACCGAGCGACGTGGTGCTGACGAGCTGGTCGAGGCTGGACTGGACCTGCAGGAGGTTGTCGTGAACGGGAATGCCTGTTTGGCCTTCGATGTAGTCGCCCTCTCCGGGTTCGAGTGTCGGCTCGGCGACGCGCGCAGGCGCCAGGCTAAGGGCCGGGACGGCCGGTGCAGTCATGACGGCCGCGACTGCGGGCGTGATGGTCGTCGCGGCGGGGGTGGTCACCGGGGCATCGGGCGCCGCGGGCGGTGCCGGAGCGACCGCCGGAGCGACCGCCGGAGCGACCGCCGGACCACCCTCCTGCGCTGCCGCCCCGTCGAGGCCCGGTTCCTGTACGCTCTCGTCCACCGGCGAGTCGGGCTGGTCGCTCGCGGGCGGCTCGGCCTTGAGCGTGGGCCCCGGAACCGTCAGTGGCTCCGCGAAGTGGAGCTGATCCGACTCGTAGATCCGCTCCTCGGTGCTATCCGCAAACTCCAGGTAGATCGTGTAGACCCAGCCGTCGAGCCCACCCTCGGCGCCGTCGGCGACCACGGCGCCCTCCCCCCACGGACGCTCGGCGGAGGCCACCTGCCCCCGCCTCCACTGCTCGGCATCCCTCTTCGCGTACACGTCTTGTCCCGGCGCATACGTCGGAACGGCACCCACTCCCGGATCGCTCGCCACCACGCGCACCGCGCCATCGACGTTGGCGCGTGTGGGGCCGTCGAGCGGCAATGCCTCGGCCCGACGGCGGACCACCGGACCGATCGGCGTGGCGACCTCTTCTTCGGAGATCCGGACCACCAGGACCTGGACCCAGTCCCCCCCTTGTAGTCCGTATGCCACGGATCCCTGGGCGACGGCACCTCCGGTGGCCTCCAAGCCCTCGTGGATGCGCAGCGCCTCGGCGGGGACATGGCGCGGGAACAACTCGCCCAACACCAGCACCTCGAGGTCGCCGACGCCCAGCAACGGAGTGCCGACGACCACCCCAGTGGCGCCGTTTGCCAAGCGCACGATGTCTCCGCGCACGAGGCTCGATGGGGCAGATGCCTCGTTCTCGCTGCGGGACAGGCCACTGGCCGGCGCAGCGTGGCGCTCGACCGACTGCTGCACGGCAACGGCCGGATCGGTGAGCCGAGCCTCGAGTCGGCTCTCGTTGGCGTAGGCCTCGCTCTCGTGGCGATCGTTGGGATCCGAAACGCCCCCGCTCGGCAATCGGCCCTCATCCGACTGCACCACATGGGTGAGCTCGTGAAGGAGCAGGCGCTTGCCCTCTACGCTGTCGGGGGAAAACTTCGCGGGGGCGAAGAACAGATCCGCGCCCATCGCGAACGCCTGGGCGCTGAGATGGTCTGCGGCGCGTCCGGCCGCGGCGTCGGTGTGGACGCGCACATGGGAGAAGTCGTGCCCAAATGCGGTCTCCATCTGTTGGCGGATCGAGTCGGTTAAGGCATGCCCGCCCGCCGTCGAGACAGCAGGCATAGACTCGCCGGCCTCCCCGGTCGCGCGGCGGGCGATCTTGGAGCGGGAGGCGCGAGAGCGGGGGGAGACGTTCTTGGCCACGGAAACCTCGCTTGCGCTACGACGGTGCCGCAACCGCGCGCGGAACGCATGATGATAGGCGTTTTAGGGTTATTAAACCCAGAGTTGCGGTGCGCGGGGTGGGCGCGCGCGGCCGATGTCGAGCGGCGGGGGTTTTGCTGGAACGAGCGTCAGCAAAACCGCTGCTGATGTTGCGGTTCCGCTTCTGTTGGACGGCAACCACCGCGCGCTGGCCGACATGGGGGGCCCATCTGGATCCCGAGGGCCAGACCGCCTGCCCCAAGTGGACTATGCTCGGACGATGACAGACAGCGCTCGAATCCGCCAGCGCGCGACCGCAGGTGTCCCGTGGTCGCAGGCCCGATTCCTACGCTTTCCTGCGGTGCAGGTGGAACGGTCCGAGGCGCGGGCGGCGGTAGCCCACCGAGGTCCGGTGCTGCTGTCCGGTCCCCCGTGGTCCGGCCGAACGACCGCCCTGGAGCAGGTCGGCCGCCAGCTCCTCCACGCGGGGATCGCGCCGGACCGCATCGGGTGGGTGGAGTTGGGCCAGGCCGCGTGGCGCGACTGCGATCTCCCCACGGTCGTCGCCGCTTTCGAAGACGGCCCGCCGTCTGCCATTCTCCTCGACGACCTCCCCGCCGACACCGTCGAGTGGCTTTTGGCCTACCGGGGGCCGGTGCGGCTCATTGCCACCCGCGCGGGAGTCGTCGCGTCCAGCCTGCCGCTTTCACCCTGGACGTTCTGGCGCGCCCTCCGTACCTGGGATGTCGGGGTGCCCCTTCCGGGCGGCGCATCTACGGAGGAAGTCCTGCGTAGTGCCATGCGGCTGAGTGACGCGAGCGATGCGCTGGCCGAGCCGCTGCGCCGCTACCTGCTCCTCGGGGCGTTCCCGGCGTTGCTCCTCTCACCGAACCGCGACCCGGCGGTAGAGCTTGCCGCCGCGCAACAGGCGGTAGCTGCCCGAGTCCTCGATCGCACGTTGTTCAAACAGATTCCCTTAGACACCGGGATACGCGAGCCCGCCGTCCTCGAGGCGTTGTTGGCCGACGTTGCACGGTCTCCCGGCGAGTTGCTGGCGCCGTCGGCCGTGGCCGCCCGGCTCGGCATCACGCAGCCCACCGTAGACAAGTACCTCGATGCCCTGGCACGGGCCGGGCTGGTGCATCAACTCCGGAACGGGTTCGAAGCGAATCCTCGCCGCGGCCGCCGGGTGCTGTTCGTGGACGGCGCAGTTCGGAACGCCGTACTCCGCCTGGGAGTGCACCCCCTCGTCGACCCGGAGGAGATGGGGCACCTGTTGTTCCACTCTGTGATTTCGCACGTCGTCGCGTGGGCGCGACGAGCGGGCACCGAGGTCGGTCACTGGCGGCGAGGCCGGTTGGCGGTGGATATCGTGGTCCGTCATCCCGGCGGACCCCTCGCGCTCCAGATGGGTTCGTCGCGGACGGCACTGGAGTCCCTTCGCGCGTTCACTCGAGAAAACCCTGACTTCGAGTCGCGAGGCTGGCTGCTGCTCCACCGAGCCCCGCCGACCTGGCCGGCCCATCACGAGAGCGGGGTCGGACGGATCGCGGTGGTGCCGTTCCTGGTGGCGCTGGGAATGGCGCTCGAGCCGCCGTGAGTTAGCGCCGGCCTTGCTCCACGAGAAGGCGCAGCACTTCCAGATCGTGGTCCTGACCTGCCGACCGGAGGACTGCCTGCCGGTGAGCGGATCGGCCGGAGAGAAGCCGCGAGGGGTGGCGGTACATGCGGTGGACCTGGAGGCCGCGGTTCGAGGTCACGGCGAGAGCCGGGGGCCCTGGAGGCGGGCGCGCGCTGACGTCGAGGATCGGCGGGCAGTCGACCCGTGCTCCTCGGACCCCAACGGTGGCTCGGGCTCGTTCGCCACCCTCGCCTTCGGCGGTTCGGCGCTCAACGCAGGTCGGCCGTCCGCGCGATCCCCAGCCACGCGTCCCACATCCCGTGGTTCTGGCCGGCAAAGTGCCCCGACGTCTCCCCGACCATCCACACATGCTGTCCGTCTACGGCAAGTCCTAGGCCGCGGTCGTCGGAAACGCTGCCGAGTCGGCCGGTATAGAGCTCTCGGCCGTCGCGATCGAGCCGGCGGAGGACGGTCTCGATCGAGCCCATACCGGCTTCGTGCTTGCCAGGCGACAAGACGGATCCAAGCACCCACACCTCGTTGCCGCGGAGTTCGATCGCCCCCGCGGAATCGGCCAGATCGGTGCCGAACTGATCGACCCACACGATGTCGCCGTTCGCCTCGTTCAAGCGGGCGGTCACCACATCGCCGTCGCCGAACGCCTGTCGACCCATTTTCCCGGCGGTGTGCCCGGCGATATAGACGGCCGTTTCGTCGACGGCAATCGTCCGCACACAGTCCATGCCGCTCGTCCCGAGCTGACGCGCCCACACCACGTTGCCGTCGAAGTCGAGCTTCACCACCAGCAGATCGGTGCCGCCCAGATTCTTCTCCCACTTTCCGTCGGTCATGCCGGCCAGGTACACCCCGCTGGCGCCGATCGCCAGTCCGAGCGCTTCCTCGAACTGCGGCGTACCGAGCTGCTTTCCCCACACGAGGCGCCCGCCCCGATCGTACCGGCGAACGATGACGTCTTCCCTCCCGTGCTTTGGCTGATCCAGGGTGCCGAGCGACCCACCGGAGACGATGATCGCGTCGCCGCGGATCGCCAGACCGATGCACTCGTCCATATTCTTGGACCCGAATTGCTCACGAAACAGCTCCTCTCCGGCGGGGCCATAGCCCACGAGAAAGCAGTCGCCCTCGTGGACGGCCGGCCCCCCTTTGGTCAAGGCGCCCTCCGTCTGCCCGGTCGCCACCAGAAGGTCGCCGTCCACGGCGAGCGCCCGGATCTCATCGTCTTGGTCGGAGCCAAACTGCGTTTCCCACAACAGGTTTCTTCCGTTTTTCGAGTACTTGCGCACCCAGGAGTCGGCCCGACCTGCATGTGGCCCGGCGAGGGCTCCACCGGTGGTCCCCGCCACATAGATGGCGTTGCCCGCGACTACCACGTCGCCCAGCCGGTCGATCTCCGCGGTGCCAAACTGCAGGATGTCGGCCGTCATCGGCGGGATGTCGGACGTACGCGGCGGAACCCCGCTCGGCGGCACCGGCGGGGCGATGCGAACCTTGTCCTTGGGGTCGGTCACGCCCTTCTTGGGCTTCTTCTTGCCTTCCCTTTCGCCATGCGCGACATTCGCCTTCTCGGCTTTTCCGGTACCCCCGAACGGGTGCGAGCATCCGAGCGCGACCAACAGCCCGACACCCGCCGAAAAAAATACTTTCTTCCTCGTCATGCGAACGTCTCCGGAGTCAGGCAGGGATCTGTGAGGGGCAAGCGTAGCCGAGCGATCGGGAGACCACAAGGCCGCACCGGGGCCTGCAGCCCCACGGATCGCCCTGGACGGCGCAGCGACGGGAGGTTACCCGTCCGTTCCCTCACTCGAAGGACACCCGAATGCGACCCCTGAACCTGGTTATAATGTCTACTATCCTCGGATCCTGTGCCGGCAAGGACGACGCACCTGCGACCGACTCGGACACCGACACCGACACCGACACCGACACCGACACCGACACCGACACCGACACCGACACCGACACCGACACCGACACCGACACCGACACCGACACGAACCCCAACGCGTTCCACTTCACGTGGCAGTCCACCGACTTCCCGGCAGACCACGACGGCGTCTTGGTCCAAGTCGCCGTTCTCCCCGATGGGAACCCGATCATTGCCGGTGCCGGGGACGGCGCAGTCGACGCGCAGGGCGACGTGACCATCGATCTCGGCGAGATCCTCCAGCCCGGCCTGAACTACGTGGTCGACTTCTACGCCGACCTGAACGCCGATGGCCGGTGCCGCGGCTCCGAAGATGAGGTTTGGCGCCTCGAGCTCAATAGTGTGCAGGCCGACGTGGTGATCGACTTTCCGTACGGGAACAACTTCGACGCGGCCGGCTGCGCGCCTTTCTAGAGACGCGTGCTGCGCCTCATCCACCGCACGGGGGCGTTGAACTCGTGGCGAGAATCACCTGCTGCTCGATGCCCAGCGCGTCGGCGTGGCGCGCTTCGTCGGCGGTGAGCGCGGGATGAGACAACAGATCGTCGAGTTCGCCAGGATCGGTCTCCAAGTCGTACAGCTCGTGGAACACCCCATACATCTCCGAGCCGATCTCGATCGCTTTGTAGCGCTCGTCGCGGATCGCACGCATCCAGAGGCAAGGTTGCTCATCGAACTTCGTGACGAAATCGTAGGTGCGAACTGCCGTTGCGGCGTCAGCGAGCAGCGGGACGAGGCTGGCCCCGTCAGAGCCGACGGTTGGGCCGGCACCCATCAGATCGGCGATCGTCGGCCGTAAATCTACTAAATTCACGTGCGCGTTGGAGGAGCGGCCGGGCCGGACGATCCCTGGCCCCGAGATGATCATCGGCACGTTGACCCCGGTCTCGTAGACGGTCCCCTTGGCTCGATCAGAGAGCGCCGGGTCGATGTCCTTGTCCGACGTCCCGTTGTCGGCGGTGACGATGAACACGGTGCGCGCAAGCACGGCCGGGTCGAGCATGGCCGCGAAGCGCTCGACCTCGCTGTCCACTGCCTCGGTCATCCAGTGGAACTCCTCCACCTGGTCATCGACGTCGGCGGTCTCGGGCGTGCGCCACAGCTCCTTCGGCGGGCGATGCAGGGGGCGGTGTGGGGCGTTGAACGCCAGGTACGCGAACCACGGTTCGGGCAGCGTGGGGATGCGGGCAAGCGCGTGGTCGACGATCGCGCTGGTGTTGTAGGTGCCCTGGACCACGGTGGAGCTGCCAGGTCCGAATTCCTCCCACTTGAGGTACGACATCGCCGATGCCGTCACCGAGAATTCCGCGCCGAGCGTGCCGAGGTTCAAGGCATAGTCGGTGAATCCCGGCACGACCGGGGCCGGCTCACCGCTCGACGAGTCGTGGCCGAGGTGCCATTTGCCCACGGCATAGCTGCTCAACCCCGCGAGCGCGAGCTGCTCGGGGAGTAGCTCGACCTCGTCAGGCCAAGTCCAGTCCGAGCCGATTCCCAGCGGCTCGCCCAGGTCGTAGCGGATCGTGTACTGCCCGGAGAGCAACGCCGCTCGGGCCTGCGAGCAGGCGGGCGCTCCCCACGCGTGGGTGAACGTGACGCCCGCAGCGGCCAGCGAGTCGAACATCGGTGTGGTTGCTTCGAGGCCGATCCCATCGACCTGCTCCTGCCCAAAGTCGTCGAGCAGCACGACCACCACGTTCACCGGATCGCGGGGTGGCGACGACGTATCCGGCGGGGAATCCGTGGTAGGAAGGCCAGTTTCCGCCGTCGATTGCGGCGCGCGCCGGTCGTCGGTGTCGTCGGGACCGCCACATCCGAACAGGCACAGCAGGGCAGTTTTCCGGCTCAATTCGATGCTCCGGTATCCGGCGGCACGTCACCCTCGACCCACTCGCCGTCGAATGCCAGCCCAGCGACGATTGTGTCGAGTTGCACCTTCAATACTTCGTAAGCCGCAATTGCATCGGACCCCATCGTTTTCGGGTCGAGCGCCGGGCCCTCGTCCCAGGCGCCGGCCACATAGGCGAACAGGTACTCGCTCCCCGAGTGCCGGTCGCGAAGCAGCTTGTAACCAACATTGCGCACGGTCACTTTGTCGACCCCGTCGTAGGGCGCCGGACCGGAGACGAACTGTTCGGCGTAGATCACTGGGTGGGCGTCCGGCGTCCGACCCAGGTCGAGGTAGGGCACCAGGCTGAGTCCGTCAAGTGCCAGGGGGGCCGTGGGGTCGGTCACCGCGTGGAGGCTGCTGAGATCCGCACCTGCGAGTTCGGCAACCGTCGGGAAAAGGTCCACCGCACCGACCAGCGCGCCTACCACCCGGCCGGGATCCGCGACGATGGGACCGGAGAAGATGAGCGGAACCTGAACGCCACCGTCGTAGAGTGTGGCCTTGGCGCGCAGCGGGTCGAGAGGGGCCACGATCGCCTTGTCTGGCGTGCCGTTGTCCGAAACGAAGACGATGTTGGTTCGGGCCCGCACGTCGGCCGGCAGGGTGGACAGAAGGCGGCCGATCTCGGTGTCGAGGGCCAGAACCGAGGCGTTGTACAACTTGGAGATCGCGTCCGCTGGGATCGGCGGCGGGATCGGCAGCAACTCCGCCGGCGGGACGTGCCAGGGCTCGTGGCCGGCGTTAAACGCCACCGTCAGCATCCAGGGCTCGGGCATCGCCGCGACGCGGGCCAACGCGTCGTTCGTGCTCTCGACCGTCGCATACGTCGCGACGACCGTGCTCTCGCCGTTTGTCAGCTTCTCCCAATTGAAGTAGCCCGGCCTGCCGAGGTCCACGGGGGTGTCGTCGAGGTTCCCGAGCGTACCGCCCCACCAGTCGTAGCCCTGCAGATTCGGGTGCGTGCCGGCGCTTGCGGACGAATAGCCGGCCAGATGCCACTTCCCCACGAGCGATGTGGCGCGCGGCGTCGCTCCCCCCGCCTTGAAGATCTCGGGGAGCGTGGTCTCCCCGAGGTGGAGCTCGGCCGAGTTGAATTGCACCCCGAGGTTGTCGCCGTAGCCCGTGCGGCGCCCGTATCGGCCGGTTTCCAGCAACGCGCGCCCGGGCGAACACAGCGTGCCGGCCCACGCGGTCTCGAACCGCACCCCCTGCGCCGCCAGCGAGTCGATGTTCGGCGTCTCGGGCGCATTCGGCCTGCCATAGGCCGAAACCTTGTCCACGCCGACGTCGTCGGCGATGAGGAGCAGGAGGTTCGATGCGCGATCCGGCCTGTCGGTGTCGCGGACCGAGTCGGTGGGCGGCACGGTGTCGGTGTCCCCGTGGGGCTTGGCCGGATCGGTGTTGCAGGCGGCAAGCAGGAAGGCGAGGACGGACATACGGGCCCCACGAACACCCCCCAACATACCCTTCGGCACGGCGAGGGGCACGAGGCTCAGCCCTGGTGGAGGAGGCGCACCCCGTGTCCGGGAACCGCGACACCGCGTCCCGACACGGTCTGGCCTCCCAGCACGTCGGTCCAGATCCCCCCGGCGGGGAGCGTCACCCGGACGGCGTCGTTCGAGACGTTCACCGCGGTGAACGCCTTCCCTCGCGGCGAGGTGAACGACCACGCGGGCACCGAGGGTTGCCCGGTCTCGACCGACGCCATCGTCGCTCCGTCGTCAATCTGCGGCGACAACGCAGCCCGCGCACGGCACAGGCTGGCTACATGTTCGGTGGCCGCGCCGAGCGTATGCGCCCGCCGCCCGATCGCCCGGTCGAGCTCTGCCGCTCGGGTAGCGAGCTGGTCCATCAGCCCCTCCACCCGCCCAGGATCCTCGAACAGCTTGGCGCGCTGCCCGCGACGCGGGGTCACGTCGTCGATACCGGGGACCGGAATTCCAGCGACGATCGCCGCGTTTCGCCACTGGTGCACCAGGATGAAGAGCTGGGCCGCCCAGTAGTGCCGCAGCTCGGGATCTGGGGGCATTCTCCGCCGAGCCCGCCGCTCGGCCAGCGCAGCCGCCGCCGAAGCCCCGTGCGGACGCTCGAGGAACGCCTGGGTGAGCGCCAGCTTCGCCCCGACGGCGACGAGCTGGTGCACGTCGTCCAGCGAGTAGCCGATCGAGAACGTATCGGTCTCGCCTTGGCAATTCCAAATTGGTCGCTCGGTGATGCGGTGGATGCCCCAGTCGAAGGTGCCGTCGACTTCGGGGAGCAGCCGCTCGAACCGCGGGCCTTCACAGATCACGACCGCCTCGGGTTCGACCGACCGCAGCGCATCGCGCACCCGGCGGGTCACGGCGATCGCGCCGCGATTGAATGCGTCGTTGTCGCCCGGCGGGTGACCGTGGCCTTTCGCCGTGCACACCCAGTCCTGTTGGAAACCGTAGCTGTCGAGGAAGATCCCACTCGCCCCATAGCCGGCGACCCGGCGGGCCACCGACTCGAGGTGGGCTACGAAGCCCTCCACCATCGGGCAGACCTTCCAGTTTCCACGATAGGGTTCGTCGATCGGCCGCCCCCCCTTCCCGCGGATCGACCAGGCCTCTCCGTGCGCCTTGCCTACCTCCGAAGTGGCGGCGAGGATAAAGCCTTCGACGTAGAGCACCACGCGGCCGCCGCGGGCCCGCACGGCGGCGAGCCCCTTGCGGAACGCCGCCTCTCCGCCCAGGTCGCGGCGCGGCAGGTAATCGCCTTTATTCAGCCAGTATACCGCCGGATCCTGGCCCGGCGCGCCCTCGTACCAGTCCACGAGGTGGATCGCGTCGGTCCCGAGCGACTGGGCGCTATCGAGGAGCTCCGGAAGGCGGGCGAACGAATCGATCCGCCGCGACAGCGCGTGCTTGTTCTCGTCGGAGAACATGATCGGGCCCGCACCAGCGCTCTCCGCGGTCGGGACCCAGAGCGCAGGGATCCGCCGGAACCACTCCGGCGCGTCCGCGAACTGTAGCCGTCCCTGCCCGCCGGCTGCCGACGGCCGAAAGGCCTGACTCTCCCCCGACACCGGCACTGCAGAACCCGTCGGCACCGTTGCGGACGGGGCGACGGGGCCCGCGCATGCGGCGACCGAGGCGGCCGCAGCGAGCAGGGCCTCTCGGCGGGTGGGTGGGCTCATCGCGCCAGCTCCTCCTCGAGTGCCGCAGAAAGCCGAATCCGCGCCGCCTCCTCCGCGGGGGCGAGTGGTGTCGGCAGCAGGTCGGGTCCCTCGGAGATACCCGTTCCAACTTCGAACAGCGACTCGTCGCCCCCCCGCCAGCGAACAAGCTTGTACCCGGCGTCACGGATCGTGGAGACCTGCAGCGTCCACGGCCCAGGACCGTTCGGGTAGATTCTCTGCGAGAACAAGGTGGTCCGAGCCCCGGGATCGGATGGATCTGCCAGCGCCTTCAGGAACGACCGACCGTCGATTCCCGGCCGCGGGGTGGCGCCAACGCGCTCGGCCAGCGTCGGAAGCACATCGACCACGTGCACCAAGGCCCGGCTCGCCCGGCCCGGTGCCACAACCGCCGGACCCGCCACAATCAACGGGATGCGCACGCCCCCCTCGTAGACGGTCATCTTGCTCCGCTCTGGATGGAGGGGCCGCCGCATGACCTCCCCCGGCGTGCCATTATCGCCCAGCGCGACGATCGTCGTGCGCGCCCGCACCGCCGGATTCAGCGCGTCGAGCACCCGGCCGAGTTGGCGGTCCGCGTTCTCCGCCATCGCGTCATACAGATCGGCGGTCGGGGCCGACGCCGGCAGCGACGGGTGTCCCGAAGTAGCGGGCACCGGTTGGAACGGCTCGTGCGGTGCGTGGAAGGAGAGGTAAAGGAACCACGGCTCCGGGGTTCGGGCCAGAAACTCGATCGCCACGTCGGCGAGGTGCGTGGAGTTGTCCCCCGAGACGGTGTGCAGCTTCCGATCGGCTCCGACCTCCCGCCACGTATGGTAGTCGCCTGCCGCTCCCGCCAGGTTTCCGATGGTACCGGTGTAGAACGAGAAGCCCTGTCGCCAGGGATGGCTGAAGCGGCTCGGCGAGGAGTTCGTTCCGAGGTGCCATTTTCCGACCCCGCCGGTGTGATAGCCGCGCGTGCTCAACAGCTCCGGCAGCGTCTCCTCGGCGAGGGGAAGCTCGACGCGTTCCTCGGGCGCGAGCGGATGGTTGATCCCGGTGTGTCGTGCGTACCGCCCCGTCATCAGCGCAGCTCGAGTCGGGGAGCACAGCGGGAAGCCGTAGGCGACCGGAAAGCGCACGCCCTGGTCGGCCAGCGCGTCGAGCACCGGCAGATGCGGAGGGTCGGCGTGCACACCGTACGCAGCGACCTTGTCGATCCCCAGGTCGTCGAACACGACGATCAGTACGTTGTCGGATGCTGGTCTCGCCGGCAGGCCGGAACACGCAACACCGAACGCGAGTGTCGCCCCCAGGCCCGCCAGGATCCGCATGAACATGCTCCCAACTAACCTGCGACGCCTGCACGAGAGCCGTTGCGGCAGCCCCGTTGACGGTCTATTCTTGCGAACCTGGGGGACGTCTGTGCGGAGAGTGGGGATCGCGTGCGCCGCGCTGGCGTGCAGTGCACACCCGGAGGGGGATCGCCGGATACCTGACGTCACGGCCACCCCGTCGGGCGCACCGGTGTTCCTGTCGGGGCCCACGCTGACTGAGAATCCGGTCGCCGAGGCGCCGCTATCCTGGCGACTTGAGGCGAAAATCGATCGTCCGACCACGATCTCGGTCGCCGTGTCCGACGCGTTCGACGCCTGGGCGCGCGGACCGTGGGCTGTCGACGGCACGCTCGATGTCTGGCTCCAACGCTGGCATCCCGGCGAGACTCACACCGTAGTGGTCACCGCGACCGACAACCGGGGCCTCGCCACGTCCGCTACGCTCGAGGTCACAGCGCCCCCGCTCCCCGCCGACTTCCCCGATATCCGCTTCGTGTCGGCCGATCCGGTCCGAATGGCCCCTGGATACACGGTATTCTCACCATCCCACACCGGACCGGAGGCCCCGCAGTATCTCACCGCGTACGACGAGAACGGCCTGCCCGTGTGGTGGTATGCCGCAAAAGACACGGTCTATTCCATCGAGCGCACCGCCGACGGCGTTCGCTATCTGTGGGGACGCGATGCGCTGTACGAGGTCGACCTCCAGGGGAACCGGATCGGCGAGTGGACCACCCGAACGCCGACCGAGGGCGGCCTCGCGGTGGATCTCCCGGCGATGCACCACGATGTGCTCACCCTGCCCGACGGGCACTTGCTGGCTTTGACCATCGAGGGCCGCAACCTGCCGCTCTTCCCGCTGTCCGAGGCCGAGCCGTCCGTCCAGGGTCCGGCATTCGTGGCCGGCGACGTGATCGCGGAGATCGATCCGGACACCGGCGCCATCTTGCACGAATGGCCGCTGCTCGACCTCCTCGACGAAACCCGTATCGGCTACGACGCGCTTGCGAGTGTATATTGGGAAGCGCTATTCGGCGAACCCACTGAGGACTGGTCGCACGGGAATGCCCTCGCCTACGACCCCGGTAAAGACCGGATTTGGGTCTCGCTGCGCCACCAGGACGCCGTCGTCGGATTCGGGCGCACGAGTGGTGCCCTTGAGGCGATCGTCGGGAGCGGCGCAAACTGGCGCGCGCCGTGGGCCAGCGCGCTCTTCGCCCTCGACGGCGGGACCTGGATGTACCATCAGCACGGGATCAACCTAGGTCCGAACGGAACGCTGTTCGCATTCGACAACGGAAACAACGGCGCCTCCCCCCCCTCGCCGAGAGTCCCCACCGTCGTGAGCCGGGCGGTGGAGTACGCGCTCGACGAGTCGACCCGCACGGTGGAGGAGCGCTGGTCGTATGCCGACCCGCGAGGCTTTTTCGCCGGCGAGATGGGCAACGTGCAGTACCTGCCAGCCGCCGAAACGGTTCTCGTAAATTTTGGCGCGATCAAGCGCAAGTTACCCGAAGACCCGACCGTGGTCATTCTCGAGGTCACGCACGAAGCGCCGCCAAGGGTGGTCTTCGAGATCAATGTCTACCCGCCATCCATCGAGCAAGACAAGACTGTGTTTCGCGCGCACCGCTGGGAGGAGTTCTGATGACGCTCCTCATCCTGCTCGGCGTCGCCCTGGCGCACAACCCGCACGACCCCGTGTCGGGGGTGGCCCTGTCGCCCACCTACGCCACCGACGGCACGCTGTGGATCACCCGCTATCCCGCCGAGAACTGGCGACAGACCGAGTTGGCCGTGAGCGTGGACCACGGGTACACGTGGGCGGCCGCCGACCTCGGCCTCGCCAACGCGGCGGACTTGGTGTCGGTGGACCTGTCGCCCAACTTCGCCACCGATGGGCTGATGTTCGTGGGCTCGCGCGCCGGGGCCTGGGTCTCGCAGGACGGAGGAGCGTCGTTCGCGCCGGTCCTCCCCGGGCTCGACATTGTGACCACAGGGGTGGCCTTTGGGCCGAGCGGGCCGCGGCTTCTGGCCGCCGTCGGCCCCGACATGTGGTGCAGCGATGACGCAGGCGACGCCTTCCGGCAGTGCGGCCCGCTTGGGTTCGGCGACATCGCCAGTTTCGCGGTCGGCGCCACCGGCGGGGTGGTAGTCACCGACCACGCCGCGGTCGCCGTTTCTCGGAATGGCGGAG
>CANLGQ010000021.1 GCA_947490265.1 Pseudomonadota bacterium | reverse complement strand
TGTCGAGGCCGATCGGATAAAACAGGCTTGGCACGGACAATGGCAGGTGTCCATCGCCAGCCAGCAGCGCGCGGCCCTCCCCGCTCGCCGCGCCGGTGACCGCCCACGCGTTGCTCCCGAATCCCTCGACGTGGTCGTGGCCGAACCGGCGCTCGATGCGATCGAGTCGCCGCGTCAAGCCCTCGAGCATGCCGACCGGAAGCCCCGAAGCGGGCGCGCGGCGATGGGCGTGCGGCGGAGACGACCGGGTGGGCGCAAAGCCGGGCGCGCTGGCGACCGGGAACACGGGATCCACGCGACTCCACACGTCGTCCCACAGGCCGTCGCGGCGCAGGTCGACCAGCGCCTCGCCGTCGGCGTAGACCCCCGGAATCGCGTCTACGGCCGCCTGCCGTCCCACGTCACCGGTCTCGAATCCGAGCTGGTACACGACGGTGGCCGCGATCGCGGCCAGGTCCTCCCGCTCGAACTCCTCGAGCACGTCCGTCGGTTCGACGAAACCGAGCAACGGGGCGATCGTCTCGTACTCGCTCGGGAGCGGGAGGCGTTTGGCCCGGGCTTCGACGATCCAGGCGTTCACGCCCTCGGCGAAGCCGTCGAGCACCGCGGCCAGCTCGGGATCTTCCTCGAGTCGCGCCGAGACGACGTCGACCACCCGCGTCATGCCGATGCCCCGCGACTCCTGATCGGCGGCCAACGCCGCGTCGCCGAGCAGCGCCGACAAAGTGCCGCGGGAGATCCGTCGGGCCAGGTCGATCTCGAAGAACCGATCCCGGGCGATGACGAAGCCCTGAACCCGTCCGACATCCGCTCGGTTCTCCGCATAGATCCGCGGCACGTTGCCCTCGGTTCGGATGACGTAGGCGGCCCCGGTGAGCGCCGGAATCTGCCAACGCTCGCTCTCAGGGACGTCGAGCAGCGCGGACGGGGCCGGCGGCGGGTCGGCGACCTGCGGATCGTCCTTTTTGCAGCCCGCGAGCAGCACCCAGATCGCGACGTGCACCGTCACCTCCCGGCGCAGAATAGCGCGCCGGGTCGTTCGCCGTCTCGCGGGCGCACCTCGCCCGGATCTCGGGTACCCTCGTCCCGCGGAGGCGGAATGAACGGCGGCGAACTGATCGCGGAGGTGCTGTGGAAGCAAGGGGTGCGGCACCTCTTCACGCTGTGCGGCGGGCACATCTCGCCGATCCTCGTCGCCGCGAAGCGCCGCGGGATCCGGGTGGTCGATGTCCGCGACGAGGTCACCGCGGTGTTCGCGGCCGACGCGATGGCCCGCCTGACCGGCGTGCCCGGCGTCGCGGCAGTCACCGCCGGTCCGGGGGTCACGAACACCCTCACCGCCGTTCAAAATGCCCGGATGGCCGAGTCGCCGGTGATCGTCCTGGGGGGCGCCACCGCCACGGTGCTGAAGGGGCGCGGATCGCTCCAGGACATCGACCAGATGACGCTGGTGGCGCCGACGGTCAAAGCCGCCCACACCGCAAAGTCGGTACGTGGGCTGATTCGGAACCTCGAAAGCGCATTTCACTCCGCCCGCTCCGGCGTACCCGGACCCTGCTTCGTGGAGGCGCCGGTCGACCTGCTCTACGACGAGGCCACCGTCCGCGAGTGGTACGCAAAGGAAAGCGGCGGAAACGGCACCGATCTGGGCTCGCGCGCCATCCAGCTCTACCTCCGGCAGCATCTGTTCCGCCAGTTCGCGGGGGCCCGATCGGTCGAGGCCGGCGTTGCGCGCGAGGCCGAGGTCCCGGAAGGGTCAGCCCGCGAGCTCACCCGCGTGGCCGACCGGATCCGCGCGGCGCAACGCCCGGTCCTCGTCATCGGAAGCCAGACCGTGCTGGAGCCCGCCCGCATCGATGAACTGGCGGCGGCTGTGCGCACGCTGGCGATGCCGGTTTTCCTGGGCGGAATGGCCCGCGGGCTGCTCGGGGCCGACGACCCGCTCCAGTTCCGCCACCAACGCACCCGCGCGCTCAAGGCCGCCGACCTGGTGATCGTCGCCGGGTTCCCCCTCGACTTCCGGATGGGCTACGGGCGCTCGATCGGGCGGGCCGCCGAGGTGGTCACCGTGAACCGAGACGCGGCCCAGGTCTCCAAGAACCGAAAGCCGACGATCGGAATCACCGGTGATCCGGGCCGGTTTCTCCGCGCGCTGGCCGGTGAGGTCGGCGGCAACGGCCGGTGGGGCACCTGGTTCGACACCCTGCGCGAAGCGGAGATCGAGCGCGACCAGGCGATCGACGCCGAGGGAAAGCTTCCCGTCGGCGGTCTGGTGAACCCCATCCACCTGTCTCAGCGAATCGACGCCTCGGTGGCGGACGACAGCCTGTTTGTCGTGGACGGCGGCGACTTCGTCGCCACCGCGGCCTACGTCGTTCGGCCCCGCACGCCGCTCTCCTGGCTCGACCCCGGCGTGTTCGGCACGCTCGGCGTGGGCGGCGGGTTCGCGCTCAGCGCGGCCCTCGCCCGACCCGCGGCAGAGACCTGGCTGCTCCTCGGCGACGGCGCCGCGGCGTGGTCGCTCGCCGAGTTCGACAGCTACGCCCGCCACGCGCTGCCGGTCATCGGGGTCGTGGGAAACAACGCTTCGTGGGCCCAGATCGCGCGCGATCAGGTGGAGATCCTGAAAGACGACGTCGGCACGGTGCTGCGGCGGACCGACTACCACAAGGTGGCCGAAGGGTATGGAGCAAAGGGGATCCTGCTGAAGTCGCCCGACGAGGTGGACGACGCGCTCGTCGAGGCGAAGAGCCTGTCCCGCGCCGGATGGCCCGTGCTGGTGAACGCCCACATCGGCGACACCGGGTTCCGCAAGGGCTCGATCTCGATGTAGTCGCGGACCGGGCCGCGTTGCTGCGCCCTGAGCGAGTTCCGCGGGTTAGACACGACTCCCGCGGAGGACCGATGGCCCGGCAGTTCATCTACCAAATGCAGGATCTCAAGAAAATCCTGCCTCCCAACAAGGAAATCTTGAAGGGAATCTACCTGTCGTTCTACCCGGGCGCCAAGATCGGCGTCATCGGCGCGAACGGCAGCGGCAAGACCAGCCTCCTCAAGATCATGGCGGGCGTAGACAAGGATTTCCTGGGCCACACCTGGATCGATCCCGACGCGAAGGTCGGCTATCTCGCCCAGGAACCCGTCCTCGACCCCACCCTCGACGTGCGGGGAAACATCGAGCTCGGCGTCGCCCCGATTCGGGCGCTCCTCACGCGCTTCGAGGCCGTGTCCGCGAGGTTCGGCGAAGACCTCTCCGACGACGAGATGAACGCCGTCATCGAAGAGCAGGCAGCGCTCCAGGACAAGATCGATGCCAGCAACGCCTGGGACCTCGACCGCACCGTCGAGATCGCGATGGACGCCCTGCGCGTTCCCCCCGGCGATGCCAACGTCGCCACCCTGTCCGGCGGCGAGGCCCGACGGGTCGCGCTGTGTCGCCTGCTGTTGTCCCAGCCCGACCTGCTGCTGCTCGACGAGCCCACGAACCATCTCGACGCCGAATCCGTCGCCTGGCTCGAGCGATTCCTCCAAGACTACCCGGGCACGGTCGTCGCCATCACGCACGACCGCTACTTCCTCGACAACGTGGCGAAGTGGATCCTGGAGATGGACCAGGGACACGGCTACCCCTGGGAGGGCAACTACTCGAGTTGGCTCGACCAGAAGAAGAAGCGCCTCGAGCAGGAGGAAAAGAGCGCCGCGCGCACCCGCACCCTCGCCAAGGAGCTCGAGTGGGTCAAGCTCGGACAGGGCCAGCGCCGGGCGCGCACCAAGGCCCGACTGCAACACTACGAGAACCTGCTCCAGCAGATCGATGAGGACGGAAGCGGTGGAACGGCGAGGGCCGACATCCAGATCCCGCCCGGGCCGCGGCTCGGCGAGGTCGTCGTCCGCGCCCAGTCGCTCACGATGGCGTATGGCGACCATCTGCTGTTCGACAAGCTCGACTTCGACCTGCCGCGTGGCGGCATCGTCGGCGTAATCGGGGCGAATGGCGCGGGAAAGACGACGTTGTTCCGCCTGATCGTCGGGGAGGAGCAGCCCACCGCCGGCAAGCTGCTCGTCGGGGAGACGGTGAAGTTGGCCTACGTCGACCAGAAGCGGGAGGACCTGAAGCCCGACAAGAGCGTGTGGGAGAACATCACCAACGGAAACGAGCAGCTCCAGATCGGAAAACGCCAGGTCAATAGCCGTGCTTACGTGTCGGCCTTCGGGTTCAAGAGCACCAAACAACAGCAAGCGGTCGGCACCCTGTCGGGCGGCGAGCGCAACCGCGTCCACCTCGCCCGGCTGCTCCAGTCCGGGGGGAACCTGCTGCTGCTCGACGAGCCCACCAACGACCTCGATGTCGACACCCTGCGGGCACTCGAGGAGGCCCTGCTCGGCTTCGCCGGCTGCGCGGTCGTCATCAGCCACGACCGGTGGTTCCTCGATCGGATCGCCACCCACATCCTCGCCTTCGAGGGAGACTCCCAGGTCGTGTGGTTCGAGGGATCCTACGAGGACTACGAGAAGGACCGGAAGCGCCGGCTCGGCGCGGACGCCGACCAGCCCCACCGGATCCGCTACAAGCCGCTGGTGCGCTGACCGCGCCGCCTACAGCCAGAACAGGCCGATCCCCGCCACCACCGCCAGCCCGACCAGGGCAGCCCCGATCAGCCAGGGGTTCGTCCCGGGCTCCTGCGCGGCGGCGAAATTGGGCGCTGCGACCGACCGCGCCGATTTCGCCTTCTCCTCGTCAGCCGCGTAGCCCGGGTAGCGGATGTCGGTGTCGCTCCCCGGGCGCGGCGCGGCTGGCATCGGGGTGGCGCTCTTCGGCATCCCGCGGACCACGCCCGGATCGGTATCCGCCTCGAGGTCGTCTCCGGGCTCGACTTCCGGCGCCGAATCGGCGGTGGCTCTCGGACCCTTGTCGTCGACCTCGGTCGCGAGGTCGGCCTGGAGGTCCTCCACATCCACCGGGACGCCCATGCGGTCGAGCTCGGCGCGGATCGCTTTCGCCAGCTCCCGACAGGACGGTGGCCGCGCGTCGGGATCCACGGCCGTACAACTGCGGAAGATCACGAGCACCGGCTCCGGCTGGTCGACCATGAGCGCCACATTCAGGGGCTGGCCGACGACGGCCGCCGCCTCGATCACCGAACGGGCGGACGAAGCGTGCTGCCCGGTGAGGAGGAAGTGCAACAGCAAGCCCAGGCAATAGATGTCGCTTCGCGGCTCGATCCGGTCCACGCCGCGCATGTGCTCGGGGGAGGCGTAGCGGGGGGTCGCCACCACCGCGGCTTTCCCGTCAATCATCACCGGGTTGGCGACCAGGGCCACGGTGCCGAAGTCGGTCACCTTCGGAACCCAGCTCTCTACCTGCCGGGAATCTCCCTGGAGAAGGACGTTCTCGGGCTTGAGGTCACCGTGCAGGATCCCCTTGCCGTGCATGTACTCGATGCCCTGGACGATCGACAACAACACCTTGAGGGCCACCTGCAGCGGAAGTCCGCCGGGGAATTCGCGGGTGAGCACCTTCTCGAGCGTCTGGCCGCCGCTCACGAGATCGAGCACCAGCGCGATGCGCCCGCCATCCTCGACCAGCTCCCGCGCCGACAACACGTTCGGGTGCTTGAGCTGGGTGCCGATCAACCCCTCCTGGTTGAACCGGGCGCGCCAGTCCCCGTCGGCGTGCAAGCGCTCGTGCAGCACCTTGAGCGCCACCGCGGTGCCGTACACGTCGTGGCGAGCGGCGTAGACCTGCCCCATGCCTCCGGCGGCGATGAGGCCCTCGACCGTGTAGCTGCCGAAGTGAGTTCCTGGAATCAGCCGGTCCATTGCGTCCCCGAGTGCAGCGCCAAGCTACCACCGGCCACGACGTCCGTCACGCTTCAACCGCCTGCGATCGCGAGCCGCACCGCTGCCGCGCGCGCAGCGACCGGGGCTCGCAGGGCCGGCCACTCCTCCCGCGATCGCATCGGCGCGAGCATCGGCGCGTGGTCCATCCACTGGATGTCGAGCAGACCGCCGTCCACGCCGTCTCGGACCGCCTGGAGCGCCTCGGCGGGTTGGTCGACCGCCATCGCGCACTCGGCCATCACTTGCAGGACCGCGGACCGGAAACGCTTGTTGCGCAACGTCGTGGCCCACTTCATCGAGGCCCCAAGCGCAGAAAAGTCGTGCTTCGTCTCGCTGCGCCAGGCCCGCACGAAGGCAAACAACTCCGCCTGCCCCGCCGCCTGCACCGGAGCGTCGGCGGCGGGCAACGGCGGGCCGACTGGATCGGACGGAGCGCGCCACAGGGCGAAACGGGCGACCTGAAACAGTCGATTGCTCTCGTCACTGGGGCTCGCAAGCGGCGCCGCGAGCAGCAGGTCGGCCTTGTCCCAACGACCCTGGTACACGAAGGCGCGGACGAGGTCGGTGCGCGCGAGGACCGACAACGGGTCGGCGGCCATCACCGCTTCCAGCCGGAGGATCCCCTCTTCGAGGTCGCCGATCTCGAGCAAGATCGCCCCGAGCATTTCCTGGGCGCGCGTGAGCCCGGCGTTGAGCGCGAGCGCCTGATGCAGCGCGCGGGCGGCAGCCGGCAAGTCGGCCACCACCCACTCGATCCGGGCAAGGCCGAGCCACGCGTCGGCGAGGAGCGGCGCGCGCTGGATCGCGCGATTCGCGGCGGCGCGGCCCTCGGCGATCCACTGCTCCGGGTCAGTCGGCGCTCGAAACGCAAGGTTGGCGCAGACCAACGCCTTGCAGGCAAGGAGCAACGGGTCGTCGGGGGCGACGGCAATGGCCGCTTCGGCGATGCGCCAGGCCTCGCCGGCGTCATGGCCCCAGATCGTGCGCGCGAGGGCACGCATCTGAAAGTAGGCCTCCACCACCGCCGAATCCTGAGCGACGACCGGCGCCTTTCCCGCCAGCGGAGCGGCGAGCGCCCCCGCCAGCGCGCGCGCCGCCTGGTCGACCATCGCGAGGATCGCGCCGGTGGAGGCCTCATAGCGGCCAGACCAGACCTGGTAGCCGTCGGCCGCGCCGACCGCGCGCAGCGACCACCGAACACCGCCTTCCTTGCGGCGCAGCGACCCCTCCACCACCACCGTCGCTCCGAGCTGTTGCCCCACCGCTTGGGGATCGGCCGGAAGTTGCATCGGAAGGCCGGAGATCGGCCGCACGCGCAACCCCCGGGTTGCGCCGAGGAGGTCGACCAGGTCCTCGGCGAGGGTGGTCGCGAGTTCCAGGTCATCGGCGGGCGCCCGGGGAACGAGGACGACGACCGACACCGCATCGCGGAGCGGGACGCTCGCCACAGAGACCGGAGAGAGCGCCTCATGAGGGCGTCCGAAGGCGACCAGTGCCCGGTCGAAGGCCTCGAGGTCAGGAAACCGGTCGGCGGGGTCGGTCGCCGCGCTCCGGACCAGGACGGCGGCCAACCCCGCATCGATCGTGGGGAGAAACGTCCGCGGATCGGGTGGGGGAGCGCGCAAACGGGCCAGCGCCACCTCGCGGGGGTCGTCCCCGCCCCACATCGGCCGACCAACGAGCGCCTCGTACAGGATCGCCCCCAAGGCGTACTGATCGGTGAGCGGGCCGAGATTCCCGCCGCGCACCTGCTCCGGGGCCATGTAGGTCGGCGTCCCCGCGATCTGACCCCCTGTCCCCACCGCGCGGGCGAGCCCGAAGTCCGCCACCGCCACCCGATCGCCGGCCAGCAAGACGTTGTCCGGCTTCAGATCGCAGTGCACCACCCCCTGACCGTGAGCCGCCCCCACCCCGGCGGAGATCGCCTGGACGATCCGAATCGCGTCTCCCGTCGGGAGTCGGCCCTCCCGGAGTCGCCGGGCGAGCGACTGACCCACGACCAGCTCCATCGTCAGGAAGTGCTGCCCGTCGGCCTCCCCCAGGTCGAAGATCCGGATCACGTTCGGATGGGTGATCCTCCGGGCGAGTTTCACCTCCTGGCGGAACCGCCCCAACATCCCCGCCACAGTGAGGAGCCCGGGCCGGAGCTGTTTCAGCGCCACCTCTTCGTCGAGGTGGAGATCGCGCACCCGGTACACCGTCCCCATGCCGCCCTGGCCGAGGAGGCCCAGAATCTCGTAGCGGTCTCCGATCCGGGACACGAGCGGGGAGAGGGACGGATCCTCTCCCCCGGAGACGAACCCGACGAGGGTGTCCTGGGCGTTCACGGCGCCGCGCGCAGCTCCAGCTCGAACCGGAGGTCTGCGCTGTCCGCCGCGCCCTGGGCGATCGCGACCGCGAGCAGGTTGTCGCCGGGGATCAGCGCGGACCGCCACACCTCCGCCTCGTGCCAGCGCGATTCGAGGGGCTCCTCCCGGAGGCCGGTCGCGTAGGCGCCCGGCGTTTCCGGCGCGTTTACCGCAAAGATCCGGGTGCCGTTCAGGTAGACCACGACCCCGTCGTCGTAGCGGAGCCGACTGCGAACCGCGGTCAGGCCGCCGGGGTCCGCAACCGAAAAGGTCGTGCGAAACCAGGCCCCGAGCGGTCGCGCGAGTGGATCGCCCCCGTCGAGCTCCGTCGCGACGACCTCGCCGAACCCGAGTGGGGCGGGGCCGGTGGTCCAACCGCTGTCGTCGAACCCGGGGCTCGCCCAGTTCCCCGCCGGCGGGGCCTCGGTGTACCTCCAGGTTGCGCCGCGGTCCACGAGCACGGTCGGAAGCAAGCTTCCCGCGTTGGACGCCCCGGGGGTCGGGCGTAGGGTCGGGATCCAGCAGCCCGAGTCCGCTTCACAGCAATCGGTCTCTCGGGCGAGCGCGCGATCGGCGGCCGTTGCGCCGAACGCCACGATCGAGCCCGCGTCGTCCGGCGACCACAGCGCGAGCACCTCGCCCGCCCCAGACAACTGGAACGGAAGATGGGTCGTCCCGAGATCCGGGAGGCCGTCCGCCGCAAGCACGAGGTACCCGCCGGGCTCGATGGACAGCCCGTCCAGCGGCGCGCCGTCGCGGTCGGCAGGGTCTTGACCGAGTCGCCACCCGTCGAGGTCGATCCGCACGTCCCCAGGATTGTGCAGCTCGACCCAATCGGGATCGGCCCCCGTCTCGTCGCGCCAGCCGTGCTCGTTGTCCGGCACGACCTCGTTGATGCACACCGCAATCGGCGCGGTCGTCGTCGTCGTCGCCGTCGGCACCGGTGCGGGTGGGGTCGTGGTCATCGGCTCAGGTGCCGAGGTCTCCCCCGGACGACCCCCGGAGGGCGACGAACAGGCCGCGAGCAACGCCAGGACGCGCATCATCCACCCCACAGGGAGAGGACGTTGCCCGGTTCGGTGGCCATCCAGTCGCGGAGCCCAGCCCGGGTCGACTCGTCGTCGGTACACTCCCGGCGCGGGTCGGCCTCGACGTAGGGACGGGTGAGCTGGTCCCACCGGTCGATCTCGGGACCCCAGGGGAACGCGTCTACCGCGGTCGCGAGGTCGATCACCGCCTCGCGCTGGGCCGCGTAGCAGGCCGGGTCGGCCCAGCAGTACCGCGCAATGAAGCCGAGTGGGGACATCCAACTCTTTCCCCAAGCCCAGTCGTCGATGTAGGCATTATCGAGATCCCACGGGATCATTTCGGCGAGCCCATCGACCGGGTCGAAGTACACCCGGTAATTGTTGGTGTTCATCGCATACCCGTCGACGTGCCCGACGAGCTCCTCGGCGGCGAGGAAAGTGTGGATCTCCGGCCAGTCGAGGACGAGGCCCGTCTCGGCGTAGAAACTGGCCTGATAGGCCGTTCCCTGGACGGCGCCGGTGATCGCGAAAATGTCCACGTGGCCGACGTCGACGCCCTCTTCGAGCTGGAACAGCTCGTCCAGCGGATCGGAGAAGTCGATCAGGGTGTAGTTCCAGCCCCCATAAAATGCGTATTTGCCGTCGTAGAGGTTTCCGGTCGGATCCGGGTAGTTCCGCTCGAGGAACGCGTCGTCGACCGACTCAGGGACCGTGTAGAGCCCATAGGGCTGGCCGTTGACGGAGACCCAAGCATACGCCACTCGAGACGCCGGGATTTCGCCGATCTCGAAAATCTGGTACCCGATCGGGGTCTTGATCATCGAGCAGTCCTGCACGTTGTTGTTCAACGTGATCTGCTGCAATCCACCGAGGCGCTCGGTGCCACCCCATTCCCCGAGGTCGATCTTGAAACCCGACTTCCCGTTCAAATCGCGAAACGAACCGACCTTCCCCTTCAATCGCACGCCCACATCGGGCCACGCGTAGCCGTCCCAGGTCACCGCGCCGTGCACATAGGTGTACCCATCGGAAAAGAGGTGATCGATCGCCTGGGCACCGAGCGTGATCTCCACTTGATGCACGAACGCCGCGTCGAACATCAGCTCCGACGGATCCGTGTCGTCTCCGGCGACCGTTTCCCAGGTGGTGGAGCCAGCGAGGGCGAAGGGGGCGAGCACGAACCACATGGCCACAGGATACTCCACCGGGGAGGACCTGTCGTTGGACCTTGCCGAAGCGCTTCGTTCCCGCCTCGCCCCCCATGCCGATCCCGAGCGGGCGCGGGCGCAACAGGCCTATCTGAAGACCACCCTGCCCATGATGGGGTTGACGCGTCCCACCCAAGGTTCCGTTTTCCGCGCGTTCCTGAAGGAGCATCCGCCCGCCGACCGCGCCGCCTGGGAGGCCGGGGCCCGGGCGCTGTGGGCGGGCCCCGAGCGCGACCTGAAGTACGCCGCGGTCGAGTGGGTGAAGGGATTTCGTGGGCGTTACCTCGATCTCCAGGCGATTCCGCTCATCGAGGCGATGATCCGCGAGGGGGCCTGGTGGGACCTGGTCGACGACCTCGCCGCCAACGCCGTCGGCCCGATCGTGTTGGCGCACCGAGAGGCGATGCGGCCGGTCCTCGATCGGTGGATCGCCGACCCCGATCTCTGGATCCGGCGCACCGCGATCCTGGCGCAGCTCAAGCATCGCGAAGCGACCGATCTCGAGCAGCTCTTCGCGTTCTGCCTCCGCCAGGCAGACGATCGGACGTTCTGGATCCGGAAGGCGATCGGGTGGGCGCTGCGGCAGCACGCCCGCACCAACCCCGCCGCGATCCGGGCGTTCCTGGCCCTACATGGCGCGAGATTCTCCGGGCTCACTCGGCGGGAGGCGTCGAAGCACCTGTAGACCACACCGTCCAGGTCCCGGCACTCATGCCCTCTGCCAGCACGGCCTCCCGGTCGATCTCCTCCCGGCGTCCCAGTTCCCGCAGGACCCGGCCCCGTTCGATCGCGGTCACGCGCTCCCCAGCCGCAGCCGCAGCGTCGTAGAGCGCCAACGCGCGGTCCCAGTCCCACCAGCCGACCGCCTGTCGCGCGCCCTCGAGCAGGTCGGCGCCGGAAGCGGAGGCGCCGAGGGGCACCTCCCATCGCCGCACGGAACCTGACCCGAGATCGAAGTCCACCAGGCGTCCATCGTCGCCGACCGTGAACATCCGCCCATCGGAGCTGATCGCGATGTCCTGCACCGACCCCGGGCGCGAGATCTCGTGCAGCGGAAGGGACAGGAGCTCCGCTCCGCGCGCGACATCGACGACCGAGACCCGGCCGCTCAGCCAGCCCACCAGCAGCTCCGCGCCGTCCGGGGTCCAAGCGACGGAGAGAATGCCCTCGTCGCCGGGAAACAGTTGCCGCCCGGAAAGGGGCACGGCGGTGAGATCCCAGACAAAGACACCCTCCCCCGCAGTTCCCACGGCAAAACGCGTGCCGTCCGGCGAGAGACTGCCCCGATACGCCGAACCGGTGCGATCGGCCACCGCGATGCGCAGCCGGTCCACGAGGTCCCACACCTCGACCTGCGGATCGTCGGAGCCCCTCCCGGTGAGGAGGAGCCGGCGACCGTCCGGGTGAAGGACGACGTCCCAGCCAGCGGTCGCGCCCTGGTGAAACCGGGCCCGCTCGGTCCCTGAGGCCGGATCCCACTCGACGACTGCACCATTCTCGTGCGCCGAGACCAGTCGGTCACCGAGCCAGTCCACCGCCGCCACGATCCCGAGCCCGGCATCGCCCGCCCAGCGAACCCGCGAGGTCGCGAGATCCCACACCCGGATCTTTCCGTCGCGGTCCGCCACGGCGAGTTGGCTGCCCGTGTCGTCGAACGCGACGTCGCGAGTGCCGCAGCTCGCCTCGTCGTGCACGCAGGGGTTGGAGGCAAGGACGCGCAGCGGCCGGCCCCCACGGGAATCGAGCACCTGGGCGCGGCCGTCGAAGGTGGCGAACGCGAGGAGCTGACCGTCCGCCGAAAGGTCGACCGCCCTCAGCCCCGACCCCCTCGGGAGTTCGACGAGCGCCCTGGCAGGGCGTTCCGGCCGCCAGGGACGCATCTCGAGCCGACCCCGACGAGCGGTCAACAAGTGGTCGCCAGACGACGAGAACCCCGAACCCAGGGGCGAATGCACCGAAAGCGCCGAGACGACCGAGCCGTCGACAACCAAGTGCGAACGCACGCGGCTCCACCCAAACACCACGACCTGCGTACCGCCGGGAAGAAACGACGGAGCGCCGAGGAAGTCCTCCTGCTCCTCCCAACGAACCGCTCCGGTCTTCAGGTCGATGAGGCTGAGCGTCGCGGGATCTCCTTGGACCAGCGCCAAGAGACTCCCGTCGCCCGACAGCTCGGCCACCGCGGGCGTCCGTTGATACCAGATCGACTCGCCGGTCCGGGTGTCCCACACCCCGACGTCGACGGCCGCCCGGAGGTAGCTGCCGCTCGACTTCAGGCGTCCGACGACCCGACTCAGATCGGCGCTGGCCCCGGTCACCCACAGCCCGTCGAGGGCCACGCCGGTGGGGTGGCCCCCAGGGAGCGTCACGACCTGGACCCGGTCCCGGGCCAGGAGCGCCCGGCTGCCGTCCCGCGACAGCACCACGCGGTCTCCATCGAGCCACACCGGCGTTGTCGGAAGGGTGGTGACCCCGCTCAGCCTTCCGTCGGGCTCGAGCGTGGCCCAACGCTCGACCCGGCCGGCCCCCTCCCGCGCCGTCCACCCGACGACCGGTCGTGGACCGGTGAACGAAGCGCCGGTGGCCTCGATCCATCCCTCCGGCCAGGCCTCTGCCCGGGTGGCCCCGGTCACCGCATCGAGCCAAACGAACCGCCCGCCCTCTTCCGCGGCGACGACCGACCGCCCATCCGCCGAGACGTCGGCGACCGAAAAACCAGCGGACGTCCACGCGATGGGGGGGGGATCGTCGCGCCAGGCGAGATAGCCGCGGGCGCGCGCCAACAGGGGCGGATCCGCCTCCCCGAGCCCGGCCCAGGCCGCGCGCGCGGCGTCGAGCTTCGCGGACGCCGCCCCCGAGCGACCGGCCTCGACGTCGACCAGGGCGAGCGCCACCTGGGTCTCGGCGAGGTGCCGCGTCACTTCCCGCTCTGAGTCGACCGCCATGTCGCGCGCCGCCGTCACCCCCCACGACCAGATCCCCGCCGCCAGCGCCACGGCGGCGACCGAAACCGCCGCAAAGCCAGCGATAATCGCCGAGGCGACCAGCAGGCTGCGCCAGTGGCGCCCCCCCCACCGCGCGGCGCGGTCGCGCAGCGTGTACTGAAGCGCAGCGACGGGGCGGTCCTCGAGAAAGTTGAGGATGTCGTCGCGCAACGCCGCGACCGACGCGTACCGAGCGGCCGGCTCGAGGGCCATGGCGCGCAGGACCACCGCCTCCAGGGGGCGGGGGATGTTCGGCTCCACCGCGCGAGGTCGGGCGAACCGGCCCTCCCGGACCTGGTCGAGCACCTCGGCCCCGGGCTTGAACGGCGGCCGCCCGGTCAGCAGCAGGTACAAGATCGCGCCGAGCGCGTACTGATCGGCCGCAGGATGGGCCGGCGCTTTGCTCGCCTGCTCCGGGCTCATCCACGACGGGGTGCCCATGACCACATCGGCCCGCGTGAGGTCCGACAGGCTCTCCCCGCCCGCGCCCGAGTGTACCGGTCGCTCCGCAGGTTCGCCCACGGACTTCGCGAGCCCCCAGTCCAGGACCAGCACCTCGCCGAACTCGCCCAGCATGACGTTGGCGGGCTTCAGGTCGCGGTGCACGACACTCCGGTTGTGGGCGTAGGCCACCGCTTCGCAGATCTGGAGGAAGATCCGAAGACGGGCGACCCGTCCGCCCTTCCCGTCCTTGACGAACTGGGCGAGCGACCGGCCCTGGACCTTCTTCATCGTGTAGAAGACGCCGCCGAACGGATCGAGGCCGATGTCGTAGACCGGCACGACGTTGGGATGCTCGAGCTGACCGGTGACCTGAGCCTCGCGCAGGAACCGAGCGACCACGTCCTCGCTGGGTGCGGCGGCACGCAGCGACTTCAGCGCGATGGTGCGCCGCAAGCGGACATCATGGGCGGCGTGAACCTCCCCCATCCCGCCGCGACCCAAGCGGTCGCCGAGCTCGTAGCGCGGCACGGTCTCCGGCCGACTGCCCAGCAAGGTGCGGATCGCCTCGGTCCCGCCGGAGCCGTCCGGGCTGGGGACGGTGACCTCCGGGGGGACCGGGCCGGATCGCGGGGGTGGGCTCGGCGGATTCGGCATGGCGCTCCACCGGGATGGTATTCCACGAAAAGGCCAACGACCGTTTCCGCGCGCGGCAACTCGGCAAGGCGGCGGGCACCGGTGTCCCTCACAAACGCGTTGCAGCGCCGAAAGCGGGCCCGCTCCCTCGCCGGCCGAACCTCCGCGAGTACACTCCGCCGACTGGAGGGGACATGTCGGACGCGGGCCTGCTGATCGGGTGGAACCGGGTGGCGCCGGGGCGCGACGCGATGGCAGTCGAGCTATGGGCGGAGATGCTCGCCTATCTGATGAAGCTGCACGGCGAGGGACAGGTCGAGAAATTCGAGCCGGTGCTGCTCGGCGCGCATGGGGGCGCGCTCAACGGCTTCGTGCTCGTGCGCGGCACCCAGGCCCAGATCGACCGCCTGCGAAACAGCGACGACTTCCTGGTGTTCAACGTGCGGGCGAACAAGGCGCTCGACGGTTTCACGGTCGTCCGGGCTCACTACGGAGAACAGGCGGCGAAGATCCTGCGGCTCTACTCGACCGTCTGACGAGGTCACTCCACCGCTCCCACGCGGCGTCCGAGGGGAGCGCTCTCAGCCGGAACGACCAGTTCCCCTCGGTGGTCCCCGGGCGGTTGATCCGCGCTTCGCTCCCGAGTCCGAGCAGGTCTTGCGCGAGCACGACCGCGGTGTCCGCCCGCGACCGCACCGTCGCCTCCACGATGGCGCCGGCGAGCGCGTGGCGATCGGTTTGCAGGAGGCGCGCGACGTTGTCCGCCGCTGCCGGATCGAGCGCGGCCACCCATCCCGCGGTCGTGTCGCAGTCGTGGGTGGCGGCGTAGACTACCTGGTTCTCCCGATGATTCGCGGGATGGTGGAGGTTCCCGAGATCCCCATCGAGCCCGAATTGGACCACCGCCATGCCAGGCAACCCGAATTCATCGCGCAGCGCCTCGACGTCGGGGGTGATGACCCCCAGGTCCTCGGCGAAGAGGGGAAGCGGACGGCCAAAGGCCTGGACAAAGGCTTCGAGCAGCGGGGCACCGAGCCCGGGCTGCCACGACCCGTTTCGGGCGTCGGGATCGCGCGACGGGACTTCCCAGCAGGCCGCAAAGCCGCGGAAGTGGTCGATGCGGACAGCGTCGAACCGCCCGAGCGCGGTCGCGGTGCGACCGACCCACCACGCATACCCGGTCTCGCGATGGGCAAGGTTGTCGTACAGCGGGTGCCCCCAGCGCTGACCGAGCGGGGTAAAAAGGTCGGGAGGAACCCCGGAGACGACGACCGGTTGCCGATCCGCATCGAGTCGGAACAGCCGAGGCCGCTCCCACACGTCGCACGAGGCGAGGTCGACGAAGATCGGCAGGTCGCCCCAGATCGCCACGCCGCGCGACCGAGCGTAGGTCCTGAGCTGCTCCCACTGGCGAGCCACGAGAAACTGGGCGGCCACCTCGGTGGAGACCTCGTCGCGGTGCGCGCTGTCCCCCGCACGCGCCGGCCACCGCCGCCAGTCGGAGCCCAGCCGTCGGGCGCAGGCCCGGAACACGGCCCACGACTCCACCCACGGGTTCGCGGCCCGCCACGCGACCACCGCGGAGTCAGTCCCCACGCGCGACGCCGCCAACCGGACGAGCGGGCCCCGGTGCGCCGCCACGCGGCGAAAGTCCACGCCTCCCGGGGAGTCGGCGAACGGCGGGGTTTCGCTGTGCCTCAACAGGCCGTCGCGCACGAGATCGTCGACCGAGGTCAGCGTCTCCTCCAGGGCAAAGGCCGAGGGCGAGAGGTACGGGCAACCGGGCTCGCCGGCCTCGCTCATCGGCTGGATCGGCAGGACCTGCCAGATCCCGGTCTGGGCGGCGGCCAGTTGATCGACCCAGGCGCGCGCGACCGGGCCTAGATCGCCCATCCCCCAGGGTCCGGGTAGCGCGGTGGGGTGTAGCAGGACGCCAGCGCGGCGCATCGGCGCGACTCCGCTCGGGCCGGTTCCGTAGCTCGAAAAGGAGGCCCTTGCCGCACGGGTCCCCTGGCGCCATGATGGAACAGAGGCCCCCCATGATGACTACAGAGCGTTCGGACTGGACGTACCTGACGTTGAGCCTCGACACGGCGGTGCTGCCCGCGTGGTTCGAGATCGTGCAACGGGTGTGCGCTGCCCATGTTCACCGCATGATGGTGATCGAGCGCCCCGAGGCCTGGATCGTCCGCGTCGAGATCGCCCCGGAGAAGTCGGTAGCGTTTCAGGGCGAGTTGTCCGACGCGTGGGAGATCTTCGCCGCCCAGCGCCGGACCCTCGGGGAGTGGAAGGAAATGCCCGAGGCATGACGCTGTTCCTCGCGCTGGCCTGCGCCGGGGAGAATCGAGAGCCGACCGCGCTGGTGGCCGGGTCGAGCGACCGCGCAGTCGTTCCCGAGTCGGTCCAGGCCGAACGCGTCGGCGCGACCTGGCGGATCGGATTCGCGACGACCGGCTTGGTCGCGGGGGACTTCTCGGACTGGCAGCCGACGCCGTCCCCCGTCGAGGCTGAACCGGGCCTTCATCGCTACAAATTCGTTGTCGACGGCCACTGGATCGCCGATCCGGCCAATCCGCGCACCGAGCCCGACGGGTTCGGCGGCCAGAACAGCCTCTTCGACGTGGGCCTTCCCGACCCGACCTCGGCCCGGCTCGGGGACCGCGTGGTCGACGGCGACGCGCTCGCGGTGCGCTGGTGGCCGGACGGCCTCCTCCGGGTGCGGACGCTGCGCGGCGACGTGACGGAGCTCACCGCTCACCCCAGCGGCCAACCGCTCCGAAAGACCAGTTCGAGTAGCCTCTTCGACTGGTGGGCTGCGACGGTGGCGACCGGGCCCGGTCAGGCTTGGGAGCTGGGCCTTGCCGACGGAGGGCTCCCCGCCCGGTTGCCGCAAACCGCGCCCGACCCGCTGCCGCGCGACGACACCCCGGCGTGGGCCCGAGACATCACCTGGTACCAGGTCTTCCCCGACCGCTTCCGGAACGGCGATCCGCGCAACGATCCGCCGGGTACCCGCGCCTGGAACGCGCCGTGGGACGTGCCGATCCCAGCGATCTGGTCGATGCACCTCGGGGGCGATTTCGCCGGCATCGAAGCCGGCCTCGGGCACATCGCCTCGCTGGGCGCCACCGGGATCTACCTGAACCCGGTGTGGGCGGCGCCGAGCCCGCATCGCTACGACGCCACGACGTGGTTCCACGTGGACCCCGACCTCGGCGCGGGCGAGCCGCTCCCCGAGGATCGCGCCTTCACCGAGAGCGATCGCCACCTGCTCCGGCTCGTGGCGGAGGTCCATCGCCGCGGGATGCGGGTGGTGCTCGACGGCGTGTTCAACCACGTGGGCGCCTCGGCCCGCCTCCCCAAAGCCTGGTTCGCGCGCGACGCCGACGGCGCGCCCCGAGGGTGGAACGGCAACCCCGACCTGTTGGAGTTGGACCACGCGGATCCGCACGTGCTGGGCCTGGTCCTCGCCGCGACGCGCCGCTGGATGGACCCCGACGGCGACGGCGACCCGTCCGACGGCATCGACGGGTGGCGCCTCGACGTCGCGGACGAGGTGCCAGCCGATTTCTGGCGTCGGTGGCGGGCGGAGGTGCGATCGATCAACCCCGAGGCGGTGATCGTCGGGGAGATCTGGAAGCACCCCGAGCGCTGGATCGCCGGCGACACCTTCGACGGGATCACCGACTACGGTTTTGCCACGGCAGTGCTCCGCTATGCGGAGGGTGGCGAGGCCGCGGCGCTCGCCGGCGCGCTGGCCGACCGCGACTGGCCGCCACCCGCCGAAGCGGTGTCCTGGACGTTGCTCGACAGCCACGACACCGATCGCCTCGCCAGCCGGATGTTCAACCCGGGTCGGGCGTTCGACCAGCACAACCGCACGCAGGACGATCCCAGCTTCCGAGGCGGGCGACCCGACGAGACCGCCTGGGAGCGGGCGCGCCTCGCGGTGTTCCTCCAGGCGACGCTCCCCGGTTCCCCCGTCATTTTCCAGGGGGACGAGGTCGGGGTGTGGGGAGCCGACGATCCCCACAACCGGCGCCCCCTCCCCTGGCCCGACGCCGGCCCGCCGGCTCCTGGCGAGCCCCGGTGGGACGGCACCGTGCTCGCCAGCTACCGCGAGCTCTTCGGTCTCCGGCAGGAGCTCGACGCGCTCCGGCGCGGGGCCCTCGAGACCGTCACCGCGGACGGCGGCCTGTGGGTGTACCGCCGGGGCGACGTCGTGTGCGCGGTCAATTCGTCGAATGCCTCGATGACGCTTCCCCCGGTGCCGGCGGGATCCACCCGGCGCCTCGGCGTCAGCGACGCGGTCCTCGGGCCGCGCGCGGCGGCGCTGTGGGTAACTCCCCCGGTCACGGATCGACGCAGCGCGCCGTGACCTCAAACCAGCTGTTCAGGACCGGGTTGCTCCCCCGCCCGGCGATGGTGTTGTTCCCGAGCACCAGGAAATCGGTGATCTCGATCGGAGCGACCGGGATCGTCAGCAGACAGTCCGCGTTGTCGTTGACGCACCCCTCGTCCTGGAAGTCCCCGCCCCAGTGCCCGACCGGGGCGCCGTTCAGCCAGATCCAGATCCCGTCGTCGCTCGCCAGGTCGAGCACGGCGCCGGGCGGAAGAATGGGGAGCTCGAACTGGGCTCGGAAAGCGCGATCGAATCCGACCGGCGTGTTCTGATCGGGGAGCACGGTGCTCGTCCACCCATCGGGCGAGAACTGCGCCCAGTAGAACGGGATCCCGGCGAGGTCGACCGGGTCGCTGATCGTCGAGAGCGGAGGGCTCGCGAGCCAGCTCCACCCGGTCAGATCGATGTCCGCGCAGGTGACGGGACGCGATCCCGTGTCCGGGACCTCCACGTCGGTGTCGGTGTCCGAATCGGTGTCGGCGTCCCCATCGCTGGCGGGATCGGGCTCGTTCCATACCTGGTAGTCGGAGCAGGCGGCCGCCAGAAGCAGCAGGCTGGGGAGCATCTCATCCTCTGGGTCCAGGTTATATCCCCGGCGCGGGGTGATCGTGCGCGAATTCGGTTTGTTGTTCCTCGTCGGGTGTGGCGGGAGCGGGATCTTCCCGCGCACCGACGGGCCCACCGACTCGGAGACCGACTCGGAGACCGACTCGGAGACCGACTCGGACACGGACACCGACTCCGACTCCGACTCCGACTCGGACACCGATTCGGATTCCGACACGGACGCGGACACCGACACCGACACCGACCCCCCAACCGCCTGGTCGCACACGCCGGCGATCGATGGGGCGAGTGGAGAGTGGACGGCCGACGAGCTCTTCCCGACCGCATCGGGTCAGGTGTGGATCAGCTGGGATGCCACCAACCTCTATGTGGCGCTATCCCACCCCGACGTGGCGAATGGCGGCGACCAGCACTGGGCCCTGATCTATCTGGGAACCCCCGCAGGTTCTGGCAGCTTCGACGGCGTGCCGTTCAACACCCAGCTCCCGACGCTGCCTGCCCCGTTCAGCCACTTGCTGCGCTGGAAGGCCGATGACTCCTACAACGGCCTCCTGGCGTGGACCGGGAGTTGGACCGAGACCCCGTCGTGGCTCGGCACCGGTGGCTCGGCCTGGCAGGAGAGCAACACCAACGCGGTCGTCGAGTTCGCGATCCCCTTGGCGGCGTTTGGAGCGAGCGACACCGCCTGGGTCCACGTGAGCTGGCTGTTCGAGGGCACTGGCTCGGAGTCGTCCTACGGGGTCACGCCGACGGGTTCGTTCGCCGAGGGCGTGTATGACCCGGACTACGCGCAGTTCTGGTCCTTCGACCTGACCAGTGCCTCCCCGCCCGTCGCCGGGACGCTCCTCCCATGAGGGCCGTCGTCCCTGTACTCCTGGCCCTCGCCTGCAAGCCCGCGGGCGAGGAGTGCTACACCCGCCTCTATGCGACCGAGACCGTCGCGCCGGGCCTCGACCCCGCTGCGATCACCGCGCTCGAGCACATGGGGGCGACGGTCACCGCGGGCGCGTGCGCGAGCGGGGTCAACTTCGCGGTTTACTCCGAGCATGCCGACCGGGTCGAGCTCTTGCTGTTCGACGAAGACCGGAGCGAGCTGCCCGCCCAGCGCTTCCCCATGTCCCGGATCGGCGACGTGTGGAACCTGTACGTCGAGGGGATCGGTCCCGGCCAGAAGTACGGCTACGTCGCCTTCGGTCCCAACTGGCCCTTCGATCCCGACTGGTTCTGCGGCTCGCGCGAAGGCTTCATCTCCGACGTCGATGGTGACGGAAACCGCTTCAACCCCAACAAGCTGCTGACCGACCCCTACGCCAAGGCGCTGACCCGCGACCACGACTGGGCGATCGGCAGCGCCGGAAGCGGGGAATCGCGGCGCCAGGAGTGCACCTGGGACGCCGCCGCGAAGTCGGTGGTGACCGCCGGCACCTACGCCTGGAGCGACGCCGAGGCCACCTGGCGAGAGAACCGCGCGGCCGACGATTTCCCGGGACACAACTGGAACGAGCTGATCCTCTACGAGGTCCACCCGAAGGGCTTCACCCAAAACGGCACCGACGGAGTCGACCATCCTGGCACCTTCCGAGGCTTTGGGGAGAACGCCGCGTACTTCGCGGAGCTGGGAGTCACCGCGGTCGAGATGCTCCCCGTCCACGAGAAGCCGCTCGACGGCGGGTACTGGGGCTACAACAACATCAACTTCTTCGCCCCCGAGCTCACCTATTCCGCCGACTTCCGCGAGGGCGGCGATCCCGCGGCCGCAATCGACGAGTTCCGCTGGATGGTCGACCAGCTCCACCAGCAGGGCGTAGAGGTCATCCTCGACGTGGTCTACAACCACACCGGCGAAGGCGGCTTGTGGCGGGACAAGGTCTTCTACGACGACCAACTGCTCGACGCCGACGCCATGCTCGACGCCTACAACCTCGACACGAACGAGTCGGCGACGCTCTACAACCTGCGGGGCCTCGACAACCAGGGGTGGTACGCGCTGTCGGCCGACCGCCAGGGCTACTGGAACAACACCGGGGTCGGCAACGAGGTGCGGGCGAACCACGCCCCGATGCGTCGGCTCATCCTCGATTCGCTGCGCTACTACGCCGAGGAGATGCACGTCGACGGCTTCCGGTTCGACCTCGCGGGGATCCTCGGCGAGAAGGACGGCGACTACAACAATTGGGACGACCCGGCCAACACGGTGCTCCAGGAGATCCTCGACGACCCGGTGCTTCGAGCGCATCACACCCGGATCATCGCCGAGCCGTGGACCGCCGGGGGCAGCTACACCTCCATCGGGGCTTTCCCGGCCAGCACCGACGACGCGGCGGTCGCCTGGGGCGAGTGGAACGCGAGCTACCGGGACTGGTGGCGCTCGATCGCCAACAACGACGGTTGGGTGATGAACAGCGCCGAGAACGGCATCGACGGCGGCGGGGTGATCACCGGGAGCCAGGCCCGGTATGGGGCGAACGGGCGCAAGCCGTACCACTCGGTGAACTTCGCGTCGTGCCACGACGGCTTCACGATGTACGACTTGTTCTCGTACAACACAAAGAACAACCAATGCAGCCCCATCAACCCGGTCTGCTGCAACGACCCGTACTCGGTCTGGTGCGACACCGACTCAGGCGAGAACAACAACCGCTCCCGGGATTGGGGGCAGGAGGCCGAGGGTTTCAAACGCCAGCTCATGCGCGATCTGTTCGTCGCGATGGCGATCTCGCACGGCACGCCGATGATCCTCGGCGGCGATGAGTGGCTGCGATCGCAATACGGCAACAACAACGCGTACTCTACCGGTGCCGATAACGAGTGGAACTGGTTCCGCTGGGGCGAGTGGCAGGCCGCCGACGAGCGCTGGCGAATGAAAGACTTCGTGGGCCAGATCCTCCGCTATCGGCTTGCGCGGCAGGACGCGTTCGCCCCGAGCGAGTACGCGGGCGGGATGCCGTTCGCCTGGAAGGACGAGAACAACAACGACGCCAGCGGGACCACCTGGGGCGGCCGGCGGATGATGATCCACTGGTTTGACGACGGCGGCGGGACCTGGGGCCCCGAGATCGTCGCGCTCCTCAACTTCGACCGGGGCGACGTGGCGTACACCCTGCCCGCGGGAAACTGGGGCCGGATCGCCGATACCCAGGAGTACTTCGACACCGACGACTACCTGACGGCTGAAGCGCTCGACCGTCGCGCTTCACCGAACGTCGACCTGACCGGCAGCGTGGTGGTCAGCGGCAGCTACACCGCAAAGGGGAGTTCGATCGTGCTCCTGGAAGCGCGGCCGTGATCGGCGGCGTCGCCTGGATCACCGCAGCCGCGCTGGCCCAAGACGTGAGCGCGGCCGGCTATGCGCGCATCATGACGCGACCGGATTTTGCCGGAGGAGACGGTCGGCTCGGCTACTGGAACCTGTATGGCCGCCTGTTGAACGAGGGCCCGTACGCCGCCCTCGAGGTCCAGGTCGAGGCGCTCGAGCGCGAGGCGGGCAGCGTGCGACCGTGGACCGATCTGCACCTGCGGGTCGAAGGCGGCTCGGTGGGCAACGCCGACCCGGGCAACGGCGTGTTGAGCTTGTTCCGCTTGTCGCAGCTCTATGCCCAGGCCGGCAACGTCACCGGGCAGGCGGTGGTGTGGCGGATCGGCACCCTCGAGAGTTCGTTTGGCGACCTCGGCCTGTACGACCTCCAGCCCGCGCGGGTCCTGTTCGACACCGTCGGCGGTCAGGCGACCGTCCGGACCGACCGGGTCGATGTCGTCGTGGGGGCCGGCGACGCCGGCTACGCGCTGAAGGGCGATCGGTACAACACCGTGGCGAGTGCGGGCGCGACGGCGCGCCTGCGGGTCGCGCCGGGCCACCTGGAGATCGGCGCCGGAGGCCAGTTCTATTCCGAGCCGCAGGTCATCGGGAACCGCCTGGCACCGCACCAGACCCCCGGCCTCGGCTACGAGGACTTCGTGCGGGGCGAGTTCCTCCAAAACTACGCGGAGCAGAATCAGGCGCCGGCCGGAGACATCCCCAACCCCGAGCCGCGCTCGTCGTCGTCGTACAAGCTGGTCGGCTACCTCGGGTTCGGCGACGCCGGCCCGCTCCGGTGGAACAACCTGTTCGTCTCGTTCGAGCGCCTCCATCCCCTCGGTTTTACGACCGAGACCTTCGAAGGGGTCACCGCCGACCTCTACGTGCACGACCTCACCGACCAGCGCACCGTGCTCCTGGTCGGCGACGAGCTACAAGCGCGCTTGATCCCCGATCGCTGGGACGGGGCGTGCGGAGCGTTGCTGGGCGCGCACCGCGATGCGGACAACCAGATCGCCCCCTCGGACGACGACCGGGGCTACGCGTCGATCGTCGTCCGAAGCCAGATCTACCTCAACCCCGTCCTCCACCTGCTCAAGGAGTGGAGCTACGCCGTCGAGACGTCGGCCAACGGCAACCGCTTCCGCAACCACGCCGACTCGATCTTCACCGGGCAAGACGGGGTGCAAAACGACCGGGGGCTCGAGTTCGGGGACGCCGACAAGCGCGTCACCTGGCAGGGAAAGGCCGGTTTCGTCCTCAGCCCCCTCGGCCCCGGGGTCTACGTCCGCCCGAGCCTCCGATTGCTGTACGGCGTGCAGCACAGCACGGAGAACAACGCCTTCGGGAACAGCTTCGTGGCGGACCTCGACCAGTTCAACACGTTCGGCAACGTCGAGCGGCACTGGCACCAGGTCGTCGCGCTGGAGGCCGAGACATGGTTCTGATCTCCTGGCTCCTCGCTTGTGCGCCAAAGGGCCCCCCGGTGGCGGCGGCGAACCCGACCCCGGTCGACCTCGTGCTGGTCGCCGAGGATCAGGGCGACAGCGCCCCGCGCGACGTCCCGCCCACGGCGGCGACCCGGATCGGCCAGCTCGCCGCAGACCGAAACCTGCTTCCCCGGCCGATCACCGCCTCGGTCTGGTCGGAGGCCTTCGCGTCGCGCGAGACCGTGGAGCAGCGCCTCGCCTTCGCCGGCGCCCAACCGGGCGCCTCGTCGGCCACGGTGCTCGTCACCGTGGAACCGGGCTACTTCGGCATCGTCTCCGGCCGATACCGCTGGACGGTGGACGTCGACGTCGCGCTGCACGCCCCCGACGCCGACGCGGCGCGACACTTTCAGGTGCCGGTCCTCCTCACCTGGGATCACGAGCGAGAAGATGCGGCGATTAACGCTGCGTTACCACTCATCGCGCGCGAGATCGAACTCCAACTCGACCGCTGGCTCGGCACGGCGAACTAGGCGGCCGGGGATTCTCGGCCGGCGTGCGCGGGGAAAGATCGGCGGGTTTGTTATCGTGAAGCCCGGGGGATCATGCATCGATATTGGCATCCCGGGTCTCGCGGATGAAGAAGAGCCCGATCACAAAGGTCAGCCCCGCCACGATCACTGGATACCAGAGGCCGTAGAAGATGTCGCCGCTGGCCGCCACCATGGCGAAGGATGTGGTGGGCAGGAAGCCGCCGAACCAGCCATTGCCCAGGTGATAGGGCAGGCTCATCGAGGTATAGCGAATGGCGGCGGGGAACATCTCCACCAGCATGGCGGCGATCGGGCCATAAACCATGGCAACATAGATCATCAGCACCGCCAGAATGGCGATCACCAAGGGCTTGTTGACCTTGGCGCTGTCGGACGTCGCCGGGTAACCGGCCGCCGCTAACGTGGTGGCGACCTGCGCCTCCCAGGCGGCGCGGCTTGTGGCCAGCGCACCCTTGTCCATTGCGTGACCATCGAACGATGCCAGCACGGCACCTCCCACCGTCACCCGCGCCAGCGTGCCGGGCGGAGCGGCTTCATTGCGATAGGGCAGACCGGCGCGCGCCAGGCAGGATTTGGCGATGTCGCAGGAGGAATTGAACGCCGCCTTGCCCACCGGATCGAACTGGAAGGCGCAGTCCCCCGGATCGGCGATGACGGTGATGGGGGCGCGCGCCGATGCGGCAGCCAGCACCGGATTGGCCGCCGCGGTCAGGGCGTGGAACAGCGGAAAATAGGTCAGCGCCGCCAGCAGGCAGCCGCCCAGGATGATGGGCTTACGTCCGATCTTGTCCGACAGCCAGCCGAACAGAATGATAAAGGGCGTGCCGATGGCCAGGCCGCAGGCGACGAGTTGGTTGGTCAGGGCGCCGTCTACTTTCAGAATCTTTTCCAGGAAGAACAGCGCGTAGAACTGGCCGGTGTACCAGACCACCGCCTGCCCCGCCGTGAGGCCCGCCAGCGCCAGGATCACCAGCTTGAGGTTCTTCTTGTTGGCAAAGGCCTCGGTCAGTGGCTTCTTGGAAGTCTTGCCTTCCTCGACCAGCCGTTGGAACACCGGGCTTTCGTTTAGTCTCAGGCGGATCCACAGCGACACGCCCAGCAACACGGCCGACAGCAGGAAGGGCAGACGCCAGCCCCAGTCGGAGAAACCCTGCGCCCCCAATTGGGTACGGGTGGCCAGAATGACGATCAGGCTGAGGAACAGGCCCGCCGTGGCGGTGGTCTGAATCCAGCTCGTGTAGAAGCCGCGCCGTCCGGGCGGCGCATGTTCGGCGACATAGGTGGCCGCGCCGCCATATTCCCCGCCCAGCGCCAGGCCCTGGATCAACCGCAGGCTGACGAGCGCGACCGGCGCAATCACCCCGACGCTGGCATAGGATGGCAACAGGCCGACGGCGAAGGTGGAGACCCCCATCAGCAGCATGGTGACCAGGAAGGTGTTCTTGCGGCCCCACAGGTCGCCCAGGCGGCCAAAGATCAGCGCCCCGAACGGGCGAACCGCGAAGCCGGCGGCGAAGGCCAAGAGGGCGAAGATATAGCCGGTTGTCTCGTTTACGCCGGA
>CANLGQ010000020.1 GCA_947490265.1 Pseudomonadota bacterium | reverse complement strand
GGTGTTGTCAGGCCCCAGGATCCGGCCGAGGACGGCCTCGAGCAGTCGACCATCCGCGCCCCGGCTGGTGCGGGAGCCGATCTCCTCGTGATCGAACAACGCGATCACCGAGGTCGAGGCGGGAACGCCGTCGAGGGTGCTCTGGAGTGCGGCGAGGGCGGCGTGGCAGCTCGCCAGGTTGTCGAGCCGGGCGGAGAAGAGGAACTCGCCGTTCACGCCTCCGATTGCCGCCGGCGTGAGGTCGAAGGTGCCGAGGTCCCAGGTGAGCACGTCGACCTCGGCACAGCCGATCTCGGCGGCCAGGAGTCGCCGGACGGGGTCGCCAGCCGAGTCGTCGTTCTCCAGCGCGAAGACCGCGGGGAGCTGAGTCTGGGCGTTCAGCTTCAGCCCCTCGTCGTTCACGCCCCGGTTGAGATGGATGGCCAGATTCGCAACCCGGCAGATCGGACGGCGAATCGCCACCAGCGCGTGCCGATGCCCCAGGCCGTCGCGCACAGCGACGCGACCGGCGATCCCCAGGTCGCGGTCGGTCCAGGTGGCGAGCAAGACGCCTCCGTAGGGCTCCAGGCCGAGCCGGACCCAGCCATTTCCACGGATCAGGGGCCGCGGCTTCAGGCGCAGGTTCGGGGAATCGGTGTGGGCGGCGACGATGCGCAGTCCCGCGTCGATGGCGGGCTGCTGCCCGATGTGGAAGGCCACGATGGACCCGCCACGCAGCACGTAGCCTCGGGTGCCGGCGGGGAGCGAGCCCGCCGGGTCCGCGAGGTCGAAGCGGACAAACCCGTCTTGGTCGAGACGTGCGGCGGCCGTCGCGGCGGCGTGGAAGGAGGAAGGGGACGAATCGAGGAAGGTGCGGAAATCGGCGAGGTCGGACACGGCGCCTCCAGACCTCACCCGGTATCGCGCCGGTTGTCGCGGCGGACAGGGTGCTTACCGATCCGCACGGTTCCACCAGGAGGGGTGTCTTTATGTCTGCCAAGAAACATGGGTTCAAGGCCGAGGTGCAACAGCTTTTGAACCTCATGATCCACTCGGTCTACAGCGACCGCGAGGTGTTCCTCCGGGAGTTGGTGTCGAACGCCGCGGATGCGTTGGACAAAGTGCGGTTCCTCGGCCTGACTCGCTCAGATCTGCGTCCGAGTTCCGAGGGTGGAGAGCCGGGTATCCGGGTGACCGTGGCCGAGGGGACCCTCGTCATCGAAGACGACGGGATCGGCATGACCGACGAGGAGGCCCTGAAGAACCTCGGAACGATCGCCCATTCGGGCACGCGCGCGTTCCTGGAGGAGGCCAAGGAGAAGGGGACCGGTGCCCCTACCTTGATCGGGCAGTTCGGACTTGGGTTCTACTCGGCCTTTATGGTGGCGGAGGAGGTCGTGGTCGAGTCGCTCTCCGCGCTCCCCGACGCCGAGCCCGTCCGCTGGACGAGCAAGGGCGAGGGGAAATTCGAGATCAGCGCCGGGTCGCGGACCGCTCGCGGCACGCGGATCGAGCTGAAGCTGCGTGAGGACGCGAAGGAGTTTGCCGAGAGCTGGCGAATCGAGAGCATTGTCAAGAAACACAGCAACTACCTCCCGTGGCCCATCCAGGTCAACGGCACCCAAGCCAACGCCGCGCGCGCCTTGTGGCTCGAGCCGCCGAGCCAGGTGACCGATGAAGCCGCCAACCAATTCTATAAGGAGATTGGGATGGACTGGCGGGAGCCGGCGGTGCGGGTGCACCTGTCCGTCGACAGCCCGATCCAGTACCATGCCCTGCTGTTCGTCCCGGCCGGCAAGCCGTACGACCTGTTTCACCCCGACGCTCCCCGTGGCCCGCGGCTCTATGCCCGCAGGGTGCTGATCGAGGAGCACGCGCGGGAACTCCTGCCCGACTGGTTGCGCTTTGTCCGCGGCGTCGTCGATAGCGAGGACGTTCCGCTGAATGTCTCACGCGAGATGGTACAGAAGACCCCCGTTGTCCGAAAGATCCGCGAAGCGTTGGTCAAGCGGGTGCTGAAAGATCTGGGCAAGCTGGCCGAATCCGACGCGGCCAAATTCAACACCGTCTGGGCCGAGTTCGGCGTTCTCCTGAAAGAGGGCTACTACCATGACAAATCGGCTCACGGGGAGCTATTGCTTCCGCTGCTTCGCTTCCGGCGGTTGTTGGGCGAAGAAGAGGATGTAATCGGACTGTCAGCCTACAAGGCGGCGATGGGGGAGGGGCAGGACGCGATTTGGTACCTGACCGCGGAGTCGCGTGCGGCCGGGATCGCCTCGCCACACGTCGAGATCTTCCGCAAGCGCGGTTGGGACGTGCTGATCCTCACCGACGCGGTCGACGAGTGGTTGATCCAGGCCCTCACGGAATTCGAGGGCACACCGTTGAAGAGCGTCGCTCGCGGAGACCTCAAGCTCGAGGAAGACGGGGGGGAAAAGACGGACGTGTCCGGGCTCGCGCCTTGGCTGAAAGACCTGCTCGGAGAGCAGGTGGCGGCGGTTCGTGAGTCGAGCCGCCTCACCGACTCGGCCTGCGTGCTCGTCGACGAGGAACAGGGGATGTCTGCCAATATGGAGCGGATCCTTCGACAGGTGAACCAGGACGTCGCGGCTGCCAAGCGGGTGCTCGAGCTGAACCCGCGGCACCCACTCATCAGGAACCTGGAGCAGCTGCGCACGCGGGGGAAAGTGGCAGACGCCGAGCCGATCGCGCGGCTGCTTCTCGACGACGCCTTGTTGCTCGAGGGCACGGTCAAGGAGCCAGCGGCCATGGGCCGGCGCCTGCAAGACCTATTGCTCCGGGCCACGGATCAGGCCCTGGGGGGTTAGGGGGTTTGGCGGGAGAAACCCGGATGCGTGTGGCGCTGTTCTTCGACGGCAAAAACCATATGAAGGACCTGCGGCGAACCGCCTCCGAACGATGGCTCGACCACTCGGCCTTGGCGAAATGGGCGGTCGAGGCGGTCGGGGGCACGCGAATGGTCGCCGCCTACTATTACACCGGCGTTCCCAATCCGGGAGAGGAGAATCCCGGGGACAAGCATGCGTTGTCCGATTTGTTGGAGGAGTTGGAGCGGCGTCCCGGGTTCTTCGTGAAGCGGTTCAACCGGCGGACGAGCTCGCGCGAATGTCCGCATTGTAGCCAGCTCATCACCTATACCGAAGAAAAGATGGTCGATACCTCCCTGGTGACCGACCTCGTCCTCTTCGCGGTCCACGACGCGTTCGACGTCGCGGTGGTGTTCTCGGGTGACCTCGATGTCGCTCCGGCGTTGAACGCAGTGCACGCCATGGGTAAGCAGGCCTGGATCGCAACCTTCGGCGACTCTGGGCTCTCTCGCTCCCTGACCCGATCGGCGTGGCATACCCTCGACCTGCTCCCGCATCTCGATGCTTTTTCGTTCCCTGATCTCGAGGTGGCGCCCACTCGTCGGGTGCCAGATGCGCCCGACGACCTGGATCAGGAGCTCAAGCGGGAGCTGCACCGCGCGGAAATCCACTTTGCGGCGGGCGGTGGCTTTGTCGGCGCACACTACTTTATCCACCGGTGGAAGGGCCACGCGATCCCCGATGGACCGGAGGAGCGTCGACAATCCCTGCAGCGGCTCATGGCGACCGGCGACGTCGAGACCTACGCTGTCGATGGGAAGACCGCGGTTCGCACGCGCGGAGCGGTGGCCGAGGCTCCGGAGATGCCGCTCCTGGAACCGGTCGAGGAGGCCGAGACCATTCAGGTCCGCACGTCCCCCGAGATCATCCGGCGGATCCGTCCGGCGCCGTCGGAGTAGGGGTCCCTACCAGTCGAGGCGCTCCGCCGCGCGGGTCGCACAGGCGAGGCGATGGGCGAACTGTGAAGGATCGAGCGTAAGGTTTCGCACCACGAGCGTTCGGTCGTCGACCTCGAGCTCGGCGCTCGCGGCCAGCGCACTGAGCTCTGCGCGAAGGATGGCGTCGAAGCGCTCCGCTACCCAGAGGGGGTCCCAAGCCTTGATGACGAACGCGCGGTCGAACCCCTCGTCCCCGAGCTGAATGTCTTGCCCGACATTCCAGTAGCCGTCCGGCGCGAGCTGAGGCGTGATGCGCAGGCCAGTTTCGGCGTGGGCCCGGAACCACACCCGGACTTCGCTGGTCCATCCGGTTCGCGTCAACCGGGCGATGATCAGGACACGGCGACCTGAAAAACTTCCGTGTAACGCTGGATAACGTGAATCGCAGGACAGTCCGAGCGTCGCCGCGGCCGCGGTCCACGCAGGGACTTGGTCGCGTGCGCCTGGGGGCGGTGGCAAGGTTCCACGAGACTCCTCGATTCGGGCGGCGAGCTCGATCAACGCGTCGAGGAGGGCCCGCAGGCGCTGGGGGGTGGCCTCCGGTTCCGCGAGGTCCACCCGGATCTCGTCGTCGGTGACCCGCAACGCGGGCCAACCGGCAGCGAGTCGTTCGAGCGCGACCTGGATGTCAGCGCGGATCAGCGCGCCGATCGTTTGGGGGTCGTCGCCGCGCACCTGGTAGCGGTGCGCGAGCTTGGGGTCGGCGAGGGTCACCGCGTCGCTGTTTCCGAGCCAACGGCGCTGCCGTGGCCCGATCCTGAGCCCCAGTCCGAGGGGGCGAGCGAACTCGACGAGCCCCCACGTCACGGTGCGCCGATCCGGCCCGTGACGGAGGAGCACCTCGCCGACCCAGATCCGCCGATCGCCCAGGTGACCCTGGATCGAGATCCCGCGGGTGTCGGCCCACAGCCCGACCTCTCGCGCCACCTCCTGGTAGGTCGAGGCAACGGCGAGCTGGCGCCACCCGCGGCGCAGCAGCAGCCAGAGCCCGGTGAGGGTCAGCGCGCTGCCGATCCCCACGCAACCGAGGGAGCCCAAGGGTTCCACGGTCAGAAGGCGAAGACGGTGCCGGCGGAGAACTCGGGCAGGAAGCCGCTATTTTTCATGCCTTCCTGGATCTCCGGCCACCGCTTGCCCGCCCAGCCGCCCAGGGCCACGTTGGCATTCAAGCCGAAGCTATCGACGAACATGAAGTCGCAACCCACGCGCCCCCGACCGCCGATGGCCCAGTCGGTCTCGGGAGGAAGGTTGTAGTACTGGGCGAAAATGGCATCGGCGCCGACATAGGGCTGCGCGACGCCGAGCGGGAACTTGTACATCAGCCCGAAATTGAAGGGGAAGATGGTGTCCCAGTCGATCGTCTTCAGCTGCTGGACCGCGATCTCGGTGGGCAGGACGCGTTGGACCGCCCAAACCTGGATGCCGCCGATCACGTGCAGGCCCTCGTGGACCGGGATCCCCACCTCTCCGCCTACGGCGACGAACGCGAGGGGATTGTAGCTGGCATACCCACCGCGCAGGCTAATCTGTAGGTTCTCCGCTACATCGCGCTCGACGCGAGCGGTCTCGGGGGCGGGCTTCGGGGCGGCGACCCGCGTGGCCTTCGGCGTCGGCGTGTCGAGGTCGGCCACCGCGGCGCTGGGCACCTTGGCCGCAAGATCGGCAGCGAGGGCTAACTCTTCGGCGGCGGACAGTCCGGGCATCGGGATCGGCATCGGTCGAGGGGCGACCGGCGGCGCCGCTGCGGCGGCTCCAGCGGGGCCAAACTGGATCAGCTGGTCGATGTCCTCGGCGCTCATCTGGTCGACGCCGCTACCGAAGTTGATCAGGCCCTCATCGACCACCGCGCCGACCGCCGCCTTCAGGGGCGCCGGAAGGGGGATCGCCGCACGGGCCGCGGCCTCCTTGGCGATTCGGCTCGCTTCCGCGACGCGGGCGGCCTCAGCGGCTGCAGCCGCGACGCGGGCCACTTCGGCGGCGGCCGCCAAGCGCGCCGCTTCCGCAGCCGCAGCCTGGGCGACGGCTGCGGCTTTTCGCGCCGCCTCGGCTGCGGCGGCCTGGCGGGCTGCTTCGGCCGCAGCCGCGGCTCGGGCGGCCTCGGCGGCGCGGGCTGCCTGGGCCTGGGCGGCAGCCGCGGCAGCGGCTCCGACTGGCGCAGCGGGAGGGTCCGCGGTGAGGTCTTCGAGATCGTCGAACGACAGATTCTCTGGATCGGCGCCGGCCGGCGCCATCGCCGCGCCGGGAGCGAACCCAGCGTCGTCGGCTTCCTCGAACGATGCGGGTGCAGCGGCGGCGGCGGCTTCTTCCTTCTGGCCTTGTCCGGTGATCACCTCCCGCAGCACGGCGGTGATCTGGTTGGCGAGCTGGGTCGGGTCGGTGGGGACGACCGCGTGCTTCTTTCGGACGATCTTGTTGGTCGCCTTGTCGTAGAGCAGGAGGTCGAGTGTAAAATTGGCTCCGGAGAGCGCCGCGGTTCCGGTGATGAGCTGGTCCGTTGCCTTGACGAGGCCGGACAGGCAGCTCGTGGTGACGAGGCAGGCGGCGGCCGGGGGGCCGCTGGGGTTCTCGACCACGCCGGACAACTCGGGCATGAATTCGAGCTCAGATGCCATGAGTTGCTTGAGCCCGGCGAGCTGCTTCTCGTTCAGCCCGACGCCGAGGAGCGGCGTGATGGTGACCGTGCCTGCCCAGGCAGCCGGGGAGAACCCAAGCGCGAGCGCAACAGTGAACGTTGCGAGTGAGCGCGCCGAACGCGACATGCCGACCTCCCTACACGCAACGAACGAACGAACGAACCCGGGTAACCCTTTCAGTCCGGGTAGGCGAACCCGACTTCCCAGTCCGCGACGATCTCGTCCGCCTCGACGCGCTCGATGCCGTCCGGGGGTCGGCGGCGCCTCCGGGGGGGAACCGACGTCCTCACTTCCCGTGGAGGTCTGCCCACCACGCGGCGAAGTCCTCGGTCGCGACGACGCGGCGGAGGTGTCGGCTCAGGAGCTCGGCGGTGGTGGTCGTCCAGGCCTGGTCGAGCCCCACCTCGCGCAGCCAGGCTCCCAGGGTGCCGTCGCCCGCGCCGTCGAGCGCTACCTGCACGCGGCGTTCCAACTCCTCTCCGAAGTTGGGCCGGGCCAGGACGGCTCGGATCGCGGCGGCCACCGACTCTACGGCCTGCTCAGGCTGGAGGCGATCGGCTTCGGCCGCCAGCTCGCTCCTCGGCGTGTCGAGGAGGACGTCGAGGATTCCGACCCGCGTCTCGGCGAACGCCGCTGCCCGACTTGGCTGTGCCAAATCCTTGGCGATTAACCGAACGACATCGGATGTCGCCTGGCGCGCGAAGTCGCGAACCTTTCCGTCGAGCGCGAACTCCACCTCCTCTTTGACCGCTCCCATCAGGCCCTCGGCCACGCCGCCCAGGTTCTCCCGGAGTCCACCGAAGAGGCCTCGCCCTCGCTCGACGGCCTGTTTCCCCAGACCGCCGAGCAGGCTGCCGTCGACCTTGCCGACCCGAACGCGGAAGCGATGGAGCATCTCGACCAGGACGTCGCGGACGAGCGTGCGAATCGCAGCCTGATCGAGCACTCGAAACGCCAGATCCTCGCTCGGTGACCACGGGCGAGACAGCACGTCGCGCAGCGGGTCGACGACGTCCTTCGGCACGCGATCGCGCAGCGGTTGGGGGTCGGACGCCCAGCGCTCCCGCTCTGCCTCGATCTGCCGGATCACCCAGTCTCGAAAAGCCGGCCCGCGCGAGCCGGCTTCCAGCCCGGCGGTGATCTGACTCGCGATCCACCGTGCCGAGGCGATCTCGCTGAATGGCACCGAGACCACCTGATCCGCGACCTGGCTGGCGAGGCGATCGAGTGCCGGATCCTGTGGATCCCGCAATCGGGCGAGGGCGCGATCAGCTGGTTTCATTCAGGGGTTCTCGAGGAGGCCGGGGGGTGTCACTCGCCCGGCGGGGATGGGGCCGTTTCGGGCAGCGTCGCGAAACTCGCCCAGGTAGCCGAGCAGACGGCCGGCAGCACGCGCTTTGTCGGCGAGGTCTCGCCCCGTTCGCACCATGCCGAGGTGATGGGCGATCGACCGAGGGGCGAGGTACTGCAGGGCGTACGAGAGCTTGAGCGCAGTCCGCAGCTCGGAAGCGGACAGATGGGGCAGGTTCACGATCGCCTCGCGGGCGTTGTCGGCGGGGTAAAAGTCGCCGTCGACGAACCAGCCTCCTTCGCGGGCCATGTCGTAGAGCTCGGTGGAAGGCGCGGGCAGCGCCACCGAGAAGTGAACGAAGCGCGTTCCGAGCGATCGCGCGGCCCGCCACGACCGGTACAGCGTGCCCCAGGTCTCGTGCGGGGAACCGCCGATGAGCACGGACACTTCGGGCTCGATGCCGTGGCGCCGGCAGGTTGCGACGGCCTTTTGCACGTCGGCGACTTTGATCTGCTTCGCCATGTCGGCGAGGAGTCCGTCGTCGAACGACTCACTTCCCATGTAGATCAGCTTGCAGCCTGCGCGGGCCATGGCTGCGACCGTGTCGTCGTCGTGGAGCATGTTCGCTCGCGCGAGGCAGATCCAGTGGAGGCCGAGCGGGGCGATGCGCTCGCAGATCTCGAGGGTGCGCGCCGCTCCCCAGGTGAAGATGTTGTCGGCGATCTCCACGCCGCGAAAGCCCAGGCTAGCGATCTCCTCGAACTCGGCAACGATCTGGTCGACGGTCCGCTTTCGGAGGGGCGGGCGATGCACGTACCAGGTCTGGAGTCGCTTGAACTCGAGTTCGATCGACTGATCGACGGCGTTCGGAGTGCAGAAGTTGCATTTGAAGCCGCATCCGCGGCTGACGACGAGGGTCGTGACCGGCGTGACGTCGAGCCGGTTGGCCCGGTAGTGCCCGGTCAGCAGCCGACGATCGGGCTGCGGGAGAAGGGACACGTCGAGCAGGGCGCGAAACCCGCCGAGGTGGATGCGTCGTTCGTCGTCCCACCACGCCAGGCCGTCGATCTCGGCGAGGGGCGCGTCGTTTTCCCAGGCCAGGGAGAGCTCGGCGAGCGTCTCTTCGGGCTCGCCGAGCAGCACGAACGTCGCCGGACCGACGTAGAACTCCTCGGGCCGCCAGGTGGACCCGGCGCCCATGAACACCGCGCGCGGTGGTTGTTGCATCAGCCGCTGGCAGGCCGAAGCGGCGCGGATGTCCTCCACTGCCGAGAGATACGTGGTCCAGTGTACGACCACGTCGTACGGTTCGCGCTTGATAAGCGCCTCGAACGCCGATATATCGATTCCTTCTGCCGGACAGTCGAGCAGCCGAACGTGCCATCCGAGGCGCTCTCGGGCGAAGGTCGCGACCTGCAGCAAATGGATCGGGGGTTTGTAGTCGAAGCCGTAGTTACAGCCGTAGACTCGGTCGATGGGCAGGTTGCGGGCGTTGTAGCCGCAGGGCGGCACGAGAAAAAGGGCGCGCATCCTCCCCCCGCTTCGGAGGATAGCCGGCCGAGGGCATCGCGTCATCGGTTGCGGATCCGTTGGTAGACCTCGAGGGTCGCGGTCAGATGTCGGGCCGGGTCGAGGTCGCGCGCCACCCGAGTCCGGGCGGCGTCACCGAGCGCCTGGCAACGACCGGGATCAGCCAGCAGCGCGCCTACGGCCTCCCGTAGCGCCCGGGGATCGCCCGCGGGGACGAGGAGGCCATCGCGGCCGTGGTCGATGAGCTCGGGGATCCCGCCGAGGTCGGACGCCACCACCGCGCGGCCGAGGGCCTGCGCCTCGGTCACGGCATACGGTTGGTTCTCCCACCAGATCGAGGGTACGACGACGACTGCCGCGGCGCCGAGCTGCGCGTTCACGCCGGCCGCCGACAGGTGACCGGTGAAACGGGTGCCTGGCATCCCGCTTTGCAGAGCCAGCGCTTCTGGGCCGTCTCCCACGACGGTCCCTGGCAGGTCCTTCATCGCCGCGGCGAGCACCGCGCTGCCCTTCTCGCGGGTCAGGCGCCCGGCGAAGACCCAGCCCTTCCCCGGCGGGGTGGGTGGCGAAACGGCCACGGGGTTCGGCAACACCGCGATGCGCTCGCGGGGAATGCCGAAGGAGGCCAGTTTCTCGGCAAGGAACCGCGAGGGGGAGAGGTACTGGTCGACCCAGTTTCGCGCGCCCATCGCCTGGTGGAGCCACTTTTCCGCCGCGACGGCGACCGACGGGGCCAGCGCGCCGCGCTTGCATCGCCGCAAAACGGCCTCGCCATAGCGATGGCCGCGACAGGCCGTACAGGGGGCTCCCTGGGAAAACAGGTGTCCTTCGGGGCAAATCCACTCGTAGTCGTGGGCGGTTTGGACGATGGGGATGCCCAGGGCGCGGGCGGCATGCAACACCGCCGGGGTGAGGTGGCGATGGATGTGGTGGGCGTGAACGATGTCGGGGCGGACGTCGCGGTAGAGGGTGCGTGCGGCGCGGCCGGCATCTTCGTTCCAGGCGAGCGAAGCCCAGGACCGAACGCGGTGCCGTGCGTCGGCCGGTTGGCCGGGTTCCACCCACACCGGCCACCGCACGCTCCAAGGCGAGGGATCGTTGTCTGGGTGGCGCATGGCGAAGCGGGCGACCTCGTGGCCGGCGGCCTCGAGCCGATCCGCGAGGTCCCACGCCGCCACCGAGTCGCCGCCGCGCCGATGGTGCCACGAGTGTACGATACAGACCCTCATCGGGAGTCGGCCTCGTCGCGCCGGAAGATCCCGTACCAGGCGATCCCGAGGGGTGCCCAGTGCCCCTGCGTGAAGCCCTCGGTGCTCGCCAGGAGCTGGAGGTGGAGCGCGGCCGCCGCGCCGGCCCACGCCCAGCGCTCCCCTCGGGTGGATTCGGACGCCAGCCGCTGGCGAACCCGCAGTCCGAGCGCAGCGGTGAACGCGCACCAGGAGAGGAGGCCGAGCGCCCCGGTCTCGGCGGAGACCTTCTGCACGATCCCGTGGGCCTCGACGCCATTCACCCGGTAGTGGGGATACTCGGTTTGCTCCCATCCGGTCGATGCACCAGGGCCTTGGCCGAGCAGGGGGCGGTCGCTGACCATCTCCAGCGCGCGGAGATCGAGGCTGCGTCGGGATCGCGCGGCGTCCTGCAGCCGGGCATCGCCGGCGACCCAGGGGAGGGCAAAGAGCAGGGCGATCGCGGCGGCACCGGCAATCACCGTGGCCGCGCGCCGCGAGACGAGGGGCCGATCCCGGAGGTGCACGACGAATGCCAGCGAGAGGCTCGCGCCGAGCCAGGCGGTCTTCGACAGGGAGAGGGCGATCGCCGCGAGGCACAGGGCGAGGAGCCAGCGGCTGGCTGGGCGGTTCCTCCAGAGGAGCCAGCCGGAGAAGGGCGCGAGAAACGTCGCCAGTGCCTTGTGGTTGTGCGTCAGGCCAGCGAGCGGTGCCCACCACAGGGCGTCGCCTGCGGCGATGCGCCAGACCGACGTACCGAGGCTCAGGACCGCGAGGCCGCCCACCGAGAGCTGGATCCAGCGGCGCACCCGCTCACTCGGCAGCGCGGCGAGCGCGGCTGGCCAGGCATGTCCGTAGGCAAGAAAGGCAAAAATCGGCTTCCGGATTAGCCAGTAGGCTGAAGTTGCCGCAGATGCGTGCGTGTGGGCGGGGTCGGAGAGGGACGCGGAGAGGAGCGCGATCGCGGCGAAACCGAGCGCCGGCGGCCACGGGAGGGGAGGCAACAGGGCCGGGCGGTACCGCGCCCGGTCGAAGCACCACCCGACCAACAAGGCCAGGGCGGCAAAGTCGGCGACCGGCGCGTTGAGTTCCCAAAATGGCAGGTTAAATCGGAGCTCGAGATCGACGAACGCCGCCGTCGAGAGCACGAGCGCCACGAGGAGTGGGCGCAGCGCGTTCATCGATCGGTGCGGGTGCGCAGCAGCGCGAGGGCGAGGAGCCCACCCGCGACCGACCAACCCAGCCAGAGCGCGGGGTCGCCGAAGGAGCGCGGGGCGCCGACCACCGCCGAGAGCGCCGCGCTCGCGCCCGAGATGGCCAGGACCGCGAGCCAGGCGCTGGGCCGAGCCGCCGCGAGGGTGCGCCGCAGGAGGAACAGGTGCCAACCTGCGACCGAGAACGAGACCACGCTGGTCGCCACCGCGAGTCCCGGGGCGCCGAGCCACGGGGCGAGGAGCGCATTCCCAAGGAGATTTGCGGCGAAAGACCAGGCTCCGATCCAGGCAACCGCTTGGCTCCGCCCGGCGAGGACGTTGGCCCGGAGCGCCAGGGCGGCGATCGCGAGAGCCCACAGGCCGGGTAGATAGCCGGCGAGGATCGCGGCCGCGGCCTCAGCGTCGGCGGGGGTGAACGCGCCGCGGGCCAGGAGCCCAACGATCGGACGACGACCGATCCACAGACCCGCCAGAACTGGAGCCGCTACGCCGGCAACCTGGCGCAGCCCGACTCCCACGGCGCGGGGAAGCTGAGCCGAGTCCGTGGCGGCGAGGGTCGACCACGTCGCGAAGGAGACGGGGAAGAACGTCGACTCGATCAAGATCTGAGGGATCAGGCGAACCCGGTCCGCGACGTCGAGCACGGTCAATGTGCCGGGACCGAGTGTCGCGGCGAAGGCCCGGTCGACCAGGAGGTTTCCCGCGACCATCGACTCCCCGAGGAGGACGGGTCCGAGGGGAACGAGGGGGGGCGCGTCGGCGGCGAGGTCGGGGGGCAGGGGCCCGAGCGCCCACCTCAGCACCACGAGCTCCGCCAGCGCCCCGAGGGTCCAGGCGATGGGGAGGCCTGCCAGGCGGGCACCCGAACCCAGGACCAGGGTGAGCGTCACCGTGGCGCGCGCGAGTGGGGCGAGCGTGCTTGCGTAGAACAAGCCGCGAACCTCGCACGCCGATCGCAACGCCGAGGTGATGGCGACAACGCCCATCCACGGGAAGAGGGCCGCGGCGAGGGTCGGGGCGCGGAATGCAAAGTCGGGATCGAGCCCCGGCATGGACTGACACAGTCCGAAAAAGGCGACGAGCGCGACCGCTCCGGCGGCGAGGGTCCACCCGAGGCTCGTCCGGACAATCCGCACCAACTCGGAGCGGAAGTGGAGTGGTCGTCCCCCGAGGGCGGGGGGGCCGACGAGGCTGGTCGCGTTGAGCACGACCACCACGACGGCGGTGGGGACGGCCAGTCCGGCGAACCACGCATCGCTCACGATTCCTGCGCCGAACGTCCAGGTTACCGCAATCGGCACGAGAAACGCGAGCCCCCGGACCGCGAGCACACCCGGGGCCAGGGCCAAGGCCCGGCGGCCGAGCCGCAACGGGGGATGGGCCGCCGACTGGGGAGGCGGGGGGGCAATCATCCGATAGCGGCTATCCCGTGGCAGACCGCTTGTGTCGCGCTGGCTTCGTGCGATACACCCGCTCGGTGAACACCGCTGTCGGCTCGTCGGGAAGCGTGACCCTGGCCCTGTGCCAGATCGCAGGGGAGCATGCGCTGGCGTCGCGCGTGCCCGTCGCCCTCGAGCGGTCCCGCGAAGTGCTGGCGCGGCTGATGGCGCGAATTTGCGCCGAGTTTCACGGAACGCCCGTCGAGGCGAATCTGGATGGCGCGCTCTTCTCGTTCCAGAGTGTCGCCTCGGCCGTCGGGTTCGCCTTGCGCCTCCAGGTGCAGCTCCTGATTCAGGACTGGCCTTCCGCGCTCCTTCTTCGCCCCGAGGCCGCCGAGCAGAAGCAGGGTGACGTGGTTCTTTTCAGGGGACTGCAGGTCCGAGTCGGCATCCATTCCGGGGCGATTTGTGGCGAAGATCCGGTCGCATCGCTCGTTCCCGTTGCCGACCACACCGGGCGCATTGCCGCGGTGGCCCATCCCGGTCAGGTGTTGCTGACCGAGGTGAGCTGGCGGCAGTTCACGGGCAACCCAGGGGTGCCCTTCGTCCTTCGAGACCACGGCGTACATCGGTTGTCGGGAGTGCTCGGTCGGCAGCGGTTGATTCAGGTGCAACCAGCGGCTTTGGATCGGCGCCCGGTGCTCGTCCCGGACAGTCTCGACGTGGTCCGGGCGAATCGGCCCGCCGAGGCGCGACCCGACGTGGGGCAGGGTGGGGAGTTGGCGGCGATCGTCGAGCTGTATGGGCTCGGCGTGCGCATGATCACCCTCGTCGCGGCGCCGGGGACGGGCGGCCGAAGCCTGGCCGCCCAGGTCGCCTCGGCTGCGCGGGCCGAGGGGCTGCCGGGCGGGGTGTGGTGGTGCGCGGTGGCCTCCCGGACTGGGCCGGTTGGCGCCTCCGATGATCCAGTCGCCGGCGACCTCGTTCGCGCCCTCGCCGACGCGCTCGGGATCAGCATCAGTCAGGCGAGGTCCGACATCGACGCGGCGGTCCAACTCGGCTGGTCGCTCGCTGCCCGCGAGCGCCTGCTCGTGGTCATCGATGGGATCGATGCGACCGACGCTGACTCGATGGCCGTCCTCGGGCGTTGGTTGCGCGCGGCCCCCCTCGGGCGGTTCCTTTGCCTCGCTCCGCGGCGCCTCGGGGTGGAGGGAGAGGTCGTCTTTCAATCCGGCCCGCTCGCCGTCCGTCCGGCCCCCTCCGACGCCGCGCGGTTTCTCTTGCAGCGCGTTCCACCCCGATCCGCTTCTCCCTTTCTCGATCTGCTGCGGGTCGAACCCCTTGCCGCCGCGGTTCGCGGGATCCCGCAACAACTCGCGATCGCAGGTGGCCTGCTCGGGCAGCTCTCGCCGGAGGAATTAGGCGCTCGTCGGACGGATTCTGCCCAGGCCCTCTTTACGCTGGCCTGGGAAAACGCGACCGACGAGGAGCACGACGTCCTCCTGTCTGGCGCGCGTTTCAACGGTGCCTTCGAGCCTTGGCAGGCTGCCGCCGTGGTGGATCCAGACCTTGCGGATCCACGGCAGGTGGCTGCGGTCCTGGCCGAGTTGGCATCGCGTTCCTTGCTCGAAGTTGCGCGATCGGCCGAGGTCCCGAGCCGTGCACGGTACGTGGTTTCTGACTCGCTTCGGTCCTTTCTGCAGGGTGTGACCGATCTGGACCGGATGGGGCGGGTGCGTCGGTGGGCCGAGTCGTCGTCTGCCTCCGCGGAAGCGTGGTCGCGCGCTGCGCACGGTCCCAGCTCGGCCGAAGCCCTCGCCCGGCTTGTAGGAGAAACGCCAAACCTGCTGGCGGTCGTGCGGTGGGGGCTCACCGAGTCTCCGGCCGAGTCGTGGCGGGTCGATGTCGCAGCGCGGACCCTCCTCGCCCTTCAGTCCGTGTTCGAAAACCGCGGCCCTTTCGTCGGGCAGGTGCGCCTGCTCGACCTGGCGGTTCTTGCCCTCGATGCCTCGCTCGACGTCGATCCGAGCGTGCAGGTGCGCATGCTGTGCGCTCGTGCGGAGGCGCAGGCCCTTCGCGGAAAGGGTCGGATTTCCCTACAGGATCTGGAGCGCGGTCTCGAAATCGCCCAACGGTGGGACGATCCCGCGGGTGCGGCGTTGTGCGGGCTCGGCATCGGCGTGGCCAAGGCCGAGCGTCCTGAGGACGATCCAACGGCCGAATTGCAGGAACTGGCGGACGTCCTCGCCGCGCTCGGGGCGCCGCGGCGACAAGCCCAGGCGCTTGCGACATCGGGCCGGGTGCACTTCGCGCTCGGGAGGGGGGAGGCCGCAGAACGGGCGCTCCGCAGCGCGGTGGAGATCGCCCGGCGGGTGGGTGCCCACGGCGATGAAGGTCGGTTTTTGGCCGACCTGGCTCGGGTTTTGTGGGGGCGCGGCCGGCTCAGGCAGGCGCGGTCAACGTACCGCGAGGCGTCGCGGCTGCACGAGGAGACCGGCGACCGGCGGCGCGAAGCGCATGTCGGCGCGAGCCTCGGCGACCTCGATCACATCGAAGGCCGCCTTCCGGACGCGCTTCAGAGTTACGCGCTGGCCACGAGGCTCGCCCGCGAGACCGGCGAGCGCGGGGTGGAGTGCCACGCCCAGACCGGGGCGGGGATGGTCGCGCTCGAGTCGGGCGACGTGGATGGGTCGCGCACCTCGCTGCTCGCCGCCCTGGCCATCATCCGCGATCTCGAGGATGGGCGCGCCGAGGGAATGCTGGTCGGTCAACTGGGGCTCGTCCACCACTTCGGGGCCCTCCCGACCGCCGCGAATGACTACTACCGCAGAGCGGTGGGCCTCTTTCAGGGGCCGAACGACCGGCGCGAGCGGGCGATGTGGCTCGGCTGGCTGGCTGCGCTGGCCGGTGAGCAGGGCGAGGTGGACAGCGCCCGCGAGACGCTGTGGCAGGCTACTCAGGAGGTCGAGGGTCTCGAGGATCGGGGGATCGGGGAGATCCTTGCGCTGCTCGGGGCGATCGTCGATCTGTGCATCGCCGCGTCCTTCCCCGATCGGACGAGCGCCGAGCGGATGGTGCAGCGGGTGAGGGATCGCTACGCCGCTGCACGCGCCGACCGCCTCGCGCGCACTTCCGAATTCCGACTCGCGCTCAGGAGGCTGGAGCTCGCCCTCGCCCCTCGGGATTCGATTGGCGGCGCGCGAGGGTGATTCCGATCCCCAACGCGCCGAGGGCGATGGCGATTCCGGTTCGGGTGTCCGGAAGCATCGCGGCACCGAGGGCCCACCCGATGCGGGCTGCGACCGCCAGTCCCCAATGGGAGGTGGCGAGCCAGCCGAGACCGAGCCCACTCGTCAGTCCGAGCAGTGGATCGGTCGGGGCCCGAGCGACGGTCCAGGCGATCGCGGCGCCGGTGGTTCCGACCCACCGGCGGAGGACAACGCGATAGAGGGCTTCATCCGCTAGGATCATGGCGACGGCGGCCAAGCATGGCTGGGGGATGAGGAGAGGCCTCAGCGCGGAGAGCGCGCTGACGGGACCGAAATCCGCGGCGGAGTACGCCAGCATCCCAGCGATGGGCACGGCCCACAGCCATCTGGTGCGGGGATGGGGCGCCGTGGGAAACGCGGGCCTTCGCGCAAGGCCGACCGCGGCCGCCCAGCCGCCGAGCGCCGCCGCGGACCACATGGCTCCTACAGCCGGGATCGATTCCCCAAAGACGGGGTTCCCGGCAGCGCTCCACACCGACGGGAACAGCGCGGCCCAGCTCACCGCCGCGCCGACGGCGGTCGCCAGGGCTACGGACGTCACCCAACTCCGCGGCTCGGGCGGTGGGGTCTCGTCGAGGTCCCGCGCCGTGGCCCACAGCCAGGCGATGCTGGCGAGGGCGGTGCTGGCGCTGGCGAGCAACGGCAGGCCCACGCCGGGGCCCCAGGTGCTCCCCGCGGCCAGCAAGGCCCCGCCGATTGGGACGGCGGCACCGAGGAGGGGAGAGCCGAGGCCGATCCCCCACGCCGCGAGCCCGAGGATCCCGACGACGGCGGGGATGACGCGGATCGACGTGGTGCTCCCGGTCAGCGCATCGCCGGCCCGTCGGACGAGCCAGAGGCCGAAAGCCACCGTTCCGAGAGGCACCCACGGCAGCGCGAGCAGCCATGGTCCCGGGGTGGCGCGGCCGGCGACGACGCTGATCGCCGCAGCGAGGAGCGAAGCCACCGCCCCCAGTCCGCCCCAGGCGGCCCACTTTCCGAGCGCGATCTCCGCGCGGGACACCGCCGCGGACAGGAGCGCCGCCAGGGTGCGACTGGCGCGTTCCCCGGGGATCGAGGACGCGATCGCCCCGGTCAGGGTCGAACTCGAGATCAGGGCCAGGACCGCGGTGCGGCCCGGCGTCGGGATGGGTTTTCCCGAGGGGACGAGCACGACGCTCGGGGAATCGCCGTCCAAGGCTGCCCTCAGCGGCAGGGCGATCTCCCCCGTTACGGCCAGGCGACCGGCCGGGTCACGCTGGATCCGGGTGGTTGCGGCGTCTCGGAGCGGAAACTTCGCGGCGAGTTCTGGGGGTACGTCGCCGGCCACGGTGACGACCGGCGGCGGCCCGAAGCTCACGGGCACCGCTGCCACCGGCGCGAGCAGCCCGGCCATCACCGCCGGCAACACCCATCCTCGTCCGCCGCGCAGCTCCATCGCGAGGTCACGCCGCGCGATGGCGGCGATCCGGCGGGGGCGCGGGAGGCGGATCACATCACCGCCGTGCGGCGCGCGAAGAGCGCAACGGCGAGGAGACCCGCAACCATCGCGCCGGCGACCGGGGCCCACCCGGGACTGTTGGTGAGGAGCGAGGCGACCGGGATCCAGGCCGCGAGTCCGGGCGCCAGGCCGCCGAGCGCAAACAGAGCGGTCAGGCTGAGGATCGCGATGGCGAGGGGGCCAGAGAGCCGATTGTCGAGGCCGCTCGTTCCCACGACGCCGAGTCCCAGGGCCACCGACGCCGCCGCGGCCGCGATCCCGTTGCGGAGCATCGCGGGCGTCACCTCAGCCCCGATGATCGCCGCGTAAAATGCGTAATTCGAGGTGATTGCCGCGCTGAGGGCCACCGTGGGCGCGAGCCAGCGCGCGAGGCCGAGCGCCGACCGATGGACCGGAAGCGCCAACTCGGCCGCGAGGGTGCCGTCGTTGCGGTCGCGCGCGGTGGCAGCCAGCCCGAACACGGCTCCATACAGCGTGTACAGGATCGCCGACAGCCGTGGGAGCAGGCCTTCCACGCCGGTTCGCGAGGGGAGGGGGGGACGGGGAGGGGGGTCGGGGTACCACCCTGCGTCGCGCCGGATGCGGATGATCCGCTCCACAGCTTCCGTGTTGCCGTTCGCCCAGAGCGTTTCGCCGTCGGTTGCCGCTAGGACTGAGCCGGCAAATCGGGAAGGCTCGGTCTCGATCCGCACGCGGAAGCCGAGCGCGGACAGCTCTGGCACCAGGTCGGCCAGCGCAGGCGTCACGATGACCTCTTCGGGCTGGCGGGTCACGGCCACGACCGTCGCCGTGCCGAGGAGGGTGGACGCCACGAGCGCGGGCGGCCAGGCCAGCGAGCGAACGATGATGCCCTCGCGCAGCATCCGCACGAGCAGGACGCGGGTGAGTTCCAGCGTCGCGCGAACGTCGCGCTGGAGGCGGTTCATGGCCCTTCGGTGAGGGCCAGGAAGGCCGCATCCAGGTCGGTCGTGTCGCTGCGGGCGAGCACCTCGGCGACGGTGCCCTCGGCGATCAGCCGACCGCGCGTGACGAGGCCCACCCGGTCGGCGATCTTTTGGACCTCGGACAGGATGTGGGACGACAGGATCACCGTGCGCCCGCCCTCGGCAAGGCCCCGCACCAGGGCCAAGACGTCGCGGCGCCCCGACACGTCGAGCCCGTCGGTGGGCTCGTCGAGCAAGACCACGGCCGGGTCGTGGACGAGCGCGCGGGCCAACACGACGCGGCGCTTCATGCCGGTGCTGAGGCTGCCGTTGGGGCGATCGGCGAACCCGCTCGCTCCGAGGCGGGCGAGCCACCGGTCTGCGGCGGCTTCGGGATCGGAGACTCCCTGGATCCGAGCGAACAAGCGCACCGACTCGCGGGGCGACAGCCGCTCCGCGAGCCCCGCTTCTGCCGGCACCCAGGCGAGGCGCTCCCGAACCCCGAGCGGATCGCGCTGCCGGTCGACCCCGGCGATCCTCACTTCTCCGGCGTCGGCTTCGGTGAGCGTGGCGAGGATCTTGAGGGTTGTGGTCTTGCCCGCGCCGTTCGGACCGAGGAGGCCGTACACGGTCCCGGCCTCGATCTCCAGATCGAGTCCATCCACGGCGGCAAATTGTCGCCCCGTTTCGTCGCGGTAGTATTTCCGGAGTCCCCGAAGCACGACCGCGGGTTCGGTCCCTGGCGAGTTCACGCTCACCAGAATGCCACGCGGGTTAACCCGCCGTCTCGATGACCCTGTCCATCCTTCACCTCGTCGCGCTGCCGTTTCCGAGCCCGCATCCGCTTCAACGCACGCTTCGGACCACCGCCCGCGCGCTCGCGGCCGAGGGTCACCGGGTCGCCATCGCCTGCTTTCACCGAGGTGCGGGTCCGGCGCCGCGCGAGGTAGACGTGATCCGCGGCCCGCGAACGGCCGGGGGCTCGCGGGCGATCGAGGCGGCGCTTCTGGCTCGGACCGTCGTTCGCTTGCTGGCGCGCCGACCGGTGGACGTGATCCATGCGCATGGCGGAACGGCGGTCCTCCTCGCCGCCCTCACCCGGGGCGTGGGCTCGACAACGCCCATCGTGGCCGATCTCGACCCCTCGCAATCGCCCCTTCCGCGCTGGCTCGCGAGGCGGTGCGCCGCCGCGGTGGCCTTTTCGAGCAGCGAACGGGACGCTCTGCTCGGCTTTGGCCTGCGACGGGTAGCGGTCATCCCCCCGGGCGTGGACCTCCTCGACCTCGCCGGCGGTCGGGCCGATCGGGCTCGGTCGCGCTGGCAGCTCGGCGACGGACCCTGGATTCTCTCGTTGGGGGGCGGACAGCCGTCGGATCGTCCGCTCGAGGAAGTCCCCGGCGCCGGCCACCTCGTGTTGGGCGGGGTGGGCCCGTCCTCCGAGCGGGTGCGTTTCGTCGCCGGAAACGACCCCGAACACCTGCGGGACGCGCTGGCGTTGGCCGCGTTGGCCGTGGTCCCAGGCGCCACTTGGCGTGCATTTCCGCTCGAACTGCTCACCTGCCTCGGTTCGGGTCTGGCCGTGGTCTCCGAGGCCGAGTCGGCGGGGCTGCCGGGCGTCGTGCGCGCGACGGCGGGGGAGCACGGCGCCGTCGTGTCCTCGTTGCTCGCGGATCCGGGTCGATGTTTGTCGCTCGGACGAGCGGGTCGGGAGGCGGTGGCCGCCGGGTGGTCTGCGGGGCGAACGGCCGACGCCCTCGCTCGACTCTATCGAGAGCTGCTTCCGGAGAACTAGCCCGAGTGGGAACACTTCGGGTTAGCTGGCGGTTTCGGAGGTGCCATGTCGGTCGTCCTGAAGAGCCATCTCGAGGGTCGCTGGGTCGAAGGGGCGCTTCCAGCCGTGCAGATTCTCGATGCCGTGTCGGGCGCGGTGGTGGCTTCGGCGAGCACCCGCGGCCTGGATCTCGCTGCCGCGCTGCGGTTCTCTCGCGCGACGGGCGGTCCGGCCTTGCGCGCCATGAGCTTTGCCCAGCGCGGCGCGCTGCTCGACCGGATGGCCGCGGCGATCCACGCGGTGCGCGACGACCTGATCGACGTGAGCCGTCACGGCGGGACGACGCGGGGCGACGCCAAGTTCGACGTTGACGGTGCCGCCGGAACGCTGGCTTTCTACGCTGGTCTGGGCAGAAAGTTGGGCGATCGCACGTTCCTCCTCGATGGCGAGGCGGAGCGGGTGTTGCGCAGCGCCCGTTTCGCGGGCCAGCACATCCTGGTGCCGCGCCGCGGGGTCGCGCTTCACATCAACGCCTTCAACTTCCCGGCGTGGGGAATGGCCGAGAAGCTCGCGGTCGCGTTGCTCGCCGGCATGCCGGTGCTCTCCAAGCCAGCGACCGCCACCGCGCCGCTCGCGGTGCGGATCGCCGAGCTTTGGGTCGCGGGCGCTGAGCTGCCGCCCGGCGCGTTCAGCCTGCTGGTCGGCGCGGCGGGGGATCTGCTCGACCACGTCGGACCGCAGGACGTCATCTCGTTCACCGGGGGCGGAGACACCGCGCGGGTGGTGCGGGCACATCCGATGGTCATCGCCCACAATGTGCCGGTGAGTGTGGAGGCCGACTCGCTCAACGCGTCGATCCTCGGGCCGGATGTCGAGCCGGGATCCGACACCTTCCAAATGTTTGCCGCCGATGCGGCGCGGGACATCGTGCAGAAGGCCGGCCAGAAGTGCACCGCGATCCGACGGATCCTGGTGCCGGCCGCCGTTGCCGAGGCGGCGATCGAGGCGCTCGTGGATCGCCTCGCCGGGGTGGGGATCGGAGATCCGGCCGACAAGAGCACCGGTCTCGGACCGGTCTCTTCGCTCGCCCAGCAGCGGGCCGCGCGCGAAGGGATCGAGGCGCTCCGGGAAGGCGGTGCCGCGGTCGTCTGGAAGGGAAACGCACCCGAGACCGGCTGCTTCGTGACGCCCACCTTGTTTCGCTCGGACCTCGGGGTCGACGCGCCCGTGGTCCACGACCGCGAGGTCTTCGGCCCGGTGGCGACGGTGCTTCCGTGGGCCGGATCGGCGGCCGAAGCGGTGGCGATCGTGGCTCGAGGCGGCGGTGGCCTCGTGTGCAGCCTGTACTCCGACGATCCGGCGTGGGCGGGTGAGGTCGTCCTCGGTCTCGCTCCGTGGCATGGGCGGATCCACTGGGGTTCGAAGAAGGTCCACGACCAAAGCCCTGGGCCGGGAACCGTCCTTCCAAACCTCGTGCACGGCGGGCCCGGCAAAGCCGGTGGAGGGGAGGAACTCGGCGGTGAACGAGGTTTGCGGTTCTACTTCCAGCGCTGCGTGGTTCAGGGGGATCGCGGACTCCTCGACCGGGTGCTCGGAGCGTCGCCGGGCTGACGCGCGGGGATGGGGATGGCGGGTTGGGCTTCGCGTGTCTACACTCGGAGCAGGAGGCTCACTGCCCATGCGACCGACCTCCCTCCTCGACCGCATCCGCGCCGCTCTCGACCACCTCGCGAGCGCCCTCGGGCTGCACCCTCCCGCTCCGGCTCGCGTGCCGGTCCCCGTCCCCGTGCGCGTCCCGTCCCCTCGGGGTCCCGTGGGCCCGCGCCGACGTTGACCGATCCGCTCTCGGTGGCCTTGGCGTTGGGCGCCGCCGGAGCGGCGGGCGCTTTGAGCTGGCTCTACTGGCCACGTCCGCCGGAACTCGACGGAGAGCGCTGGTTCAAGCTGGCCCTCGCGACGACCCTGCGGGGAAGGACCGAGGCGCTCGGTGGCGCTGCCGCGGAGTGGGAGGCCGCAGTCGTTCGATTCGTTCCCTATCACCCGGCGGGCCGAGAGCCGGAGCGAAAAGTGGCGTTTCCCGAGGCAGTCGCTCTTCCGGGTCCGGCGCTGGCCGGGGAGCGGGAGCTCTTGCAGGCGCTCGCGGCGTTGCCCGACCGCCCGTCCCGGTGGGCGCACCTGTACGATGTCGACCGGGCGGTGCGCCTGTCCGATCCCGCGGAGTTGGGGCCGGCGTATGACTTTGCGCGGTGGCTGCATCTCCCCCGTCGCACAGAGGAGACCGGCTGGGATGTGCTGGCGTCCTGGGACGACGGGCGATTCCCGACGGCACTGGCAGGATCCTTTCCGGCTCGGTGGGTGGGGGTGGGGGGGCGACCTCGCGTCGGGGTGCCCTCCTTGTTGCCCGCGATGGCCTCGGAGGTGCCTGGCTTCGAGCAGATCACCTGGCCCGCCGCCGATCTCGCCGAGGTGCTCCGACTCAGCGACGTCCCCCTGGTCCTCGTCGGTGAGGAGGCGGGGATCGTTGCGATCCTCCGTGTCTTGCTCGACGATCCCGAGCTTCGGGATCGCGTCTTGGCGGTGGTGTCGATCGGCGGGATCATCGGTGGCGATCCTGCGGAAACTGGCGAACTCGGCCCAGGCGCTCGGTCGGACTGGCTCGGCGCCCACTTTGCTCACTATGCCCTGGACACGGAAAAGGTTAGGTTTACACCGTACTTTTCTCTTGGGTGGCTGGACCGGGGGGCCGACCCGCCGGGCGCGGGTGGGCTTCCGATCGCGGCCTCGCGGTTTCCGCCGGTCCGGCAGGACCCGGGCGTGGTTCCCACGGTCGAGACAGTGGATCTGGGGCTCCTTCCGGCCGACCCCGCATTGCCGCTCGACCTGGTCGCGCGCGCGCTCGCTGCGGTGGTCGCGGCGTGGGCGCGCAGCCGTGGAACCTAGGAGTTACCTGCCGGGCCGAGGGGGTACCGTGACCCGACCCATGCATCCATTTCATCGGACCGAGCTTCTGGTCGGAGGCGAGGGCTTCGATCGCCTCACCGCGGCCCGCGTGGCGGTGATCGGGCTCGGCGGGGTGGGCGGCCACGCGGCGGAGGCGTTGGCCCGGTCGGGCGTCGGGTCGCTCACCTTGGTCGACTTCGACAAGGTGTGTGTGACGAACGTGAACCGGCAGATCCACGCAACGCGAAAGACCGTGGGCAAGCTCAAATCCGACCTGATGGCGGATCGGGTGGCCCAGATCAACCCGAAGTGCTGCGTGACCGGGATACCGACGTTCTTCGAGGAGGCGACGAAGGACGAGCTCCTCGCTCCAGGGTTCGACGTGGTGATCGACTGCATCGACAACATGACGGCGAAGGTGGTGTTGCTCGAGACCTGTGTGACCCGCGGGATCCGGGTGCTCTCGGCGATGGGCGCCGGCGGACGGATGGACCCGACCCGGGTGCGGCTCGGGGATCTGGCGGACACCCACACCGACCCCTTCGCCCGGATCGTGCGCGACCAGATGCGTCAGAAGGGCATCGCGACCGGGATCGAGGTGGTGTGGACCGACGAGTCCCCGAACGACCTCGATGCCGAGGCGAAGGCCGCGTTCCGCTGCATCTGCCCAGGCAAGGACGAAAACACAAAACATAGTTGTGAACGGCGGTTTCAGGTTCAGGGCACGGTGGCGTGGATGCCCGCGGTGTTCGGCCTGACGCTCGCGGCGGCCGCCGTCGGGCACTTGATCGGCGCGCCGCTTCCCCATCGATCCGCTCCCCGGCCGGGGCGGAGATCGGCCCGTTCCGCGGACCTCGCGCTGTGATCGAGGTTGCAGGTCTCTCGCGTCGGTTCGGCGATCGGGTGGCGCTCTCGCGGGTCGACCTGCGGGTCGAGGCGGGCGCGGTCGTCGCCGTGTTGGGCGCCAACGGGGCCGGCAAGTCCACGCTCGTGAAGTGCCTCGCCGGCGTGCTCGTGGGGAGCGGGACGGTCCGGGTCGCGGGGCTCGATCCGTGGAGTCAGCGCGCGGCTGCAGCGCTGCGCCTGGGCGTGATGTTCGCGCACCGAGGGAGTCTGTGGCCCGATCTGTCGGCCGCCGAGGGCCTTCGGCTGTCCGCGGCATTGTATCGTGCCGATCGGGCGCGAATCGAGGTCCTCGCGGATCGGCTCGGGGTGGCGGATCGGCTGGGAGCCCTGGTGCGCACGCTCTCGCTCGGGGAACGCGTGCGCCTCGAGCTGGTCGGCGCGCTGCTGCACCGCCCGCCGGTGCTGTTGTTCGACGAGCCCACACTGGGTCTGGATCCGGCGATTCGTACGGTAGTTCGTCGCGTTCTCCGCGAGGCTGTGGAGGACGGTGCGGCGCTTCTCCTCACCTCGCACGACCTCGGTGAGGTGGCCCAGTTGGCCGATCGCGTGGTGGTGCTACGCGACGGGGTGGTGGCAACGGCCGGCACCCTGGCCGAGCTGCGCGCGCGCGCCGGGGGCGCCCGCCGGATCGTCGTGACCGCCCCGGGCCCCCTCGACGACGCGGTCGTCGGGGCGGACCGTCGGCTCGGGTCGGATTCGTTCGAGCTGGCGTTCGATGGTCCGAGTGGGCCGGTCGTGGGCGCGCTTTTGGCCCGCCTTCCCGGTGGCTGCGACCTCGCGATCCGCGAGTCGCCGCTCGATGAGGTCTTGGCCCCGCTCTATTCAAGATGAACGCTTGGTTCTCCCTGTTTCGACACGGGGCGCTCACCCGCTTCGCGCGGGGGTCCGAGTGGTTCGGCGCGCTCGCCGCCGGGGGGTTGATCTCCGCGATCACCGCCTCGGTGTGGCACGCCGCGAGCCCCGATCCGCGCGTGGCCACCCAGGCGGTCCTGGGTTGGCTGGTCGCGGCGTCGGTGGCGGGGCGAACCGACGAGTGGCTCGCTACCCGGTGGACCGACGGGGGCCTCGCCGCGGATCTGGCGAGACCGGTGAGCCTCGGTGTCCAGCTGCTGCTCCGCGACCTGGGCCGGGCGGCCACCGGTCTGGCGACGGTGTCGCTCCCGTTGGCGCTGGTGCTCGGCGCTCGGCCGGATGGCGTGCTGTTCCTCCCGGCCCTCTTGCTTGCCGCGGTGTGCGGGCACGCGTTCGGCCTGCTGTCGGGGATCGCCACGATCGGGCTCGGGGCGCCGGCCGGGACGACGTGGGTGCGATCGTCCCTCCTCGCGCTGCTGTCCGGCGCGGCTGTGCCCCCCGCGGCAGGGGGCCCGTTCGAGGGCTTCTTCGTCTACGGCCCGTTCGGTGCGCTGGCCGGGGCACCGGCCGCGCTGTTTACCGGTGCGGGCCTGGGCGTTCTGGGCGTTCAGTTCGCGTGGGTGTTGCTGTGGCTCGCGACGGCTCACGCCGCGCTTTCGGGGCTGCGGGATCGGCTCGGCGCGACCGGCCCCTAAGGACACCGAGCCGACAACAAGAACGAGGACGGCCAGTGCTTCGCAGTTCATCGAAGTTCTGAGCCAAGCCGTCCTAGCGACTCAGTCCCCGATCGGGACCTCGTGCTTCTGCCGATCCCCCACCCTCGGCAGCCGGATCTGGAGCACGCCGTCGGTGAGCTTCGCGGTGATGGCGTCTGCGGCGACGGCAAACGGGAGCAGGAACTCTCTGGAAAACCGGCCTCCTACGCGTTCCGCCACGCGCACCTGCGCTTCGGTCGTGCGAAGCAGGCGCTTCTCGCCGCGGACCGTGAGCCGGGTGCCATCGACGTCGACGTGCAACGAATCTCGGCTCACGCCCGGGACTTCGAGCCAGACGATCCAGCCGGAGGCGTCTTCGACCACATCGACCTCGGGCGAGAATTTTGCCGCGCGTCGCGCGCCGGGGAGCGAGGGGGAGATGATGTCGCGCAGCAGGGGGTCGCGCGAGATGAGGCGCTCGAGGTTCTTCAACGCGGCGTCCGAAGGGTCGAGCGGCATCGCCTGCCTCCTCAACTAGAATATCAGGATACGGGGCCCCATGCGTGCGCTAGAGCGGATCCGCGGGACCCAACGATCCTCGGATGTTCCGGTCATCCTTCATCGGTCGGGCAACGGGCCGCGAGTGGCCGTTACCGCCGGTGTGCATGGCGACGAACTGGTCGGGTTTGCCGCATGTAACGAGCTCGATCGCGTGTTGAACGTCACGGGTGGGGAGGTCATCCTGTACCCCGCGC
>CANLGQ010000019.1 GCA_947490265.1 Pseudomonadota bacterium | reverse complement strand
TGGCGGCATCTGTATCTGAGGCAAGCGCCGCCGCGTCAACGCCCCAGCGAGAGCTGACGGGGGTCGACCGACAGCGACGGCCGTCGGACGGCCGTGGATTACCGTGGAAACAGGGTTTTACTCCTCCGATCGGTTGGCACGGGCCTTGCTTTGGCCCGGCTTGCTCTAACCAATCGGAGGTGAGCCATGCGTAGTTTGAATGAAGTGACCCTCGAAGGAAACCTCGGCGCTGATCCGGTCGCGCGTACCGCAAAGAGCGGCGCGACCTGGTGTACCTTTGCCCTGGCGACGAACCGCGCCAGGAAGGAGGGAAACCAGTGGGTCGAAGAAACCCAGTGGCACGAGGTGAAGGCCTTCGGGCGCGAGGCCGAGCGGGCCGTCGGCTTCAAGAAGGGGTCGGCGGTGCGGGTCACCGGGCGGCTCGAGTACGAGAAGTGGAGCGATGAGCACGGCCAGGCTCGGAAGTCGCCCCGCATCGTGTGCGAGTCGGTTGCGCTGGTCCCGCGCCCGCAGGCAGAGAGCGGCGCGGAGGTGGAGGCGATCGCGTGAGAAACCAGGTGGGCTGCCGGTTCTTCCTGGACCGGCGGCTACCTGCGAAACTCGTATTCGACCGTCAACTTCAGCACGCCGCGGTCCTCGACCGCGGTGACCGCGGCGACGCTTCGGGCGTCGGGGGTGAGCTTCATCCAGGCGGTGGCGTGGTCGATTGCCCGGTGGCGCACGCTGGTGCGGAGGGTGGCGCGCCGTCGGGGCAGGGCCCGGTCATCGGCTTCCGGCAACGCCGTGGATTCGACCACCGCGTAGTGGCCGTGCGCATCGGAGAAGACCAGGTCGCCGACGCCCTCTGGCCCGCGCGAGGCGATGGCGACCCAGTGCAGCTCGACCAGGAGTGGCCACTGGATCAGGGTCGGCTGGGCCTCCGTGACCAGCCTGCGGACGAGGCGTGCTCCGGGATCCCGGTCCCAGTCACGGCCAGTGAGGTAGGCTCGGAGCACGGCGTCGCGGCGCGTTGGGTCCATCGCGGCAAGGTTACTCGCGGCCGCCGCCGTGACCAGGGGCGAGCGCGCGGGCGCGGGTTACCAGGGCGGGCGAGGGCGCCGTGGGCGGGTACGTGGTCGTCGAAGGCCTGATTGGGGTCGGCAAGACGTCGCTCTGCCACCTCCTCGCCGAGGCGTGGGGGGCGAGGGTGGTGCTCGAGCCGTCCGAGACAAACCCGTTTCTCGGGCCATTCTACGAGGATCCGGCTCGTTACGCGTTCCCGGTGCAGATGTACTACCTGATGACCCGATGGCGGCAGCAGGAGCACATCCGGCAGCAAGACCTCTTCCACGGGACGATCATCTCAGATTACCTGTTCGAGAAAGACCGCTTGTTTGCGGAGAAGACCCTCGAGCCGCTGGAGCTCGAGCTCTATGATCGGTTCGCGGGGGCCCTGGGCGAGCAAGCTCCGTCCCCCGACTTGGTCGTGTACCTCACCGCCCCGGTTCCGGTGCTGCTCCGCAGGATCGCAAAACGGCATGCCATCGGGGAGGAGCGGATCACCGCGAAATACCTCGAAGATCTGGTGGAGCGCTACGACCGGCTCCTGGCGGGGTGGACGCGGAGCCCGATCCTTCGCCTCGACAACCAGGCGCTCGACTACGTGGGTGACCCCACCGCGCGGGCCCTGGTGCAGAAGCGCGTGGAGAGCGCGCTGCGCGGCGAAGAGACCGTCGATGACCTGGGCGACGAGCGGCAGCCCACCCTTTTTCCCGGGAGCTAGTGTGGCCAGAGCGACAACGGTCGACATCCGGAGGAAGAAGGCCGAAGGCGTGCGGATCGCGATGATCACCGCTTACGACTTTACGTTCGCGCGGCTGCTCGACGGCGCCGGGGCCGACATGATCCTGGTCGGCGACTCGCTCGGCATGGTGGTTCAGGGGCAACCCGACACCCTGCCGGTCACGCTCGATGAAATGATCTACCACACCCGCTGCGTTTCACGCGGCCTGGTGAGCGCCCATCTCACGACCGACCTGCCCTTCCTGTCCTATCAGGTGTCGCCCGAACAGGCGCTCCTGGCCGCCGGGCGCGCCCTGAAAGAGGGCGGAGCCCAGTCCGTGAAACTCGAGGGAGGGGCTGCGATGGCTCCCACCATCGCGCGGCTCGTCGAGGTGGGGATCCCGGTGGTCGGGCACGTGGGGCTGACGCCTCAGTCGGTGCATGCGATGGGAGGGTTCCGGGTCCAAGGTCGCACCGAGAGCGACGCTGCCCGGGTTCTGGCCGACGCGGTGGCCGTGGCCGAGGCCGGGGCGTTCTGCGTGGTGCTGGAAGGGATTCCGAGCGATCTCGCGGCAGAGATCACCGCAGCCATTCAGGTGCCCACGATTGGCATTGGCGCTGGCGCGGCGTGTGATGGGCAGGTGCTGGTCTGCTACGACCTGCTCGGTCTCGATCTGCGCTTCCAGCCTCGCTTCGTGAAGCGCTACGCCGAACTCGAGACGACCGTGACCGATGCGGTTCGGGCCTACATCGACGAGGTGAAGGCCGGAGTGTTTCCCGGGCCCGAGCACGGCTTCACTCGCTCTGCGAATGCCCTGAAGCGGGTCTATTGATGGAGGTCGTCAGCGAGGTCGCCTCGCTCGTCGCTTGGCGTGGGGACCAGCGTGGGCGGCGGATCGGGTTCGTTCCGACCATGGGTTTCCTGCACGCTGGGCACGCGTCGTTGATGGACCGCCTGCGCCCGGAAGTGGACCTGTTGGTGGTCTCCTCCTATGTCAACCCCCTTCAGTTTGGACAAAATGAGGATCTGAGTCGCTATCCCCGCGATGCCGACGGAGACGAGCGGCTGTGCCGGGCTCATCGGGTCGACCTGCTCTTTCGCCCCGACTCGCTCTACCCCCCCGGGTTTTCGACCGCGGTCACGGTACATGGATCGTTGACCGATCGGTTGGAAGGCGAGCACCGACCTGGGCACTTCGAGGGCGTGGCGACGGTGGTGGCTCGGTTGCTGGCGCTGGTCGGCCCGACGGTGGCAGCGTTCGGCGAGAAGGACTGGCAGCAACTCGCGGTGGTGCGCCGAGTGGTCGTCGATCTCGGCCTCCCGGTCGAGATCCTGGGTTGTCCCTTGATCCGCGACGCCGACGGACTGGCGCTGTCGTCCCGCAACAAGTACCTTTCGCCCGATGACCGCCGTCGCGCCCTGTCCCTCGTCACGGCGTTACGAGCCGTCGCCGCGGCGTTTCAGCAGGGCGAGCGCGACGCGGACCGCCTGGGCGGGATCGGGCGGGCCCAACTCGACGTCGACCGCCTCGACTACCTGGAAGTCGCCGCCGCCGCCGATCTCGCGGCGCTCGACCAGGTGGATCGGCCGGCTCGGGTGCTGGTCGCCGCGGTGGTGGGGTCCACGCGGCTGATCGACAATCTGGCGATCCCGTGGACCTGAAGCTCGTCGGACTGCTGGTCGTAGCGGGTTTACTCCTGGTGAACCAGGTGATCCTGCGGTCGTCGTTGGTCGCGAGGTCGTGGGTGTTCTATGGCCTGCAGTCGTTCCACCTGGCGGTGATCGCGGCCGCGGCGTGGGTGCCTCTGCCGGCGTTTCAGGCCGTCCCGATGATGCGTTGGGTCGTCCTGCTCGCGCTGGTCCTTCGTATGGCGTACAACTGGCGTTTGCGCGCAATTTGGTTTGAGCGGGAGCAACGCGCGGCGTTTGACCGCGAAATGGAGACAGCGCGGGCCGAGCACGCCGCGCTGACCCGGCCGACCGAGCCGCGGGGCTGATCGGGCTAGCCGCGCACGCCGCGGATCACCGCGTGGATCTCCTCTTCCTCGAGCAGCCGGTTTCCGACTTTCGCGCGATCGAAGATCGCCTGAACCACCGCCTCGTCGGCCGGTAGCCCCCGCCGCGCCAACCAGTAGCGCACGTTCGAGACCCCCGACTGATGCCCGATCTCGATCTCCTGTTCGCGGCCGAACCAGGAGGCCGGGACGCCCGAGTAGATCCGATCGGCCAGCCAGGCGTCGCCCTTGCCCTCCGCCTTCACCACGGCTGCGGCATGTACGCCCGTGCCCGTTCGGAACGCGTCTTTCCCGAAGACAGGGTAGTTGTACGGCGTCGGCACACAGCAGTGCTCCGACACGAGCGCGACGAGTCGCGACAGCGCGGAGAGATCGCCCTCGTTGTGCCCGAGCAGCTTCATGTTCACCAGCATCTGGTCGATGCTCGTGTTTCCGACCCGCTCGCCCACGCCGAGCACCGTCCCGTGCACGCGGTCGGCCCCGGCCTCGATCGCCGCGAGCGCGTTCGGCAGCGCGAGGCCGCGGTCGTTGTGACCATGCCAGTCGAGCTTGACCGACTCCCGCACACCGAGCCCGATGAGCGTGTCGTGGGCGAAGTGGATCAGGTTATAGGCGCCGTTCGGCGTGCTGTGCCCCACGGTGTCGCACAGCACGAGTCGGGTGGCACCCTCCTCCACCGCGGCGCTGAACAGGCGGCGCAGGGTGCTGGGGTGGCTCCGCACCGTGTCCTCGGTGACGAAGCTCACTGGACAGCCGCCCGAGACGCCGAGCTTCACTGCCTCGCGGGTCAGAGCGAGGAGCTTCTCCTCGTCCCAGCCCTCGGCGTACATCCGGATCGGCGAGCTCCCGAGGAAGGTCATGACCTCGACGGGGACACCGGTCTGCTGCGTGATCTCGACGATTGGGCGGATGTCGGAGGGGTGGGTGCGGGCCGCCGCGCCGACCCGGATCGGCAACTTCTCGTCGCGCACCGTCTCGACGAGCAGGCGGCTGTCCGCGACTGCGCGCGGGCCCGCGCCAGGCAGCCCCACGTTGACCGAGTACACCCCGAGGCCGGCGAGCAGCCGGACCACCTCCTGCTTCACCGCCAGCGGCGGGTCGTGGACCGACGGGCTCTGGATGCCGTCGCGGAGCGTCTCATCGTGCAGTTCGACCGCGCGCATCGCGGGGGTGAGGTGGTTCCCTCGCAGGTTCCAGTCGTAGATGACGTCGGTCTCGTCCATCGCTCAGATCCGCTCGAGGACGACGGCGATCCCTTGGCCGCCGCCGATGCACGCCGCGCCGAGGGCGTACCGCCCACCGCGACGGCGGAGTTCGTGCGCGAGGGTGGCCGTGATCCGGGCCCCTGATGCCCCGAGCGGGTGCCCCAGGGCGATGGCCCCCCCATTGACGTTCGTGCGGTCGCGGTCGAGGCCGAGCTCCTGCTCCACCGCGAGGTATTGTGCGGCGAACGCCTCGTTGATTTCCACGACGTCCATGTCGGCGACGCCGAGACCGGCGGACTCGAGCGCTCGCCGGGAGGCGGGTACGGGCCCGATGCCCATGAGGGTCGGGTCGCACCCGGAGACGCCCCAGCTCACGAGGCGGGCGAGTGGCTTCAGGTTGTTCCTCGCCGCCCAGGCCGCGTCGGCCACGACGAGCGATGCGGCGCCGTCGCAGATCCCGCTTGCGTTGCCGGCAGTGACCGTGCCGTCCTTCTTGAAGACCGCCGGAAGCTTGGCCAGACCGGCGAGGTCGGTCTGCGGCCTCGCGTGCTCGTCGACCGAAAAGGAGATCGGGCCTTTGCGGGTCTTGATCTCGAAGGGAAGGATCTCGTCGGCAAAGCGGCCGGCGAGGTTCGCCGCGGCCCATCGCTGTTGGCTGCCGAGCGCGAAAGCGTCGCACTCCTCGCGGGTGATGCGGTATTTCTCCGCCAGGTTCTCGGCGGTGATCGCCATCGGCATGCCGGTCTGGGTGTCGGTGAGGCACTCCCAGAGGAGGTCCTTCATGGCCGGTGGCTTGCCGAACTTGGCGCCCTCGCGGAGCCCGTGGGTCACGTGGGGGGCCATGCTCATGTTCTCGGTTCCCCCGCACAGGACGACCGAGGCCTGGCCGGTGAGGATCTGCTCGGCTGCCGAGACCACCGCCTGAAAGCCGCTGCCACACAGGCGGTTCAGGGTGAGGGCCGGCACGTTGTGCGGCACGCCCGCCCGGAGACCCACGTGCCTCGCGACATAAATGGCGTCGTTGCTGGTTTGCAGGACGTTTCCGTAGATCACGTGGTCGATCTGGTCGGGCGACACGCCGGCGCGCTCCATCGCGGCTTTGGCCGTGGGAACCGCGAGGTCTTGCGCCGTCACGTCCTTGAGCGCCCCTCCCATCGCCCCGAACGCCGTGCGCACGCCGGAGAGGATGACGACGTCACGGCAGGAAATGTTAAGGTTCTTCATTGGTTCTCCAGGAAGGTGAGGGCGGCATCGGTCACCTCGTGGGTGCGGCTCTTGCCTCCCAGCTCCGGCGTGACGTAACCGCGGTTCAAACAGAACTGAACGGCGTCGCGCAGTCGCGCCTCGAGGCCCGAGTGGCCGAGGTGAGACAGCATCATCCCCGCGGAGAGGAACGTGGCGAGCGGGTTGGCGATGCCCTTTCCGGCGATGTCGGGCGCCGAGCCGTGGACCGGCTCGAACAGCGAGACGCGGCCGGGATGGATGTTGCCGCTGGCGGCGAGCCCGATGCCCCCCTGGATCTGGGCGCCGAGGTCGGTGACGATGTCCCCGAACAGGTTGTTGGTGACGATCACCGAGAAGCGGCTGGGTTTGCGCACCATCTCCATGGCGAGCACATCGACGTAGAGGTGGAAGGCCTCGATCTCCGGGTACTCGGCTTGTACCTGCTTGAACACCCGCTGCCAGAGGTCGTGCCCGTGGCGCATCGCGTTGGCCTTGTCGGACATACAGACCGACTTGCGGCCCGATTGCCGAGCGTAGGCGAAGGCGGCCCGGATGATCCGCTCGACCCCCTTTCGGGTGTTCATCTCGGTCTCGAGCGCGACCTCGTCGTCCGTACCGCGCTTGAACTGGCCCCCGATGCCGGTGTACAGCCCCTCGGTGTTCTCGCGGAACACGACCATGTCGACCTGGGACGGCTCGGTGTCCTTGAGCGGGCAATACCGGCTGTCGAGCAGCTGAATCGGCCGGAGGTTGATGTAGAGGTCGAGCTCGAAGCGGCTGCCGAGCAGGATGTCCTTGGCGTGGACGTTGCTCGGCACCCGCGGGTCACCCAGCGCACCGAGGAAGATCGCCTGGAACTCAGCGCGAAAACGGTCGAACAGGCCCGGCGGCATCGTGGTGCCGTCGCGCAGGTACCGGTCGGCACCGAGGTCGAGCTCCTCGAAGTGCAGGTCGAGCCCGTGCCAGCGGTTCAACGCGTGGAGGAGGCGAAGGCCCTCGGTGATGACCTCGCGCCCGATGCCGTCGCCTGGAATGACCGCAATGCGCGGCATGTGTCCTCCCGGGCCCAGGCCTGTATCCCGCCGCGTTCCCGGTGGTTAGGAATGGTCGTGTCACAGGAGGTCGGCGTGCAGATCGGCGTACTCGGCACCGGCATGGTGGGAAGGGGACTTGCCACGAAACTCGCGGAGGCGGGGCACGCGGTGTGCCTGGGCTCTCGAACCGCGAACAACGAGGCCGCGACGAAGTGGGCCGCCGGGATCCAGCGTGCCACCCATGGCACCTTCGCCGACGCCGCGGCGTTCGGAGAGCTGGTAATCAACGCCACCCCCGGCGCAGCGTCGATTGCCGCGCTCACCCAAGCAGGTGTCGACCACCTCGCCGGGAAGGTACTGCTGGACGTGGCGAACGCGCTCGACTTCTCGCGGGGCTACCCGCGGCTGTTCGTGTGCAACGACGACAGCCTGGGTGAGCAGATCCAGCGAGCCTTTCCGGCTGCCAAGGTCGTCAAGGCGCTCAACACCCTCAACGCGGAGCTCATGTTGAACCCGGGCGGTCTCGGGACCACCGACCACGCGCTGTTCGTCGCCGGCGACGACCCGGCGGCCAAGGCCAAGGTCAAAGAGCTGCTTCGATCGTTTGGTTGGACCCAGATCCACGACGTTGGGGGGATCGGTGGGGCGCGTGGCATGGAGATGATGGTGATCGCGTGGCTCGGCGTGATGAACGCGGTCGGAAGCGCGATGTTCAACTGGAAGGTCGTGACCAAGGCCTGACGCGGCGCGATTCAGCCGCGGTGCAGGAGTCGACGCGCCAGCGGGCTGTCGGGCGGCACCCAGCGCTCCAGCGTTGGGCCGAGCACCAAGGGGCGCCGGCGGAGGTCGCTTGGGGTTCTCGAGCCGGTCAGCAGCAGCGCGAGCCGGATCTCGTCGAGCACCTGCCGGGCCTCTTGCAGCACGGCCTCACGACCCCCCGCGTTGAACGCCTGGAGGAACGGGCGCGCCATGCCACCGGCGGTGGCGCCGAGCGCGATCGCCCGCGCGATGTCCAGCCCGTTGCGCACCCCGCCGGTCGCGATCGACTTGAGCCCGAGGCCGCTGAGCTGGGCCACCGATGCCGCGGTCGGAATGCCCCAGTCCCAAAATCGCTCGCCGAGCGATCGGGTGCGGGCCCGGGCGCGCAGCGTCTCCACGCCCACCCACGAGGTTCCGCCGGCGCCGGAGACGTCGACCCAGGTGACGCCTGCTTCCACCAGGCGGTTCCCGACCGAGCGCGACAGTCCGCAACCGGTCTCCTTGACGAGGATGGGCACGCCGGCTTCGCGGACAAACCTTCCGATCGTCTCAATTCCACCGCGAAAGTCGGTGTCCCCGCCGCTCTGAACGACCTCCATGGCCGGATTCAGGTGCAGGCACAAAGCGTCCACCCCGGTGATCCCGATGAGGTCTGCAACTTGTTGGGGGGATACGGACTTCGCCTGGACGACACCGAGGTTTCCGAAGATCAGTGCGGTCGGCGCGACGTCGCGCACGCGATACCCCGCGCGGATCCCGTGCTCGAGCAGCGGTCGCATGGAGCCGAAGCCAAAGGCGATCCCGAGCTCTTCCGCGACGGATGCCAGGCCCTGGTTGACCGCGTCGGCTCGGTCGACGCCACCCGTCATCGCGGCGATCACGAGCGGTCCCTGAAGGTCGCGTCCGACGACTTCGGTGACGAGGTCGACCTCTTCCAGCGCCAGTTCGGGCAGGGCGTCGTGGACCAGTCCGACCTCGTCGAACAGCGGCGTGGCGCCTCGAAAGGCGACCTCGTCCGTTGCGCACAGGTCGAGGTGATCGGTCTTTCGGTTCGTGATGGGCTCGGACGAGTTCATGGCGTCACCGAGACCCCGCCGGTAACCCGAACCGGGAGCGCGATCGCCCCGACTGCAGGGACGGCGGCGAGCCAGGCGTCGCGACCGGCGGCGTCGGGGAACACCGCGACCACCACGTCGCCCCCCCCGGCCCCGCTCGGCTTCGCCGCCCCGCCAAGCCGGTGGGCCAGCTCGATCACCGGTGTATAGGCCTCGATCCACCAGCCGAGCCCCGCCCGCCGATCGAGCTCGCGCAGGTTTTCGCGGGCGTCGTCGAAGGCCCGGATCGGGTCGGCGATCCAGTCCCGGACGATGGCCGTGCTGCGCGCAACGAAGTCGCCGCGTCCGACCGCCGCCTTGTACCGTTCGATGCGCGGCGCGGTGTCGGCGGGTCCTCCAACGAACGCGACGCCGAGGCGATCGGTGAGGTCGATGGGGACCGGGGTGATCTCCCCTCCCAGGAAGTGCAGCACGCCGCCATAGGTGGAGGCTGCCACGTCGATGCCCGATCCCGAGCCCTGAACGCGGTGGTGCACCGTGGCGGCTCGCGCGAAGACGTAATCGGCTTCTGCGCTGGCACCGCGGGCGAGTTGGGCGATCAGGACCGCTGCGGTGGTGGCGGCCGCCGACGAGCCGAGGCCGGCCTTTCCCGGCGTTATCACTGGGTTCCATGCTTGGAACGTGTACGTTCCGGTCGGCGCGCGCGACAGGGCCGGGCCCACGAAGCGGTCGTCCGGCGCCTCGATGAGCAGCGCCGGGCCCGGAGTAAACGTGCTCATGACGCCGGAATTAACGGCGGCGACGATCGCCGGCGCGCCATCGAGTACGGCGTACTCGCCGAGCAGCACGACCTTGCCAGGGGCTCGAACGCGAATCATTCGACCACCCGAGCCGGACCGCCGGGCGAGGCCACCAAGGTCCGGAGGCTCAGGGGGGCGAGGGCGGCCGCGACCGTCGGTGCATCGGCGGCCGCGCAGAGCACCTTCACCTGCGGTCCCGCGTCGAGCGTGGCCCAGGCCCCGATCCCCCGCGCCCGCAGGCCCTGCACCTCGTGCAGCAGCGCCACCGTGACCGGCTGCCAGTAGATCAGCGGGGGGGTGGCGGTGAACATGGTCGCGAACATCTTGTGCGTGCTCCGCTCGCAGATCGCTCCGAGCGCCTCGAGATCCCGGCGTTCGAGCGCGGCGATGGCGGCCTCCACGTCGCCCTCGGCCGTGGCGAGCCAGGTGCTCCACAACGGGCTGGTGGCCGCGCTGCGGGCCATCCCTTCGGTGGATCCGACGGGCTTCGGTCGCTCGTCCACGACGCACACCACCAGGCGCACCGGCCAGTCGACCTCCAGGGCCACCGCAGCTTCGTCGCGCCAAACGGCCCAGCCGCCGGGGACGCTGCGGCACGCCGATCCGGAACCCTGGCGGGCGAGCGCGGACAGCTCCCACCGGGTGGCCTGCCGGCCACTCGCTGCGATCGCCGCGAGGGTCAACGCGGCGAACCCCGACGCGCTCGAGGCGAGTCCCGCCCCGGTCGGGAAGTCGTTGTGCGTCTCGACCTCGCACCGGGGTCGGTGCGGATCGATCCGATCCAGGTGGCGCGACACCCGGAGGGCGAACGCCGCGGGAGCCGGTTCACCGGCGAGGAACACGCGGTCGAAGGCGGCCCCCCAGGTGACGGTGGTCTCGGTTCGCCACTCGGCGATCCCGAGCGAGAGGCTCGGGACCGCGGGGAGATTCGCTTCGACGTCGCGTTTGCCCCAGTACTTCACCAGTGCGATGTTGGGGTGGGCGATGGCCGTCGCGCGGTTCATGCCTGCCTCTCCGCGGGATGGCAGGCCCAGGCCTCGACGCCTGCCTTTCGTGCAGCGCGAAGCACCGGTTCCGCCTCATCGACCAGGGCCAGCACCACGCCGCCGCCCCCTGCTCCGGCCAGTTTCGCCCCGAGCGCGCCCGCGCGCTTCGCCAGCCCGACGAGCGCGTCGAGTGGGGGGGTCGAAACGCCGATCCGTTGCAATAACGCGTGATTTTCGTCGAGGATCTCCCCGAGGGCGCGGTCGTCGGTCAACGCGGTCTCGGCTTGCTGGACGAGGGCTCCGATTCGGTCGAGCGCCCGATCGACCCCCGGGCGGCGAGCGGCGACGCCGGCCACGAGCTCGGCCGTGTTCCCGGCGGATCCGGAGTCGAGCACCACCACGGTCCACCGCGGCGCGGCGAGGTGCTTGATCTGCCGCGGAGGGCCACGTCGATACCGAACGATCCCACCGTGCGCCGCCACCGCGACGTCGAGCCCCGAAGGATTCCCGTGGAAGGCCTGTTCGATCGGCATCGCGCGGTCGATGATTCCCTCGGCCCCGACCGCCTCCCCATCGAGCGCGGCCAGCGCGCGCACCAAGGCGACGGCGAGCGCGGCCGAGCTGCCCATTCCGCGACCGACCGGGAGATCCGTGCGGATCTCGACGGCGAAACCCTCCGAAGGCACCACGCGCGCCAGGGCGTCGACCAAACGCCCGTCGGGTTGGTCTGCGGTAATGCGCGACGCCCCTGCGCAGCGGTCGACCTCTACGGTGGTGTGGCGATCCACTGCGAACGCGAGGGCGGGGTGGCCGAACACGACCGCGTGCTCCCCGCAGAGGATGAGTTTTCCCAGTCCCCGGCCGACGCTCATCTGATATTATCTAGTATTGTGCGGGCGTTTTCGACGGACCAGTCGCGGGAGGAACAGAGCTGCGCGACCACGGCGGCTAGCTCTTCCGGGCGCGCTCCCGCGTTGACCGCGACGGTGCGGGCGTGCATGCGCATGTGCCCACACTGGATCCCTTCGGTCGCCAGCGCCCTGAGCGCTCCGAGGTTTTGCGCCAGGCCGACCGCTGCGGCGACCGCCGACAGGTCGCGCGCGCCGGTGGTGCCGAGCACCGCGAGGTTGGCCTGAACGGTCGGGTGAACCTTGATCGGGCCCCCGACGGTCGCAAACTGGAGCGGCAGCTCGAGGCTCCCGCGCAGGCTGCCGTCGGCCTCGACCTCCCACCGAGTCATCGGCCGATACTGGCCGTCGCGACAGCACCAGGCGTGGGCGCCGGCCTCGATGGCGCGCCAGTCGTTGCCGGTTGCGATGGCCACGGCGTCGATGCCGTTCATCACGCCCTTGTTGTGGGTTGCCGCCCGATATGGGTCGGCCCAGGCAAACCGCCAGGCTGCCGCGATCCCTTCGGCGACCTCGGCACCGTCGAACTCCTGGCTGGCCAGGTCTTGAGGGCGCAGGCGGATCGAGGCGCGGGACAGTCGCTGATCGGCGAGGTTGGACAGGATGCGCAGGCCCACCCGCTCTCCGGTCAGGCTCTCGAGGTCGGGCGCGAGGCGTTCGGCGATCGTGTTGACCATGTTCGCGCCCATCGCGTCGACGCAATCGAGCACGAACTGAAGCACGACCATGTTCTCGCGCACCCGACCCGGCTCGTCGTAAACCGGCGTGCGCACGATCATGTCGCGCAGGCCCCCGCCGCGCTCGACGAGCCTCGGGTGGACCGCGGCGGCCACGTCCCACAGCGCGGGGATCGCCGCCCGGATCTGCGCGGCGGTCCTCTCTGGGTCCGCGACCTGCAACAGCTGAACCTGCCCGATCGTCCGCTGCGGGTCGCTGTCGGCCAGAAATCCGCCTGCCACGCGGGAGAGACGGGCCATGTTGCTGACTGCCGCCACGACCGAGGGTTCCTCGATCACCATCGGTACAACGCGTTCGACGCCGTTGATCATGAAGTTGACGGCGACCGCGTTGGGGAGCGAGAAGGTGCCAATGACGTTTTCGACCATCACATCGGCGGCCGGAGTCTGGAGGCCATGCCCGGAGAGGACGTCGACCCAATGCGCGTCGAGACTTCTCGCCTTGGCGAGCGCGGCCAGGCGGGCGGGTGGCGCGAGCCGATAGAAGTCTGGGATCCGCGACGTCATGGGGGAGGCGTCGGAGCTTAACCCGTCCCGGGCTGGTAGAGGCTGTCGATCAAGGCTGCGTAGCGCGACGCGACGACGTGACGCCGCACCTTCCCCGACGGGGTCAGGGTGCCGGCAGCTTCGCTCGGCGCTTCCGGCAAAGCCGCAAAGCGCTTGACGGTTTCCCAGGGCGCAAGGGCCCGGTTTGCCGTGCGGACTGCGGCCGCGAGCTCGGCGGACACGCTGGGTTCGAAGGGCGATCGGCCGGCCAGCGCTGAGGGCTCCAGGGCGAGCAACGCCACGCAATACGGCCTGCCTTCGCCGACGAGCACCGCTTGTTGGACGAGCGGGCTGCGCTCGATCTCGGCTTCCACGACCCGAGGGGCCACCTTCTTCCCGCCGCTCGTCACGATGAGGTCTTTCTTTCGACCGGTGATCCGGAGATGCCCACGGTCGATCTCGCCGAGGTCGCCAGTGGCGAGCCAGCCGTCCATTCCGAGCACTTCCGCTGTCTCCGCCGGCCTCCCCCAGTATCCGCGCATGACCCCCCGGCTCTTCAGCAGGATCTCTCCGTCGTCGGCCAGCCTGAGGTCACAACCAGGAAGTGGTGGACCTACTGATCCAATTCGCCAGTCATCGAGCCGGTTGACGCACGACGCGGCCCCCGACTCGGTCAAACCGTAGCCCTCCAGGATCGGGAGCCCTGCGGCTGCCAGCATCTGACCGACCGAGGGCGCGAGGGGTGCCGCGCCGCTGATCGCGAATCGCACCCGTCCACCCAGGGCTTCCCGAAGGGGACCCCCCACCGCTCGACCCACCGCCCATCGGTGGAGTCGGCCGCGGAGGCCGTCGGCCGGGGTTCGCTCGAGCGCCCACCGGGCGGTGCCACTCCGCTCCCGCAACCGGTCGGCGATCTTCTCGAAGACCAGCGGAACGCCTGCAAAGAAGGTGGGCCTCACTTCGCGAACGGTGGTTTGGAAGCGGTTCGGGTCGGGATCGATCGCGGTCGGGATCCCCATGCGGATGGCGGTCACCGCGAGCACCCGCGCAAACACATGGGCGAGCGGAAGGAAGAGGAAGTGCCGATCGGCGGGCGTCACCAGACCGAGGCTCTCGATCGCTTCCGCCTCATAGATCCAGGCGTCATGGTCGTGCATGACCCCCTTCGGACGGCCGGTTGTGCCCGAGGTGTAGATCAGGCTGGCCAGTGCGTCCGGGGTGATCGCCGAGATGGCGTCGTCGAGCGCCGTCGGGGCTCGGTACTCGGCCTCGCGCCCTGCGGCTTGGAGCACCGCGATCCCGCTCGACCACCCGTCGGGCGCGACCCCGCCCTCGAACGCAAAGACGCGCTGCACCGTGGGGATGCGATCGCGCATCGCCCGGATCGAAGCCAACCGATCGGTCGTGTCGCAGAAGACCGCTGAGACGGCCGCATCCTGGAGGACAAAGGCCAGCTCGTCGGGCCCGGTGGTGGGAAACACCGCGGTCGTGGCGGCCCCCACCGCCCCGATGGCCAAATCGGCGAGCAGCCACTCGCAGCGGGTCGCCGACACGATCGCGACGCGGTCGCCTGGCCGGATCCCCTGGGCCAGCAGGCCGTGGGCGATCTCGCGCACCTGCCGGTCCGCCTGGCGCCAGGTGATCCGCGACCACGTGTCGCGCTCTCTCGCCCACCACGCCTCCGAGTCGGGGGTGCTGCCCACGCGGTGGCGCCACATATCCCCGACCGAGCGAAACACCGAGGCGAAACTGGTCATGGTCCCGTTCGCAGCCGCGGGTCGAGCGCATCCCGCAGCCCGTCCCCCAGCAGGTTGAAGCACATGACCGCTGCGAGGATCGCCAGACCGGGAAAAGTCGCGATCCAAGGGGCGGTCTGGAGCACGTCACCGCCCTCCTCGATCATGACCCCCCAGGTGGGCGTGGGGGGCGGAACGCCGAGTCCCAGGAAGGAGAGCGCCGCTTCGCTCAGCATGGTCGAGCCAATGGCGAGGGTACAGTAGACGATGACCGGCGCGAGGGCGTTTGGGAGGATCTGGCCGAGCAGGATGCGCCAGTGGCCGAGTCCGAGCGCGATGGCAGCCTGGACGAACTCCTGCTCGCGAAGCGCCAGCACCTGGGATCGAACGATCCGGGCGACCGCCATCCAACCCGTGAGTCCGAGCACCCCCACGATGAGCGCGAGGTTCGCGAACCCGCGCAGCCGAAACAGGCCGGTCACCGTGATGAGGAGGAGCAGGTTCGGGAAGGCCAGCAGCAGGTCCACCAACGCCATCAGGAGGCGATCGATCGCGCCACCGACATAGCCTGCGACTGCGCCGACGAGCGTACCGGTGGTCGCGGCGATGGCGACCGCGAAGAAGCCGATCGAGAGGGAGATCCGCCCGCCATAGAGCAAGCGCGAGAGCACATCTCGGCCGAAGTAGTCGGTTCCAAGTGGATGAACCCACGAGGGGGGGGTCAGCGGCCGGCCGGTGTCGAGGGCGAGTGGATCAAAGGGAGCGATCAGCGGCGTGAGAAGGGTCAGCGAGGTCAGCAGGGCGACGCCGGCGAGGCCGAGCATGCCGGCCCGATGGGCTGCAAACCCGCGGGTGACGAGCGCAGTCCAGGTGGTGGGTCCGGGGGCCCGAGGGACGGGAAAGGCCTGGCGCCAAGCGAGCAGGCCTACGATTGCGGCAATGAGGAACCATGCCAGGAGGGCCAGCACCGGATGGACGAGCAGGTGGCCATCCGGCCGAAGTACCGCTTCCAGGCGCGTAAAACCGCGTGTTGCGGCCAGGAACAGGACGGCCGACTGCAGGAAGAGGGCCCCCGCCGGGATGAATTCCCCCGCGAGCAGGTGGCCGAGGCCGGGTACGAGGAGGCCGAGGCGGGCGAGGCGCTTTGTGGGCGGCGTCGCCTCCAGGTCGACTGGGCTCATGCGAGCCGGATCCGTGGATCGGCCCAGGCGTAGGCCAGATCGGCGACGAGCGAGCCGAGGACCACGAGCAGCGTCGAGACGAAGAAGCAGGCCACGATCAGCGGCGTGTCCTGGGTGAGAATGGCGGTGACGATCAGGCGGCCCATCCCTGGCCAGGCGAAGATCGTCTCGACCAGCACCGCGCCCGAGAACAAGAAGGGAAGGGAGAGACCGAACAAGGTGAGGATCGGGAGCAGCGCGTTGCGCAGCGCATGGTGCACGATCACCGCGCCCTCGCGGAGTCCCTTCGCACGCGCCGTACGAACATAATCCTGGCGAATTACCTCGAGCATCGAAGACCGCATGTACCGGGCCGTCCCGGCTGCTCCCGCCAGGCCCATGGCGACCCCGGGAAGCACGAGGTGACGAACCCGATCGACGAGGCGCGCTCCGGGCCCCATCGCGTCGTAGCCGACCGCATCGTAGGGATCGGAGCTCGGGAGCGCGAGCCAGTGCAGCCACGCGGGGAGGTGCCGCTCGATCGCCCCGCCAAGGGAGTACGACACGAGGAGCTGGAGCATCATCGCCAGCCAGAAGCTGGGCATGGAGTACAGGAAGAGAGCCACCACACTGCCAGCGGTGTCGATCGGTCCGTTCTGACGCACGGCTTGGACGGTTCCGAGCGCGATCCCTGCCGGGTACAGGACCAAGAGCGTGACCGCCGAGAGGAGGAGGGTATGGGGCAGGGCGTCGGAGATCACGGCGAAGACAGGGCGCTCCTGGTCCATCGAGATGCCGAAGTCCAGCAGGGCCAGGTTTCGCATCAGGGCGAGGTAGCGGATCCATCCCGGCGCATCGAGCTGGTACTTGGCCCGCACCATCTGGGCGACCTCCGGGGGCATGTTCTCGTCGACGTACTTGTCGGCGTAGGTGCCAGGAGACAGCTCGATGAGCAGAAAAATCAGGGTGACGACGCCCCAGAGGAGCGGAACCGCATAGGCCAGCTTGCGCGCGGCGTAGGAGATCACCGCTTGTACTTCACCTTCTCGGGCGGAACCTCCCATCGCTCCAGGTGGTTCAGGGACGACAGGACGTCGATCTCTGCGTGGTTGAAGCGACGGTGTAGCCCGACGATTTCGTCCATCCAGTAGAGGAACAGGTACGGCTGATCCGCATAGATCTTCGCCTGCATTTCCCTCCAGATCGGTGCGGCTTCGTCGGCTTTCGTCGTGGCCAGGCCCTTCGTGATGAGGGCGTCGACCTCGGGGTTGCAGTAATTCGCGAAGTTGAACTCGTGGGGCTTGTCGACCTCATCGCACATCCACATCGCCGACGGGTCGATGAACAGCGCAGCGCTCCAGCCGCTCATGGCCGCATCGTATCGCCGCTTCCTTAGGTTCTCATTGAGCGCGTTGGCTTCCTGTTGCTCCAGGTTCACCACGACACCGACCTCTTTCAGGGCGGCCTGGACGAGGATCTGGGCATCTCCGCGCCGCTTGTTGCCGGCCATCGTGGCCAGGGTGAACTCGAAGCGCTTGCCGTCCTTGTCGAGGACCCCGTCGGCGTCGGTGTCGGCCCACCCGGCCTGTGCGAGCAGATCCTTGCTTCGCTGTGGGTTGAACACGATCGGATTCAGGTCGTCGTTGTGGGCGCCACAGAGGGCCGGGCTGATGTTTCCCACCGATCGTCGGCCGTACTTCTCGCCGGTCTCGCTGGTCAGCAGCCGCCCGATCATGCCGTCGGCGTCGACAGCCATGGCGAGCGCGTTGCGAACGTTCACGTCCTGGAACAAGGGGTTTTCGAAGTTCCATACCACGTAGTCGAAAGTTCTCCATCCGCGGCGATAGAGCTTGATTTCAGGGTGCTCCTTCCGGAGGCGGTCGGCATCGGTGACCGCGATTCCCCGCAGGTGATCGATCTTTCCGGCCTGCAGTTCGAGCAGCCGGGTGTTGTAGTCGGGGATCACCCGGAAAACGACGCGTTCGAGTTTCGGCTTCCAGTCCTCCGGACCGGAGAACCCTGGGTTGTGCTCGAGGACGATGCGCTGATTCGGCTCGTAGGTCGCGAGCGTCCACGGGCCATACGAGAGCGGTGCCCGGGAGTACGGGTTCCCCCGCAGGCTCGCCCGGTCGGCGCCCGTGAGCACATGCTTGGGAAGCAGCGCCAGATCGCTCACCTGGGACAGCTGGGTGACCTGATCGAACGGTTTTGTGAATTGCCACTCGATGTGAGTGGCATCCACCACGCGTGGGCGGGCCCCCGAAACGAGCTTTTCGACGTACTCGTACCGCGGGCTCGCTACATCGTGGTCGGCCACGAGCTCGTAGGTGAACACGACATCGTCTACGGTGACCGGTGTTCCATCCTGCCATTTGAGGTCACCGCGGAGCGTCATCTGGATGGTCTTGCCGTCGGCGCTCCAGGCCCACTCGGTGGCGTGACCGGCCTGGGGCCGCAGCTGGCAATCCACAAAGTCGGCATCGATCATCGGAAACATGAGGGCAGAGATCAGATCGCCGTCGTCCACCGCCACGGAGACGACGCTATTCAGGCTTCCGACGTCCGCGACCCAGCCGACGACCAGGGTGTCGCGGGGTCCGGCTGCCGGGGCGGTGCCACCGGCGGCATCGGCGCCCGTTCCGGCCGTTGGGTCACCGCCGCCGCACGAGGCGAGGGCGAGCAGCGCGAGGCGAACCATCGACCGACCTCCACATTGGACCCTGGTTTCTACCAGTCGGCGGTCCAGAGATCAAGCCCGCTCCCCCGATTTCGGGCTGCGACCGCCGACCACCCGGGTGATTCCTGGGAGGTCGTTCCACGTGTCGATGCCGGTCCACCCGGCGCGCCTGAGCAGATCGGCGACCCGCCCTGCCTGTCCTGCACCCACTTCGAGGAGGATACCCGTGGCGTTTCGCCGCCGGGCTGCCGGGATCAGCTTCCGGTACACGTCGAGTCCATCCGGCCCGCCGTCGAGGGCCAAACGGGGTTCCCAGCGGCTCACCTCCGGCATTAGCGTGTCGATCTCGGCGCTCGGGATGTAGGGGGGGTTGCTGACCACCCAGTCGATCCGGCGAGGGGTCGGAATCGCCGTCAACAAGTCGCCGCGAAGGACCGCCACCCGTGCCTCGAGGCCGAGGGCGGCGGCGTTCGCCCGTGTCGTCTCGAGAGCGGCCTCCGCAAGATCAACGGCGTAGATCTTGAGCTGAGGGCGAGCTTGCGCCAAGGCCAGACCGACCGCCCCGGATCCGCATCCGATGTCCGCGACCAAGGCCGGCTCGTCGGGGATCCACGCGAGGGCCGCATCGACCAGGGTCTCACTGTCGGGCCGGGGGACCAGCACGCCCGGTCGGATGGCTAGGTCAAGCGCATGAAATCCGACGACACCGAGGATCCAGGCCAAGGGCTCGCGCTTTCCCCGGCGCACGACCATCGCGCGCAGGGCTTCGATCTCCGCGGGGGCCAAGGGGCGGTCATGCAGGAGGTACAGGCCGAGCCTTGTGCTCTTGAGCAGGTGGGCGAGCAACAACTCGGCCTCCAGCCGGGGTGTCTCCACGCCTTTTCCGCGTAGCCAAGCCTCCGTTTGCAGGAGCAATTGGACGACGGTCGGCGCAATGGGGGGCATCAGCCCAGTCCGGACTTCTGCAACTGCTCCGCCTGCCACGTGGCGTTCAAGCTGTCGAAGAGCTCCTGCAAGTCCCCCTCGACGACCGCGTCGAGCTTGTAGAGCGTGAGCCCGATCCGGTGGTCGGTGAGCCGATTCTGGGGGAAGTTGTAGGTCCGGATCCGCTCCGACCGATCGCCCGTTCCGACCATCGCCCGTCGTGCGGCCGACTCGGCGGCGTTTTGTTCGGCCTGTTGTTTCTCGAGGAGGCGGGCCTTCAAGATCCGCATCGCTTTGTCTTTGTTCTTGTGCTGAGACTTCTCGTCCATGCACAGCACCGTCAGGCCGGTCGGGACATGGACGATCCGAACCGCGCTATCGGTGGTGTTCACCGACTGGCCGCCGGGCCCACCGGCCCGCATGGTGTCGATGCGGAGGTCTTTCGCCTCGATCCGAACCTCGACCTCGTCGGGCTCGGGGAGGACGACCACGGTGGCCGCCGACGTGTGGATCCGCCCCTGGGCCTCGGTCAAGGGCACGCGTTGAACGCGGTGAACCCCCCCTTCGAAGCGAAGGGTGCGGTACGCGGCCTCGCCCGTCACCGCCGTGACCACTTCCTTGAGCCCGAGCGTCGAGCCGACGGTGATCGGATGGCTCGAGATCTCCTCCATGCGCAGCCCGTTGCGTTCGCCGTACCGCTGGTACATCCGGTACAAGTCGGCCGCAAACAGCGCCGCTTCGTCGCCGCCGGTGCCAGCTCGGATCTCGAGGAGGATCGGCCGTCCCTCATAGGGGTCAGGCGGAAGGAGGGAGAGCTTGATGTCGCGCTCCGTGGCCGCGCGCCGCTGCTCGAGATCGGCGATCTCGGATCGGGCCAACTCGCGCATCTCCGGGTCGGACTCCCCGACGAGCACCTCGCGCGCCCCCGTCAGCTCGGTCTCGAGTCGCTGGAACGCGTGCCATTGGTCCACGATGTCGCGAACGCGGGAGGCCTCGCGGGTGAGGTCGCGAAGTCGCCGCGAGTCGCTGGCGACTGCGGGATCCATGAGCTGCCGATCGAGCACGTCGAGTCGCGCTTCGAAGACCACGAGCTTGGAAAACATGGGCTGCCCCGCCAGGGTTCGCCGCTCGGCTAGGATTCCGGGGTCTTCTCTGCTTCGAAGCCGTACTTACGGCGGAAGCGCTCAACGCGGCCCTCGGTGTCGAGGAGCTTCTGCTGACCGGTGTAGAACGGGTGCGACGCCGACGAGATGTCGATGTTGATCAGCGGGTATTCCTGACCTTCGAAGGTGCAGGTCTCGCGGGTGCGCATCGTGGTGCGCGTGAGGAACTCGACGCCGACGGAAACGTCGCGGAACACCACGAAACGGTAGTTTGGATGGATGTCGGGCTTCATGGTGGCTCCTCGACCCGGCGAGGGTCTGGGGTGCTCTCGGCAGCGAGAGCGCGAGCCGCCCTATTGCCCGGTTGCGCGGCTCGTGTCAAGGCGGCGCGCGGTGGCCACATCGACGAGCGAAGCCGCATCTTCGATCGGGTCACCGGTCAGTCGCGAGCGCAAATCCTCGCGCAGGAGGCGGTCTTCCTCGCTGAGCAACCGGTCTTCGCGTTGCGTGCCGGAGTGGCGAAGGTCGACGGGGGGCCGGATGCCGCGGTCGGCGATCTCGCGCGACAGGGTCAGTTCCCAGTTCACGACCTCGCGCAGGTCTTCGAGCAGGACGCGGTCCATCTTGCTGTCGGGATCGCCCGACACGACGCCCACGACCGTCAGGGATCCGCCCTCTTCCAGGGCGCGGGCGGCGCCGAGGTAACGCCGGATCCGGTGCAGGGCGGCGGCATCGACCCCGCCGAGATCGCGGCCAGAAGGTGCCACTTCCGCGAGGCAGAAGCGGAGGAGGCGGCTCAGGCTGTCGACCACCAGGACCGCATCGTCGCCGCCTTCGACGCGGCGCCGGGCTCGCTCGAAGACGATGTCGGCCACCTGCACGTGTCGGGCGGGTGGTTCGTCGAACGGGGTCGCGATGACCTCGGCACGCGTGCCGATGCGCCACTCGTGGATTTCCTCCGGCCGCTCGCCGACGAGCAGGACCGTGACGTGGAGGTCTTCGTCAGCCGCCAGGCGATCGACGAGGCGCCGCAACACCTCCACCCGCCCCGTGCGCGGCCCGGCGACGAGGAGTCCGCGTTGTCCGAGCCCCATGGGTGCCGCGAAGTCGATGACGCGGAGCCAGTCGTCGTCGCCGAGGTCGATGCGGTCATCCGGGTAGATCGCCGTGAGTGCGTCGAAGGACGGGCGCTCGTCCCCGGGCGGTTCGCCGTTGATCGACTCCACGCGGAGCAGGGCGAGATATCGCTCTCCCTCCTTCGGGGGGCGAACTACGCCGATGACCGCGTCGCCGGTCTGGAGCTTGAAGCGCCGGATCTGGCTCTGGCTCACGTAGATGTCGTCGGGGCCGGAGAGGAAGTTCGCCGCCGGGGATCGGAGGAAGCCGAACCCCTCGGCGTGAACCTCCAGGACCCCGGTGCCAAGCTGCTCCCCTGCCTTGTCGGAGAGCTTTTGGGCGATGGCGAAGACGAGGTCGGGTTTTCGGAGATCTTCCGGAGCGATCAGGCCAATCTCAGAGGCCTGAGTGCGCAACTGTTCCGTTCGGGACTGGAATAGCTTGGTGAGGTCGACGGGCATGGGTGGGACCGAAAGGGGAGGTAGCGAGAGGATCCTGATCATGGGGTGTGGATGCCTGGTTGTCAAGGGGCGCCTCCGACGCCGTCGAGCAGGGCGAGGAACTCGGGCTCCGACAGGACCGGGATGCCGAGCTCAGTGGCCTTGTCGAGCTTGCTCCCGGCCTCGGTTCCTGCCACTACATAGTGCGTTTTCGTCGACACGCTCCCGCTGACCTTGCCCCCGGCCGCCAAGATCCGCGCCTTGGCATCGTCCCGGCCGAGCGTCGGTAGCGTTCCGGTGAGGACAAAGGTTCTGCCTGCGATCGCGCCGGTGACCGGGGGTGCGGCGGGGGGCGTGAAGCGCAGGCCTGCCGACTGGAGCCCGGCGACCAGGGCCTCGAACCCGGGGGCATGGACAGCGGAATGGACTCTCGAGGCGACCTTGTCGCCGATTCCCGGCACCCGGGTGAGGGCCTCGGGCGTGGCCGCGAGGAACGCGTGGAGGCTTCCGAAGTGGCGGGCCAAGTCGCGGGCGGTGGCTTCCCCGACATCGGGAATTCCTAAGGCAGTAAGGGCCTTGTCCAGGGGCTTGTCCTTGCTCTGCTCCAGCTGCGCGAGGAGGCTCGCTGCCGACCGGGCGCCCATCCGCTCCAATTCGCCGAGCTGAGCGGCGGTCAGGTGGTAGAGGTCGGCGACGGACCGGACGAGCCCGGCCTCGATCAGCTGGTCGACCAGCTTCTCGCCCAGGCCCTCGATGTCCATCGCCCCGCGCGAGCCGAAATGTCGGAGCGCGGCGCGCAGTTGAGCGGGACAGCCCAGGGTGTTCGGGCACTGGGTGACCGCCGCGTCGGCGAGTCGCACCAGCTGCGCCCCGCACTGGGGGCACGTCTCTGGAAACTGGGGCTGGGGGCGCGACTCCCGGCCGTCCTCCGGGACGACGGCGACGACCCGCGGGATCACGTCCCCGGCCCGCTCGATCAACACGAGGTCGCCGACCCGCAGATCGAGCGTGGTGAGCATGTCGGCGTTGTGCAGGGTCGCCCGCGTCACGGTGACCCCTCCCACGCGCACCGGCGCGAGGTGGGCCACCGGCGTGACGGCCCCCGTTCTACCCACTTGGAAACCTACATTTTCGAGGCGAGTGGCGCGTTGGGCGGGAGGGTACTTGTAGGCGACGGCCCACCGGGGCGACCGGGTAACGAAACCGAGCGCCTTTTGGAGCGACACGGCGTCGACCTTCACGACCGCGCCGTCGATCTCGTACGGGAGGATATGCCGGGCGTCGCCCAGCAATTGGATGGCGTCCCATACTGCCTCGGGACCGATGGCGAGCCGATTCCGGTCGTTGACCGGAAGCCCCCAGCCCGCCAACGTCGCGAGCCGGTCGCTGTGCGTGTCCCCCAGCGAAGCATCCTCCTCGCCAAAAGAGTGGGCGGTGAAGAACAATCCCCGCTCCGCGGCCGCCTTTGGATCGAGTTGGCGGACCGTTCCGGCCGCGCTGTTGCGAGGGTTCTCGAAGGGACGATCGCCGCGGTGAACGCGCTCGGTATTCATGGCCTCGAAGGCGGCGAGCGTGAACAGCACCTCCCCTCGGACCGAGAGCCGTTCGGGGTTGTCCCGGCCCGACAACTGGCGAGGCACGTTCCGAATGGTGCGCACCGTGTGGAGGATGTCCTCCCCGACCATGCCGTCGCCCCGCGTTCCGGCGCCGGTCAATTGACCGCGTTCATACACCAGCTCCACCGCCAGTCCATCGAGCTTGGGCTCGACCACGTAGGCGATTGCCGAGGGAGCACGGGGTCCCAGAAAGCGTAGGCAACGAGCGTCGAACTCCCGGATCTCAGCCTCGCTGAACGCGTTGCCCAGGCTCAGCATGGGCACCCGGTGAGTGAACGAGCGCAGCGCGTCGATCGGCGGGCCGCCGACCTTCCGGGTCGGTGAGTCCGGCAAGAGCACCGAGGGGAAGCGCGCCTCGAGCAGCTCCAGCTCGCGGTACATCAGGTCATAGGTCCGATCGTCGATTTCAGGTGTTCCAAGGCTGTGATAGAGCTGGCTGTGGCGGTTGAGTTCCGCGCAGAGGTGGCCGGCTCGGTCTCGGGCGCCGGAGAGGTCGAGGGCGGCGACCCGTTCCTGGATCTCGCGATGGTCGGTCAACCGGGCTCCCGTAGACGATTCGTCGCTCCGGATGTATCCTGTCGGGGTGGAGAGAACACAGTGAGCTCGCCTACGATCCCTGAGATGTTCCGGCTCATGCCCGAGCGATATCGGCCGGGTTTGCTCTCGGCCCCGCGCACCTACTACTTCTCGGTGGGCGACCACAAGTACACAGTGCGGCTGACCACGCGGGAGTGTCGGGTTGAAGCAGGCAATACGGTTGGCGCCGCCGACGTCGTGTTGAAGACCACGCCGGCCTTGTTCGACAAGGTCGTGGTTCAAGGAAAGCTCCCCGGCCCGATCGACCTCGCGCGCGGGGCGTTCAAGACCAACAACCCGAGTCAACTCCAGGAGTTGAAGTCGCTGTTCGACTTCACTCGGCCGGGATGAAGTAGCTGAGGCGCCCGCTGTCGGGATCCCAGGCGACCGAGGGATCGACGGGGATCCAGTGGCCTTCCGGGGTTCGCTGGAGAAACCAGGTTCCGTGCGAGCCCTCGCTGTCCTTCCAATCGGCGATCCACCCATAGGCGTGGCTCCCGCCGTCTGCCTCAGAGTTGAAACCCCAGTAGGGGCGGCAGTTTTCTCCGTCGCGGTGGCCGCCGGACAGCACGACGGTCGCCTGCCAGTCGCAGGGGTTCCCGAGTCCGTCGGCACAGTCTTCTGGGATGACGTCCGGTGTGGTGCCGTGCGCGGTCGCCCAGTCCTGGGCCCCCCAGGTCCACGCGCACAGCTCGGTGCCGGACTCGTCCAGCGCCACCTGGCTCTCGGTTCCGACCCAGGACCCTCCAGGGGTGACGGTGGCGAGGCCAGCCCACCCGAGCACCGCCGCCGCGACCGGCTCGAGGGGTTCGGAGGTGGGAACGGTGAACGCGTCCGTCGCGATCGGGACCGGAGGGGGTTGCGGGATCGCTTGGATGCAAGCGGCCAGTGAGGAGGTCCACATGCGATCTTCCCGTCGCCAGGATAACCGAAGGGTTCGGTCTGGAGGTCCTGTGTCGTTCCTTTCTCGCCTCGGCATCACGTCGTCGAACCCGGGCGCTGCCGGTGCCGCCGGCTTCTTTCCCACTTCGGGGCCCGAGGTCATCTCCACGGATCCTGCGACGGGGGAGCCGATCGCCTCGGTGCGCCTCGCCGGCGCCTCCGAATACGAGCAGGTCGCGGCCGACGCGGCCCGCGTCTTTCAGGATTGGCGGATGCTGCCGGCCCCAAAACGGGGAGAGATCGTGCGCGAGATCGGCAATGCGCTCCGGGAGCACAAGGACGACCTCGGGGCGCTCGTCACGTGCGAGGTGGGCAAGATCCGCTCCGAAGGACTTGGGGAAGTGCAGGAGTCGATCGACATGGCCGACTTCGCGGTCGGGCTCTCCCGTCAGCTCTATGGCTTGAGCCTCCACTCCGAGCGGCCCCTTCACCGGATGTACGAGCAGTGGCACCCACTTGGGGTGGTCGGCGTAATCACCGCGTTCAACTTCCCGAATGCCGTGTGGGCTTGGAATGCGATGCTGGGCCTGGTCTGCGGCGATACCGTGGTGTGGAAGCCCTCGTTGAAGGCGCCGCTCACCGCGATCGCAACCCACCGGATCTGCGACGCGGTGCTCCAGCGGCACGGTTGGGGCGGGGCGCTCGGCCTCGTGGTCGGGGGCGACGCCGACGTGGGCGAGACCATGGTGAAGGATCGGCGGATGGCCTTGATCTCAGCGACCGGGTCCACGCGGATGGGTCGGCACGTCGGTGAGATCGTCGCGCATCGGTTGGGACGCGTCCTGTTGGAGCTCGGTGGCAACAACGCGATGATCGTGAATCGAGATGCCGACCTGGATCTCGCGCTTCGGGCGATCCTCTTCGCCGCGGTGGGCACGGCGGGTCAACGGTGCACGTCGGCCCGGCGTCTGTTCCTGCACGCGGACATCGCTGATGCGTTCATTCCTCGCCTGGTACGCGCCTTTCGCTCGGTTCGCATCGGCGATCCGATGGCGGAGGACACGCTCATGGGGCCGCTCATCGATGCGGGTGCGGTGGAGGGCTATCGTTCTGCGATTCGCGAGGCGCTAAGCCAGGGCGGTACCCTTCTCACCGGGGGCAACGTTCTGGATCGGCCGGGCTCATTCGTCGAGCCGACGCTGATCGAGGCGCGCGCGGACATGCCGATCTGCCGGGAGGAGACGTTTGCCCCCATCGCCTACGTGTTCCGCTTCACCGACCTCGCGGAGGCCATAGCTCAGCAAAATGCCGTGGATCAGGGGCTCTCCTCGGCCATTTTCACAGACTCGTTCCGAGACGCCGAGTCCTTCCTGTCGGCGGCAGGCTCCGATTGCGGGATCGCCAACGTGAACATCGGGACGTCCGGGGCGGAGATCGGAGGCGCCTTCGGCGGGGAGAAGGACACCGGCGGCGGCCGCGAGGCCGGCTCCGATAGCTGGAAGGCCTACATGCGACGGCAGACGAATACCTTGAACTGGGGTCGCACCCTTCCCCTGGCACAGGGCGTGAAGTTCGATGTGTGAGCAGCGCGTCTCGTGGTCGAGCACAGGGATTCTGAACAGTGGTGGTGTTAGCCGTCTGGGGGTCTGGGGGGCGGCGAAGCCAGCCCCCCAGCGGGGTTGCAGGGGCAGGGCCCCTGCGAGGCGCGCGGATTCCGACCCGTCGGAATCCGTGTGCCGATACCTTAGTACACCCTGGCCGAGTTGACGACTCGATCCGCCTGAACGCCGATCATTGCCGTTTCGGATCGTACAACGCCGCGCTTCGGCAGATCCGCTGACCGCACCTTGATCGACCGGAGCGATAGGATCAGACTCCGTTGCAGCGAGGT
>CANLGQ010000018.1 GCA_947490265.1 Pseudomonadota bacterium | reverse complement strand
TCGATCACGACCAGGTGGCGGTGATGGACCTCGACGCGGACGGAGACGTCGACGTGGTCGCCGCTTCCGACGCGCTCGCCGCGGTCCTGGTGTACGACAACCTCGGGGTCGGGGCCTTCGACGCCGGCACCCAGATCGGGGAACTGCCGGCTCCGACCGCCCTGGTCGCAGTGGACCTCGACGACGATGGGGATGGGGACGTTCTGTCGGGCAGCGTGGCCACGAACGCGGTTGTGTGGCACGACAATCCGCTATTTTCGCCGATTCCCCCGGAAACCGACACCGACACCGACACCGACACCGACACCGACACCGACACCGACACCGACACCGACACCGACACCGACACCGACACCGACCCGGCCGAGAACCCGGACCCGCTGGCGGACGAAGGCGGGGGATGCGCCTGCCGGACCGCCCACTCGCCGACGGGCCTCCCCCTCGGACCCGGACTGGTCCTGGTGACGCTGGCCCGCGCGAGGCGCGTCCGCTCATTGGACCCCCGCACGACCCCCGCGCGTCCCTTTTCGCATTAGGGGAAGGCATGCAGACCACGATGGCCGAGGTCTTCGAACGGGCAGGGCGCTTTTTCATGGGGCAGTCGCCACAGCACGAGGCCGCCCGCCGAATCGCGCGGGCACTCGAGGAGCTGGGATCCCCTACGCGATCGCGGGAGCCATGGCGGTCAACGCGCACGGCCATCGGCGAACCACCGAGCACATCGACCTGCTGATGACCCGCGAAGGGCTGGCCGCCTTCAAGGCCCGCTGGCTCGGCGTCGGGTGGGTCGATCTGTTTCCAGGGTCGAAGGGCATGCGCGACGCGGTCGCCAACGTGAAGGTCGACGTGCTGATCACCGGGGATTTCCCCGGGGACGGACGGCCCAAGTCGGTCTCGTTTCCCGACCCCAGCGTCGCGGAGCCGAGCGCGGATGGGTACCCAACACGACTCGCTCGCAAAATTTTGGCAAAGTTCTCCACCCGCGCAAACCTCAACTCATAAGCTTCCAAATACTCAGAAAAGAGTGCTCGTCGTCCGCGACGTTGATTTGGTTCCACTTTATATAGGTTAGAACCTATTTTTAGCCCCCCCCCCCCAGGGGGGGGGCCAGATCCGACTCGCCGGCGACGCACGGGCCTGCGAGGCGCGGATGCGGACGCGGACCGGACGCGACGGGCGGCGGCGACCCGCTGGCGCCCGTGCTACGGTCTACGGGCTGGCCCGTATTCATTCCCAAAGGGCAGCTCCCTGGGTAGCAATGCAAAAACCCATTATCGACCCAAGCCCCGAGCGACCCAGCAGTACCCCACTGTCCGCCAGCGCCCCGACCGCGACCCGCTTCCCGTCGCGTGCGCCGGACTCCCGTCCAAACGGGGCGGCAGCCCCTAGCTCCGTGCCCGTCAGCACCCCGACGTCGACCCGCCTCTCGTCGCGTGCGCCGGACTCCCGTCCAAACGGGGGGGCAGCCGCTAGCTCCGTGCCCGTCAGCACCCCGACGTCGACCCGCCTCTCGTCGCGTGCCCCGGTCTCGCATCTCAACGAGCCGGCAACCGATACCCCCCTGCCCGTCACTGCCCCGGCCGTGAACCGCTTCTCGTCGCTTACCCCGGTGTCTCGCCCGAACGAACCGGTGTTCAATACCCCACCGGCCGACGACGCCCCGGCCGCGCTCCGCCTCTCGTCGCGTCCACCGGTCTCTCGTCCGAACGACCGCTTTACCCCGTCGGAGTTGGCCGGCAGTGGCCCTACGGACGAGGTGTGGATCGCCCAAGACCACGAAGTGGGGCACCCGGTCGCCCTGAAGGTCATCCGGTCCTCGCTCGCCAAGAACGACCGGGCCGTAGGGGCGTTCCTGAGGGAGGGGTACCTCACCGCCCGGCTCACCCACCCCGGAATCCTACCGGTCTACGGATTCGCTACCACCGCGGAGGGGCGCCAGTCCTATGCGACGAAGCTCGTCAGAGACCCTACCCTCACCGCGTTCCTCCAAACTGCACGGGAGGCACCTACCGAAGTGCATGGGCTTTCGCGCCGGCTGGAGCTGTTCCTCAAGCTGTGCGACACGCTCGCGTATGCCCACGAGCATGGTATCATCCACTGCAATCTGAAACCCGACGATATCCTGGTGGGCGACCACGGCGAGGTCTCCGTCCTGAACTGGGGGATGGCCCACGAGTCCGACACCAATGCCTGGCGAAAGGCCGAGACGTCGCTCGCTCAAGAGCGGCCGGAGGCGCGCACCCCCGACCGCATGACGGCCCAAGTCGGCACGCCTCACTACATGTCGCCGGAGCAGGCCCGCTGCGAACCCGACCTCGACCCCCGGAGCGACGAGTACACGCTGGGACTGATCCTCTTCGAAATGGTCGCCCTCAGCCCCGCGGTTTCTTCCAGCGATCTCGGAGCGGTGCTCGCCAACCAGATGGTGGGCCGGCGCGAACCGTTCGTCCATGCTCTCGGGGAGCCGATCCCGCCCGAACTCGTCGCGATCGTCGACCGGGCCTGCGCCCCCAACCGAAAAGACCGGTACGACGAGATCCGAGCCCTCGCCGCGGATATTCGCCGGTACCTCGGCGGAGAAGCGGTGCTGGCCCGCCGCGACACCTGGTGGCAAGCCACGCGGCGCTGGGTCGCCAACCACCAGGGGCCCACGATCGGGGCCGGCGGTTTCCTGACCGGGCTGGTGGCGGTCGGCGGGCTCGTGACCTGGAACGCGTGGATCGCTCGCGAGCGGGCGAACGACCTCGAGCTCCAGCGTTTGGCCAACGTCCAGGGCCGGGTCGCCGCGCACGCTGCGCGACTCGATACCGAATTTGCCAACCTCGAAGGCATGCTCGACGGCATCGCCACCGCAACGGTCGACCGCCTCAGGGACGCCACGCCCCACGAAGGCGGACCGATCTACTGGGCCGATCAAGAGACGCTGCCACCAAGCACCGCAGCAGGCGAGCGCTACGACCACCCGGTGAGCTTCGACCACGCCGTGTTCTTTAGCCCCCCGTCATTCGACCGGGCGAGCCACGCCGGTCAGGCCGCTGCCCTTGCCCCCTTGCGGCACACCTTCCGGCGGAGCCTCCTCGCATCCTCCTCTGACGAGGCAGTCGGGCTATCGGAAGCCGAGGCGGAGAAGCTCCTCGTCGACCAGGGCGCGTCGATCGCCTGGGCGTCGATCCGGCTCAACAGCGGCCTAACCCTCACCTACCCGGGACACACCGACCTGCCCACCCACCAGGACGCCAGCAAGGGGCCGTGGTTCCAGCTCCCGGCGAGCCAGCGCGACGTCGTGTGGGGCACGCCCTACCTCGATCCAACCGCCGATGCCGTGCTGCTTCCGGCCTCGGTCGCCCTCGTGGGCGAGGGCGGCACGTTCCACGGAGTCGCCTCGATCCAGATCCCCTTGGAGTCCATGCTGTCCGGGATGCTCCGCGGGGCCGACCTGCCGGAATCCACCTCGGTCGCCCTGGTCGACGAACAGGGTCGGTCGGTGATCAGCTCAACGCCTAACGAGCCGATCGCGGTGTCGAAGGCGCTTTCCCACGGAGAGGAGCACGTCCCGTATCCGGTCGCCGAAGTCGTAGCCTCGGCCCGCGCCGGAAAATCCGGAGCCGTCCGGAAGGGTGGCGACCTGATCCTGTTCTCCCACATGCCGGCCCTCGGCTGGACCTACGTGATCCGCGGAAAGGCGTCCAAGCTGCTCTGACCGGGCCTGTGCCCGGCCGCCACTTGCCGCGTGACGGTGCGCGCCAGGGCCGAGTCGCACCACGCGCGGCGCGGTGGAGCGGCGCGGTTCAGATCGGCACGACGGACCCGGCCGGGTACTCGCGCTTGACCCCGTCGGGGCCGAACACGTGCACGCCGTCGTGGACGCCGACCGATCGCACCTCGGGGACGCCGAGATCGACGAGCAGGAACGACTCCTCGTTGAGCCCCACGCAGGCGTGGCTCGCGAATCGACGGGCCAGGTAGGCGAGGTTGTCGGGATCGTCGGTTTGGATCCGATCGGCGCAGTGGGGGAGGATCTGCAGCGCGCCGACGAGCCCGAGCCCGCGATCGATCAACCGGAACTCGCGTCGGAACGGATCGCTCGCGAAGTCGTCGTACACGATCACCCGCTCGCAGAGGACGAGCGAGCCCGCAGAGATCGAGCACACGGTCGCGCCACGGCGAAGGGTCTCCTGCAGCGACGACTTCAGGCCGTAGAACCGCAGGGAATGGAGCAGCGCCACCGGGTCGCCGCCGAAGAGCAGGACGACGTCGGCGGTCAGCACCTTCTCCTCGAGCCGAATGCGGCGGGCGTTCCAGTCGGGGTCGAAGCGCAGGGCGGTGCGGCTGCAGACCAGATCCTCGACCTCCTCCAGCGCATCGAGCATCCGCCGATCGTGGCGAACGAGGTCGCGCAGATCGTGCGCGAGGTCGCGGGTGACGGCGCGCACGAGCACCTCGCGACCGGTGGCCATCGACTCGGGCCACAGCGGATCGCGGTCCTCGGTCGGGAGGAGGCCGAGCTGGAAGTCGGGCACGCGGGCCCGGACCACTGAGACGGCGGCCCGGATCCGCTGGGCGTGAAACGCCGTTTTCTCCACATAGAACGTGCGGATCGCCTCGGTGGCCGCATCGACCTCCTCGGTCAGCGCGGCCACGTCGGGCCGGCTGGCGAGGAACGCCTGCTGCTCGTGCCACACCTCGAGGTTGTCGATGTGATCAGCCGGCACCCCGATCGCCTCGATCGCCGCCCGGATCGGCGCGTCGTCTCGCTCCCCGGCCTTCCACGCCCCGGTGACGACGAGCACGCGCGGCGCCTGCCCATCGGGCCGCGCCTCCCGGACGAACTGGCCGATCCGCTGCAGGTAGGTGCTGGGGGAGCCCATGTTGCCGTTAAAGAGGATCTTGCCGCGCATCGGGTCCGGTAACCCGGGATCGCGGCAACGCTGTCGCGATCCGCCCCGCCGGACGACCGCCAGCAGTCGGGGGCCGCGGCACCCATCCAGCCTCGGATGCGGATCCACACCGCCCCAGCGGATCTGGCACGGATGGTGCATAATGCCGGGAAGCCACCTTGGGAGTCCGCCATGATCGCCCTGCTCGCCCTTCTCTCCCCCGACGCCCACGCCTGCGGCGGCTTCGCCTGCGACAACGCCCGACCGGTCATGCAGGCGGCCGAGCGGATCCTCTTCGCGGTCGACCTTGCCAAGGAGGAGGTCGAGGCGCACGTGCAGATCACCTACACCGGCGAGTCCGAGGACTTCGCCTGGATCGTGCCCGTGACCGGGGAACCGGAGATCTTCCTCTCGACCGACGCGCTGTTCAGCACGCTCTACTTCCCGACCAACCCGAACTACACGCTCACCACCGTCGAGCTCGGCACCTGCCGCTCCGACAGCCGAGGCGTCTCCCTCGCCGGATCCGCCGACGCCGCCGTCTCGAGCTCGGTCGACTTCGAGTCGGGGGGCGTCAACGTGCTCGCCACCTCGAACGTCGGGCCCTACTCGACCACGGTGATCGAGGCCGACAGCTCGGCGGCGCTCATGGCCTGGCTCGACACCGAGGGCTACGACATCCCCGCCAACTTCGAGCCGGTTCTCGCTCCATATGTGGCGTCGGGCCAGAATTTTATCGCGCTCAAGCTGCTACCCGGAAACAGCAGCGGAGACATCGCGCCGCTCGGCATGCGCTACGCCGGCACCAAGCCGTCCATCCCCATCCAGCTCACGTCGATCGCCGCCGTCCCCGACACCCGCCTCGAGGTCTACGTCGTCGGCGCCAGCCGCGCGGTCCCCGAGAGCTACCTCCACGTCGTCCCGAACGACATGGCCTACGACTACTTCGGCCAGACCGTCGTGTACGACGACATCATCACCCGGGCTGCCGACGAGGCGGGCGGACAAGCCTTCTCGACGGACTGGGCCGGTTCCACCTCGCTCATGCGCGACGTGCTCTACAACGACACGATGTTCGACGAGGACGGCCTCGCCACCGCGCCCGACATCTTCGCCTGGATGGACGTGATCCTCGGCGGGGGCTTCCTGTCCCAGCAGAGTGGCGGATACTACTCCTACTACACCACCTTCGACGTGAACCTCGCCAACGTGCTCCGAACCGTCCTTCCCCTCCCCGCGTCGGTCGCCGCAGACGGGGTCACCGAGTCGATGTTCTGGACCAACCTCCGGTACTACGAGGCTTCGTTCGACGCAGAGGCGATCGACCTCTCCGCTGCCACCGCCGCGGTGGACGCCGGGTTCGTCGAGCCGCGCCGACACGCCAACGCCCTGTTCCGCAACCACAACCAGATGTCCCGGCTCACGAGCTCGCTCGATGCCGCCGAGATGACGGTGGACCCGACGTTCGTGTTCAACGCCGACATGGACCAGATCGTCGACATCAACCACCCGGCGACGCTGACCTACCACTGCGAGAACGGCGAATACCGCGAGCACGCCTACCGCGACATCGCGTTCCCCGACGGCACCACCGTCGACCTGCCGTCCGAGGACTGGTTCAACGACGAGGGGATCACCGAGTACGAGTACCTCTCCGACCTCGCGGCCCTGAGCTCGGCGGTCATCGAGAAGACGGGAGCCACCGGCGAACCCGAGACCTGGACCGACAACCGCGAGACGCTCGCCGGCATCGCCGACGGCCTGAACGCCGACTTTGCCGAGATGTTCCTCAACGGTTGCGGCGGCTGCAACGGCGGGCCGGTCTCGGCCAGCCCGCTCCTGATCGGCCTCGCGGCGATCGTCGCCCGCCGCCGTCGCGTCTGATGCGGCTCTTGGCGCTCCTCGTGGGCTGTGAGGGGGCGCCGGCCGACACCGGCACCGGCCCCCTTCCCCCCGCGGACTGTTTCGACGAGAGCGGGGCTCGGCTCGAGCTCTCGCTCGAATCCGGTTCCTTCGACGACGTCGAAGAGGGGATGACCGCGCCGGTCAGCGTTCCCCCCCAGGGTGGGGCGCCCTATACGCCGTGGATGGTTCGCGTCACCGGAGACGGGGCGTTGAACGGTGGAGTTCGCATGGTCGCCACCGCCTCGGACGACGACGTGGAGGTCGGCGATGTGGAGATCGACCTCGTCCCGATCTGCGCGAACGTCGCGCCGAACGACGGCTGGTGGATGGTGAGCGGGGTCCACGTGCGGTACTGGGAGTACACGGTGGACGAATTGATCGGTCGAGCCGTCGATTTTCACTTCTCGCTGCAGGACGTCGGCGGAGGCGCCGAGCGTGGGTCGGCCGATCTCTCGGTCGTCCTGGCTGCGGCGGACGAGCCCGGCGCGCTGTAGTAGCTTTGAACCTGAGGTGCCCGATGATCGCCTGGATGCTGCTCGCCGCCACCGACGCGAACGCCTGCGGTGGGTTCGCCTGTGACAACGCCCGCCCGGTGATGCAGGCCGCCGAGCGGATCCTGTTCGCGGTCGACCAGGAGAAAGCGGAGGTCGAGGCCCACGTCCAGATCACCTACACCGGCGACTCCGAGGACTTCGCCTGGATCGTCCCGGTGACCGGCGAACCCGAGATCTTCCTCTCCACCGACGCGCTGTTCACCAGCCTGTACTTCCCGACGAACCCGAACTACACGCTGACCACGGTCGACCTCGGCGACTGCGCGGCGGACAACCGCCTCACGATGCAAGAAGACACGGCCGCCCCGGTCATGGCCCCGTCGAGTCCAGGCGGGGTGACCGTGCTCGCGTCCGAGGCCGTGGGGCCCTACTCGGTCACGGTGATCGCGGCCGACAGCTCGGCGGCGCTGATGGACTGGCTCGGCACCGAGGGCTACGACATCCCCGCCAACTTCGAGCCGGTGCTCGCTCCGTATGTCACGTCGGGCCAGAATTTCATCGCGCTCAAGCTGCTCCCCGGGAACACCAGCGGCGACCTCGCCCCGCTCGGCATGCGCTACCCCGGAACCCAGCCGAGCATCCCGATCCAGCTCACCTCGATCGCCGCGGTGCCCGACACCCGGCTCGAGGTCTATGTGGTGGGCCCCAACCGCGCGGTCCCCGAGAGCTACCTCCACGTCGTCCCGAACGACATGGCGTACGACTACTTCGGCCAAACCGTCGTCTACGACGACATCATCACCCGGGCTGCCGACGAGGCGGGCGGTCAGGCCTTCGCCACCGACTGGGCTGGTTCCACCTCGCTGATGCGCGACGTGCTCTACAACGACACGATGTTCGACGAGGCCGGCCTCGCCGCCGCGCCCGACGCCTTCGCCTGGATGGACGTGATCCTCGGCGGGGGCTTCCTGTCCCAGCAGGGCGGCGGGTACTACTCCTACTACACCACCTTCGACGTGAACCTCGCCAACGTGCTCCGAACCGTCCTCCCGGTGCCGGCGCTGCTCGCCGTCGAGGGAGTCACCGAGTCGATGTTCTGGACCAACCTCCGCTACTACGAGGCATCGTTCGAGGCATCGGCGTTCGACCTCGAGGCCGCCACCGCCGCAGTGGACACCGGGTTCGTCGAGCCGCGTCGGCACGCGAACGCCCTGTTCCGCAACCACAACCAGATGTCCCGGCTCACGAGCTCGCTCGATGCCGCCGAGATGACGGTGGACCCGACGTTCGTGTTCAACGCCGACATGGAGCAGATCGTCGACCTCAACCACCCGGCGACGCTCACCTACCACTGCGAGAACGGCGAATCCCGCGAGCACGCCTACCGCGACATTGCGTTCCCCGATGGCACCACCGTCGACCTGCCGTCCGAGGACTGGTTCAACGACGAGGGCATCACCGAGTACGAATACCTCTCCGACCTCGCCGCGCTAAGCTCGGCGGTCATCGAGAAGACAGGAGCTACCGGCGAACCCGAGACCTGGACCGACAACCGCGAGACCCTCGCCGGCATCGCCGACGGCCTGAACGCCGACTTCGCCGAGATGTTCCTCAGCGGTTGCGGCGGCTGCAACGGCGGGCCCGCCTCGGCCAGCCCGCTGCTGATCGGCCTCGCGGCGATCGTCGCCCGGCGCCGGCGCGCCTGATGCGGGCGCCCGCCCGTACCAGCGCCGGGGTACCAGCGGCCTGGCCGGAGTGGCGCGAGGGCGCGGTCAAGCTGATCCGGAGGCCCTGACCGCGGAGCCGCCGCTATTCGGCGATCAGGCGGCCGACCGTACCTTCGCGCAGGTTTCCGACGTACACCCGACCCGACGCATCGCGGCCGAACGTCGCGATCCCGCCCGGAAAGCGGCCCACCCACACCGGTTCCGCCGTCGCACCGCTCTCCGGCAGCGCGATCGCCCAGATCCGGCCGGTGCCAAAGTCGCCGAACACGTACCGGCCGGCGAGCGGGCCCAGCTCGGGATGGCTCCCGACGACGCCCCCGGTGACGGACACCCCCAGGTCGTGCCCGTAGGTCCAGATCGGCTCGACCATCCCTTCGCGGGAACACCCGGTCGGCGGCGCGAAGCACGCTGCGCCCTCGCGCACGTTCCACCCGTGGTTGCCCCCCGGCTCCACGAACGTCACCTCCTCCCAGGCGCTCTCCCCCACGTCGGCGGCGACCATGCGACCGTCGGGAGCCCAGGTGAACTTCCACGGGTTCCGGAGCCCGTAGGCCCAGATCTCGGGTAGCGCGCGCTCTCCGAGCGGGTTCTCGAGCGGGGCGCCGTCCGGGTCGAGCCGGTTGATCTTCCCGAGCGCAGTACGCAGGTTTTGACCCGACTTTCGTGGGTCCCCCAGCGCGCCGCCGTCCCCGAAGGCCGCGTAGAGCATCCCGTCGGGCCCAAAAGCGATCTGGCCACCGTTGTGGTTGGCCCAGGGCTGATCCAGGCCGAAGCGCTCCCGCACCGCGCGCGGGGTTCCCGCCGGAAACACCCCGTCCCACGACCACTCCTCGATCCGCGACCGGAGCCGGTCACCGGCCGGGTTGTACGACAGCCAGAACCGGTGGTTCCGGGCAAAGTCCGGGTGAAACGCGATGCCGAGCAGGCCCATCTCGACGCGGCTCTCGACCGGCACCTCGAGCGCGAGGCGCACGCTGCCGGAGCCGAGGTCCACCGCCCACAACCGCCCGTCCTTCGCCAACACGGCGGCTCGGGTGTCCGAGCCGGGCAGGAACTGGATCTCGGTGATGGGGCCGCATCCGGTCAGCACCGGCACGATGGCGCCCGGAATCCGCGCGTCGGCGGGCCCGCCGGCGTCGCCGGGGAGCGCCGGCCCACTCGCAACCCGGCAGACCTCCGCCGCCTCGGCGCACCCGGCGAGCGGAGGAATCATGGGGACGATTCAGGGGGACGACCCCGCGGAGGTTTCGCCGTCCAGCGCATCCGGCTACGGTAGCTTCGCGGCTACCCCACCGGGCGCGAGGGCCAAATGACCGGCGAAGAAGCGATGCAGGCCCTCGGCGACCCCGCCGCCCCCGGGCTGGCCGCGCGCGCGGCGGTGGGATGGCGGGCCTTGTGGGTCGGCGTCCGGTTCGCCGCGCGCCGACCTTCGCTGTGGCCCTGGATGCTCCTGCCGTTCGCCGTGGGGCTGTTGCTCGTGGTCGGCGCGACCGCGCTTGCCTGGCTGACCACCGCCCCGCTGCTCGCCTGGCTCACCGGGGCCGACCGGGCCCGGGAGCAGGTCGCGGTCGCGGTCCTGCCGCTGTTGTTCGCCGTCGCGATCGGCGTCCTGACCGCGGGGGTCGCCTGGTTTTCCCTCAATTGGCTTGCCATGCCGTTTCACGAGGAGCTGAGCCAGCGCGTGGAGTGGGCGGTCACCGGTCAGCGCTATCGACCGACCTGGGCCCAGTGGTTCGCCGAAGGCGCCTGGGGCTTGGTACACGGCGCGCTCACGTTCGGGGTGTGGCTCGCGGCCATGCTCGCGTCCCTGCTCCTGCAGCTCATCCCGGTGATCGGCAGTGTCCTCGGGTTCTTGTTGGGCGCCTTCGCCAGCGCCTTCCTGATCTCCCGCGAAACGCTCGATGGTCCCATGGCCCGACGGCGGTTCGGCTATGGTCGAAAGCTCCGCGTAATTAAGAATAATCCTGCTGTGAGCCTTACTCACGGCGCATGGACCGCCCTCTTCATGTGGATCCCGATCGTCAACGTCGCGGTGCTGCCGTTCGCCGTCGTCGGAGGAACCCTTTTGTTCCTCCGCCTCGAGCGCGCGTCGCTGATTCCACCGAAGTAACGCAAGTTACACGAGCGGGCATCAGTGCCGGAAGGTGCCCCAGCTGTTTCCCCCGCCGACCGGCGCGGAGTGGATGGCGCTGAGCGCGAGCGTCAGCACCGTGCGGGTTTCGCGCGGGTCGATCACCCCGTCATCCCACAAGCGGCCCGTCGCGTGGAGCGCGGTGGACTCGTGCTCCACCTTGCCCGCCAGCATCTGCTTCAACATGCCCAGCTCGGCCTCGTTCACCGGCTTGCCGGCCCGCGCCGCCGCCTCCCGCTTCACCAGGTCGAGTACCCCCGCGAGTTGGTCGGGCCCCATCACCGCGATCCGATGGTTGGGCCAGGAAAACAGGAACCGAGGCCGATACGACCGGCCCATCATCGCGTAGTTGCCGGCCCCGTAGCTGCCGCCGATCATCAAGGTGATCGCCGGAACCTTGCTGTTCGACACCGCGTTGACCAGCTTCGCGCCGTCCTTGATGATCCCGGCGCGCTCGGCCGCTTGCCCCACCATGAAGCCGGTGATGTTCTGGAGGAACAGCAGCGGGGTATCGGATTGGTTGCAGAGCTGGACGAATTGGGCCCCCTTCTGGGCGCTGTCGCTGAACAGGATCCCGTTGTTCCCCACGACGCCCACGCGGTAGCCGCCGATCTCGGCCCAGCCACACACGAGCGTCGACCCGTAAAGGGGCTTGAACTCGAGGAACCGGGAACCGTCCACCACCCGAGCCAGCACCTCGCGACAATCGAAGGGCACCTTCAGGTCGGCGCTCGCCACGCCGAGCAGCTCCGAGGCCGGGAACAGGGGCGAATCGGCCCGGCCGGTGGGCCCCGGTCCCAGCCGTTGCCAGCCCAGGCGCCCGACGATCGCCCGCCCGAGCCGGATCGCGTCGCGCTCGTCGGTGGCCAGGAAGTCGCCGACCCCTGACTCCCGCGTGTGCATGGCCGCCCCGCCGAGCGCCTCGTCGTCGATGACCTCGCCGAGCGCCATCTTCACCAGCGGCGGACCGGCGAGGTACAAGAACGCCTGCTTGTCGACCAGCACGGTGTAATCGGACATCCCCGGGACGTAGGCGCCGCCGGCGGTGCACGACCCGAACACCAGCGACACCGTCGGGAGACCGGCCTCCGACCGCCGGCTGATGTTGCGGAAGGCCGCCCCACCCGGCACGAAGATGTCGGCCTGGTTCGGAAGATCCGCGCCGGCACTCTCGATGAGGTGCACCTCAGGGAGCCGATTCTCCCACGCGACCTCCGCGAGCCGCTCGCTCCGCAAGACCCCCCACCGCCCGATCGCCCCGCCGTTGATGGTAGAGTCCGACGCCGAAACCAGGCACTCGACGCCGGAGACGCGCCCGATCCCGGCGAGGATCGAGCCCCCCGGGACGACACCGCCCTCGTGGCAGCCCGCCAGGGCGCCGATCTCGAGCAGCGGGCTGTCGCGGTCGAGGAGCAGGTCGAGGCGCTGGCGAGGAAGAAGCTTCCCTCTCGCGAGGTGCCGCTCGACGTACTTGGGGCCCCCTCCGGCCCGCGCCCGGGCGAGCAACTGCGCGACCTGCGCGACCCCCGCGAGGTTGGCCGCAGCGTTCGCCCGGAAGACCTCCGATCGCGGCTCGATCCGCGAAACAAGCGGAGTCACTTTGTTTTCCCCCGGGTGGTCGACTCGTCCTCGGCGAAGCCCTCCAGGCCGGCGTCGTGCGAGAGGGCGGAAAAGATCTCGGTGGCCTCCACCCCGTCCCCGGCGTCGTCGTTCCAACTCGCAGGCACCTTCCCCCGTTGGAAGAGCTCGGTCTTGGCCGCGTCGCCCGGCTGGGCCATCGGCTCGTCAAAAAAGCCAAGCAGACCGCCCGTCTTCTTGTCAGGCCCTGGCGGGTTGGAGGGGGTGATCGAGCGCAGGCTGGCCGGCACCTGGGGAGGCACAAGGAAGGCTCCCCCAAGCGGCGGAACACTCGGAAACCCGGAGAGAGACTTCGGCCGTGGCGGCTTCTCCGCCGGCGCGGACGCGGCAGGCTGGACGTTCGGTGGCTCGGGCGCCGGCACGGCGGTGGCTTCGGGCACCGACGCCGATCGCCGCCGAAGGAGAAACAGCCCTCCGCCTGCCAAAATGACGAGCAAGGCTGCGCCGGTGACCAGCAATAGGGCCACGAACGCCGCGCCGGCCACCCACACCCACGACATCTCCACCCGCGTCCTCCGCGGGTCATCCTAGCACCGGCGGGTGGGCGCGATACGTCGCCGGGAGCCGAGGAGCAGTCCATGTCCACAGGGGTGTACCGGGTCCCGCCGCCCATGAACGAGCCCGTGCGCGGCTATACGCGCGGGTCGCCCGAACGCGCCTCGCTCGAGCGCGAGCTCGCCCGGCAATCCGGAGAGGTCGCGGAGATCCCTTGCCTCATCGGGGGACGGCGAGTTTTCACCGGTCGTACCCATGATCTCGTGATGCCGCACAATCACTCCCACCTTCTCGCGCGGGTCCACCTGGCAGGTCCGGCCGAGATCGCCGCCGCGATCCAGGCGGCGGAGGACGCGCGCGCCGAGTGGGCGGCCCTCCCGCTCGAGCAGCGGACTGCGGTGTTCCTGAAGGCCGCCGAGCTGCTCGCCGGGCCGTGGCGCGACCGGGTGAACGCCGCGACCATGCTCGGTCAGTCGAAAACGGTGCACCAGGCCGAGATCGACAGCGCCTGCGAGCTCATCGACTTCTGGCGGTTCAACGCGATGTTTGCGTTCCAAATCGCCGCGGATCAGCCCCCGGTGAGCCCGACCGGCGTGTGGAACCGGGTGGACCACCGGCCGCTCGACGGCTTCGTCTTCGCCGTCACCCCGTTCAACTTCACCTCGATCGCCGGTAATCTCCCGACGGCGCCTGCGTTCCTGGGCAACACCTGCGTGTGGAAGCCGGCGACGACCAGCGCGCACGCCTGCTGGGTGTTGGCCCAGCTCCTCGAGGCGGCCGGACTGCCTCCCGGGGTGGTGAACTTGGTGAACGGCGCAGGCGCCGAGGTCGGCGATCAGGTCGTGGCAGATCCCCGCCTTGCGGGCGTCCACTTCACCGGATCGACCCCCGTCTTCCAGCACCTCTGGCGCACGATCGGTCAGGGAATCGCCGGCTACCGACAATACCCGCGCCTCGTGGGCGAAACAGGAGGAAAGGACTTCATCCTCGCCCATCCGTCGGCGGACGCCACCGCGGTATCCGTCGCCATCCTGCGCGGCGCCTTCGAGTACCAGGGCCAGAAGTGCTCCGCGGCCAGCCGGATGTACCTGCCGCGGTCGCTGTGGCCCGCGATCCGCGAACAACTCGTCGCCGGCGTCGAGGGCATGAAGCAGGGCGACGTCGCCGACTTTACGAACTTCCTCGGCGCGGTGATCGACCAGCGCGCCTTCAAGAAGCATCAGGGCTACCTCGAGCACGGCAACCGCGGGGCGGAGTGCGTCGCCGGAGGCACCGCCGACGGCTCGCGCGGCTGGTTCGTGCGACCCACCGTCTTCCGGGTCGATGACCCGCGAGATCGGCTCATGCAGGAGGAAATCTTCGGACCCATCGCGACCGTCTGGGTGTACGACGACGCCCGTTGGGACGACGCGCTCCGCGAGGTCGACCAGACGAGCCCGTACGCGCTCACCGGAGCGGTGTTCGCCACCGATCGCCGCGCCGTGGATCAGGCGACCGAGCGGCTCCGCTTCGCCGCTGGCAACTTTTATGTCAACGACAAGCCCACCGGCGCGGTGGTCGGCCAGCAACCGTTCGGGGGCAGCCGGGCCTCGGGGACCAACGACAAAGCCGGCTCGATCCTGAATCTGCTGCGCTGGTCGAGCGCGCGCACGATCAAGGAGACCTTCGTTCCGCCGACCTCGTGGCGCTACCCCTTCCACGAGGAGCCGTAAGGAACTCGACCGTCCCTCCGTTGTCCATGTGAACGGCGCCGTACCACGCGCCACGGACAAGGCGGGGGCTTCCATGTTCGACCAGGTAGGACGAGGAGAGGACGTCGCGCTCCGTCGGCGGGCCAGCGCGCTGATGATGACCGGATTGACCGTGGCGGTCCCGGCGGGGATCCTGTTCGGCCTCGCGACCGTGGTCGTGCACGACACGCTCCAGGCGCCTGAGCCCGCGCCCCCGATGGTGTTCGTGGCCCCACCGGAGCTCAACCCTCTCGAGGCGCCGGCCGCCCCGCCGCCAGCCCGCCGAGGAACCGCCGATGCAGCGAGCCCCGCGGTCGCTCCGCCGGTCGCAACCGACACCCCGAAGCCGCTGAGCGACCTCGTGCCCCCGAAAGTCGTCGGAAGCCTGGGGAATCCAAAGGGCTCCGACCTCGGAGACGACAAGGGCAAGCTCGGCGGGGAGCCCCTCAGCGCCGGCACGGGGGACCGGGGCGCAGGCGCCTCGCGATCGGTGGTGGTTCGGTTCGACGAGCTCGAGCTGAAACGGAAGATCGAGCCGGACTATCCCGTTGCCGCAAAGGGGCTCTCCCTGGGCGAGCAGCACTGCGTCGCGACCGTGAGGATCTCCGAGGAAGGCGTTCCCACGCGGGTCGACGTGAGGGGTTGTCCCGAGGTTTTCCACGCCGAGACCCGCTCGGCGCTCCTGAAGTGGCGCTTCTATCCGGTTCGCGCCGGTAAAACGCCAGTTTCGACCATTACGACCGTTGGCGTGCGCTATCGGCTAGACTAGGGCGGGGAGGGCGAATGACCGTGCTGTGGGCCTTCACGATCCTGGCTTGTGGTACGCCAGAACCAAAGGCAGTTCCTCCCGTGGTAACCGACTACGTCGGGACCTGGAAGAGTCGAGACGACACAGTGCGCCTCGTGCTGACCGCCGACGGGCACGCCCAATACACCCGCGGCAAGTGGACGAACACCGGGCTCGTGGTGGGGTGGGAACCCGAGGGCTTCTTGCTCAGCGCCTGGCCCGAGCCGGAGCTGCACAAGGTGTTGGTCACGCCCCACGACGTCGAGGGCTACTGGTGGATGACCGTGGACGACGTCGAGGTCTGGCGGCAGACGACCGAGGCGGTGATGGGGGTGCCCAAGGCCCCGGAGTAGCGTCAGGTTACGGGGGCGGGTCGCTGGAGTCGCCTTGCAGCTCGCCCGGATCCCCACCCCTTTGGTCCCCCTCGAGCGCCTGTCCCGCGCCCTCGGCGCCGAGATCTGGTGTAAGCGCGACGACCTGACGGGGATCGGGCTCTCGGGGAACAAGGTCCGAAAGCTGGAGTTCCTGCTGGCCGAGGCCAAGGCGCAGGGCGCGGACCTCTTGCTCACGTGCGGCGGGATCCAGTCGAACCACGCCCGGGCAACAGCGGTCGCAGCCCGCCAGCTCGGCCTGGACGTGGAGTTGTTGCTGCGCGGCACGCCCGACGACGACCCCGACGGCAACCTGCTCCTCGACCACCTGCTGGGCGCTCGACTCCACTGGTGCACCCCCGAGGACTACCGGGAGCGCCGAGACGCGTTGCTCGCCGATCTCGCCGCACAGCGGCGGCGGGAAGGGCGAACCCCGTACGTGATCCCCGAGGGCGGGAGCAACGCGCTCGGTGCCAAGGGCTATTCCGCGGCCGCCGCCGAGATCGGCCAGCGCTTCGACCGCGTGGTCGTGGCGTGTGGCTCGGGCGGCACCGTGGCCGGGCTCGCGCTCGGTCCCGACATCGGCCCGATCCACGGGATCGCGGTGTGCGACGACAAGGCGTACTTCGAGGGCCGCATCGCCCGGATGGACGAAGCCATTCCCGCACCGGGCGGCAAGTGGCGGATCGACGAGGGCTTCCAGGGGCCCGGTTACGGGATCGCGAACGCCGAGATCTGGGCGGGGATCCGGCAGATGGCCGAGCTCGAGGGATTGCTCCTCGATCCCGTGTACACCGGAAAGGCGTTCTGGGCCCTGCGCACGCGGGTGGCCGCCCGGGAGTGGACGGGGAGAGTTCTTTTCTGGCACACCGGCGGCATTTTCGGGCTGTTCGGACGCGGGCGGGAGATCGCGTGACGCGGATCGCGGCGATCGCCAATCCGCGATCGCGCAAGAACCGGAGCGATCCGAGTCGCCTGGAGGCGCTCCGCGAGCGCTTGGCCGGCCACGGCGAGGTCTACGCGCCCGCTTCGCTCGCCGAGCTGGCCGAAGTCGCCGCCCATCTCGCCGCGGATCCGCCCGACGTGCTCGCGGTAAGCGGAGGTGATGGGACGTTACACCGTGTTTTTACGGAGCTCGTGCCCGCGACTGGGGGCGTGCTCCCCAAGACGCTCGTCCTGCGCGGGGGGACCATGAACATCGTCGCCGACAGCGTGGGCATGACGCTCCGCGCCGATCGCGCCCTCGACCTGGTGCAGGGAGGCAACTGGACGACGACGCGCCGGTGGCTGCTGCGGGTCGACGGCACGCGTTACGGTTTTCTGTTTGGAAACGGCATTGTGGCACGGTTTCTCGAGCTGTACTACCAGAAGCCGGAGCCGACCCCGGCCGACGCGGCCTGGCTCCTGGCCCGGGGGGTCGCCTCGCTGGCGGTGGGCGGCGCCCTGATCCGCCGGCTCACCCGCCGATTCGAGGGGACGGCCGAGGTCGACGGGGTGGCGTTCCCGGAGGACAGCTGGGTGGCGGTGGCGGCGGGCTCGGTCGCGCAGCTCGGGCTCGGGTTCACGCCGTTCTATCGCGTGCAGCAAAACCCCGGGCAGATGCACGTCGTCGGCGTCGGCGGCCCGGTCACCGACCTCGCCTGGGGGCTTCCGCGGGTATGGCGGGGCAAGGGCCTGCGCGGGCCCCACCACCACGAGGCGGTCGGGCACCGGCTCCACCTGAAGGGCACCGAGCCGCTGGGGTACATGGTGGACGGCGACTTTCACGCAGGGGGAACCGAGATCACGGTGGAGATGGGCCCGCCGGTGGACTTCGTGATCGCGTGAGGGTCCTCCACCTGCTGTGCGACCTGTCGGGCGGCGGAGCCGAGCGCCTGGTGCTCGCCATCGCCGCCCGGAATGGGCACGAGGTCGCCGTGCTGCACGACGGCGGCTCCCTGTCGGCGCCCGTCCACCGCCTCCACCGCGTGCGGGGGCGACCCGGCGCGCGGGCGCTCGGACGGCTGACTCGACTCAGTCGTTCGTTCGATGCGTTACACGTGCATCTTGGTGCTGGCGTGTTGTGGGGGGTGCCGGCGGCGCGCGCCGCGCGGCGGCCGGTCGTGGTCAGCTGGCACGGAACGGAGGCGGAGAGCGCGTTTCGCGCCCGGGCCCGGCAGTTCTGGATGCGCCGGGCGGATCGCGTGCTCGCGGTCAGCCGTTCGGTGGCCGAGGCGCTCCACGCCGAGGGGGTCGCCTCCACGGTCGTGCCGAACGGCGTGGCGCTCGACCAGTTCGCGGCCCCGTGGGTCGGCGGGGCCGGGGTCCTCGCGGTCGGTCGGCTCGCCCCCGAGAAGGGCTTCGACCTGCTCGGCGACCTCGGGCTCCCCGGCGTGCCGATCACGCTGGTGGGTCCCCCCGGATCGGCTCCCGCGCCCGCGGGCGTGACGTGGGCGGGCGAGGTCGACGACGTCGCGGCCCGGATGGCATTGGCCGATGTCGTGGTGATCCCCTCGCGTCGGGAGGGCGCGTCGCTCGTGGCGATGGAAGCGATGGCGGCCGGCGCCCCGGTGATCGCGACCCAGGTCGGTGGTTTGCCCGAGGTCCTGGGCGACGTCGCCCGGTGGATCCCGCCCGACTCCCCGGCGGCGCTCCGCGACGCGTTGGCGGCGGTGCTCGGCGACCCGACGCTTCGCCAGGCGATGTCGGCGGCAGGACGGGCCCGATCCCGGCAGTTTGACCTGAACGCGACGGCAGCGGCGTGGTCAGCGGCCTGCGAGGAGGTCGTCCGCCGCCCGCACCCCGTGCCATGAGGCCTCTTCGAACAGGCTGATCCCCGAGCGGTCGGTGTGCGCCAACCACACCCGCGGGTGAGGGCGGGTCGCGGCTGCATATTGGCTCGGGTCCACCCCGGGGACCGGCCGGGCGGTGCCGTGACCCCAGTGCCACACGTCGACGTGATCCACCCGCTCGCGCAGGTCGCGATGAGCGGGACTGAGCTCCGAAAATGCAACGTCTACGGCTTCTTCCCAGGTTGCCCGCCCCAGCGCCTCCCGGGCGTCGGCGGGCGACCCCTCGCTCTGGGGCTGGTACCAGGTGAGGACGGTCGGCCCTCCGTACGACGCCGACTGGTGGGCGTTCGACACGTACCCGAGCCCGCGACCGTCGTAGATCACGCTGTCCCAGGCCAACGGCACCCCCACGCTCGCCGGCGGCCGGTCGCAGTGCAGCTGCGCGATCCGCCAGGGCGCCAAGTCCGGTGACGGGATCTCCCGGTCGAGCAGCCGCCCGGCGACCCGTCCCGGAACCGCGAGGATCACCTGCGCCGCGGTGACCTCCCGCAACTCGCCGGTATCGACGACGATCCGGACCACGCCCTCCTCCGGGCGCACGCTCCGCACCACCGCCCCCAGCGTGGGGGCCCACGGCACCCGGCGAAGGAGGTGCCAGACCAAGAACCCGTTTCCGGCGGGCCAGGTGAGCACATTCGTCCCGAGGTCCCGGGCATCGGCCGGATCGGGGCGTCGGGAGCAGTGATAGTGCAGGGCCGCCCACGCGCTGGTCGTGTCGAGCTCGGTGCCGAAGTCGTCGCGCACGGCATAGCGCTGCGTCCAGCGAAGCACAGGGTCGGTGTAGCCGCGCGCGTCGAGCCAGGAGGCGAAGGAAATATGATGGTACGCCAGGATCTCTGGATCGCGCGACGACAGGGCGACCGGGATGGAGAAGGCCGGGAGGCCGTCGGCGCCCAGCCGGCGCTTCCAGGAATCGAGCTCCGCTTCGAAGGCGGCGAACTGGGCCGCGTCTCCGCCCGGCGGAACGAGCCCGGCGGCCCACTCGCCCCACGCGAAGACGCGCTCCTGGGGCGCCAGGCACACCGCCTCGGGATCGTACCGCGGGCGCCCGTCGCTATCGAAGCCCGTGATAACGCCCAGATCGGCCAGCATGTCGCGCACGTGGACGGCTTCGCGACCGGGCATCACGAGGTAGTGCGCTCCCCACGGGTACTGGCCGCGGGGGCCGTCGCCCCACCCGCTCGTGCCGCCGACCTGGTCGCCCAGGTCAAACCACGCGAGCCGGCCCTTCCACCCGGCCTTTGCTAGCCGCCAAGCCGCACTCACGCCGGCAACGCCCGCCCCGACGATCACGAGGTCGACCGCCCGATCGAATCGCGCAGGTCCCGTGGGGGTGCGGAGCCGATGGCCCCGCTCCGCTTGCTCGGTGCCGAGCAGGGTGCCGGTCAGGGGGGGCGGAGCGCGGCCCCGGCACGCGCCGGTGGCGAGGCCCCCGACCAGCACCCGCCGACGACTCCAGGTCACTGCGACACGAGCGTCCGCCAGTCCTGCTCGTAGAGCCGAACCAGCACCTGATTGTCCAGCCGCTGGATGGGCCCGTCCCGACGCGCCATGTCGCGCGGGAACACGAACATCGGGCCCAGCGTGTCGCGGTCGAGGAAGCGCAATTCCGGCGGGAGCGACCCGGTCGTGGGCGGGACGACGCCCGGTGCCGCGAGGATGAACCCCCATTCCCCGAACGCCGGCACGTAGACGTGGTAGGGGCGCGTTCCGAAGCCCTCGTGCTCGAGGGTGCGGACCACGCACCAATAGGCGTTCGGGGAGAACATCGGGCTCGTCGCCTGCACCACGCTCACCCCGCCGGGAGCGAGGTGGCTGGACAGCAGCCGGTAGAACTGGGTCGTGTAGAGCTTCCCGAGCCCGTAGTCGTTGGGATCCGGGAAGTCGACGATCGCGACGTCGTAGGTGTCCCGGGCCTCGGCGAGCCACGTGAACGCGTCGGCGTTGACGATGGACACCCGCGGGTCGTTGAGACTGTCGTGGTTGAGCGCGGCGAGATCGGAGCGTTCCCGGAAGATCCGGGTGACGACGGGATCCAGGTCGACCAGTGTCACGTGCTCCACGCTCGGATACCGGAGCACCTCCCGGACCGCGAGGCCGTCGCCGCCCCCGAGCACGAGGACCGCCTGGGGGTTCTCGTGGGCGATCATGGCCGGATGAACGAGCGCTTCGTGGTAGCGGTACTCGTCCACCGAGCTGAACTGAAGCGCGCCGTTCAGGAACAGGCGAACGTCGCCGCCGCGCGCCGTCACCGCGAGCTGCTGGTAGGGCGTCACCGTGCGAAACACAACGGGATCGGCGAACAACCTCGCTTCGACACTGGCCTCGAACGCGCCCGCCCCGACGAGGCCGAGCGAGAGCACGAGCACCGCGGTGGCGGCCAGCGCGGTGAGCCACGCCCGTCGAGCGGGGGGCTCCTCCTCGCCGAACAGGAATGTCCCCCACAGCGCGACCGCCGCATTCGCGAGGCCAAAGGCCAGCGAGGTCCGCAGGAGCCCGAGCTGCGGCACGAGCAGGAGGGGGAACGCGACGCTGCCGATCAGGGCGCCGGCGTAGTCGAGGAACAGCACCCGGGCGACCAACTCGCGGAGCTCGGAGCGGCCCTCGAGGATCCGGATCAGCAGCGGGATCTCGAGGCCCACGCCCACCCCGATCAGCGCGACCAGGCCGTACAGCACGAAGGAGAACGCCGGCGACCAGGCGAACAGCCAAAACAGGATCGGCGCGTGGAAGCCGCCGATCAGCGCCACCCCGACCTCGATCTCGACGAACCGAGCGAGCAGGTTGCGCTCGATGTATCGGGATAGCCAGCTTCCGATGCCCATCGCCGACAGGTAGGTCCCGATCACCAGCGAGAACTGGGTGACCGAGTTGCCGAGGAGGTAGGTCGCCATCGCCCCCGCGCCGAGCTCGTAGACGAGGCCACAGGTGGCGATGACCAGGACCGAGGCGTAGAGCACCCAGCCCAGGCGCGCGCGCTGCTTCACCCGCGGACCACGCTGGCGATGATGTGGGCCAGGCCCAAGATGACCGATCCGAGCACGATCCCGACCGCGGTGTTCTGGTCCTCCTCGATCTCCTTTCGGACGGAGAACGGGGTCATCCGCACCATGAGCACGAAGGCGACGCCGAACATGCCCATGCCGAACACGCTGTAGATCACCACCGACTTGAAGATCTCGAAGTTCATGTTTCCCCCGTCACTTGCCAAACCCGAAGCCGCCGCCCCCCGTGGACGACGGCGAATGCCAACCCGACCAGCCCGCATACACCGGACGCCACGAAGCGGGATTGTTACGCACACTCACCGGCAAAACCGTCGATACCCCACCGGACGGCACATACCCGGTCGCCGCGGCGCCGACGCTCAACAGCGCGCCGAACACGGCCACGGCTGTCCACAGCCGCAAGAGGGCCGGCACGCTATTCATCGGCGTCACTCCAGCGCTGCGATTCGAACTGAGCCCGGCCCGCGGCCCACGCCCCGACCGACAACATCCCGATCCCGACGAGCCACAGCGACGGCCACTTCCAGGTTCGACCCGTGTTCACGGCGACCGTCACCGAGCGCCCGGCGTCCGACAGCACCGAGCCCCGCGCGACCTCGAGGCGCACCACCCACGGTCCGGCAGACGGCCGCCACAGCCAGCCCGTCCCCTCGGTGCGACCCCCGATGTCGAGCAAGGTGGCTTCGCCGGTCTCGAGGTTGACGAGCGCCGGATACACAAGGGATTTTTCAGGCGTCAAACCAGCCACATCGACCGTCAGGTTCCGGCTTCCGGCGGGCACGTCGAACGGCCGGGTCACGAACGTCTCCACGGAGTCGCTGCTCCCGACCGCGAAGCGGGCCTGCGCGAGCTCGGCCGGCGCCTCGGTCACGGCCTGCCCGGCGAAGGTGGCCGCGCCCAGGCCGATGGCTCCCAACGCGAGGGCGGCCACCGTCCGGATGGAGGCGGGAGTCTCGAATTGGTTCGGTTGGGACGGAGCGATCCCGTGCTGCGGTCGGATGCGGATCTCGAATCCCCGGGCGACCTCGTCGGCCGAGAGCCACCGGCCGATCGACCCGGCCACCTCGCCGTTCGACCGCTCGGTCGAGAGAACCCAGGGAGGGTCTACATAATCCGCGACCTGAGCGCTCTCTCCGGTGGCCACCTGCCAGGTGAACTCCCCGAGAACGTTCACAACTTCGGCTGTACCGGCGTTGAATCGCCGATACCGGTGCCCGTCATGCCGCGCGGTTCGGGCCACCACCTCGGGGTAGTCCTTCAGCCGTTCGGCGAGCACCCAATGGCCCTGGGTTCCGTCGTGAACGAGCCAGCGAAACCCGTGCCACGGATTGTACAGGAAATACTCGATCCACGGCCAGTGACCCCAAGAGTTATCGACCGCCCGCTCCATGGCGCCGATCACCTGCCACGCGATGCCGTCGAGCTTTCCCCGCGTTCCGAGTGGAAGGAGCAGCCTCTCCTCGAACCGCTGCACGCCGTCGGCCTGACCGGTCATCGCGGCCTGGAGCTCGGGCCCGAGATCCTCGACGGAGAGGATGGCCCCACAGAACTTGCAGACGATCGAGGCCACGTCGGTCGTCAGCGGGAGCTGCGCGGTGCAGCTCGGGCAGGCCACGGCGCGGACGCCCGCGAGATCGGCGCCCACCAAGGCCGCCCGCACATCGGGATCCGACCACCCCGCGATGGGGCGGGTCTGGTCGAGGGACAGCTTGCCGAGTTCGACCGTCGGGCCCACCCACAGGGCCTCTCCGTCGAGCGTCGCGGCCAGTCGTCCCCCTCGCGCGCGCAGATCCGCGTAGGGCCGAGGTCCGGTGCCCTGGAGATCGGGCAGCTCCCCGTCGGCGGCGATCACCTCGGCCTCGCCCACCTCCATGATCCACCACGTCTCGCCGCCCAGGTCGAGTTTTCCGCCGGGACGGAGGTCGGCCATCTCGATCGATCGGGTCGGCGTCGGGTCGTAGATCGCGTACTCGCCGTTCCCCTCTCCGAGCCAGGCCCGAAGGCCGTCGTCGAACAGCAGATGCCACTCGTTCCAGCGCACGCCCGGCCGCCCGCGGCGCACCACGCCGATGATCTCGAACGCCCGCGCCTCGTGCTTCCCGCGCGTCCCGATTTGGAGGGGAGAGAGCTCTCGGACGAACGCGCTGACCTTGCCGGCGTCGCGCACCCCGGCGTCGGTGCGCACGACGAGGCTCCGGCAGTTCGCGCACACCGCGCTCTGCGAAGAGGCGTGACGGAAAGCGACCGGCGCACCGCAGCTCGGGCACGAGGCGGTGATCACCCGACCCACCCGAGGCCAGCCAGCTCCGACAGCGCGGCGGTGGAGCCGTAGGCGTCGACCGAGGCGAGCCCGAGCTCGGGCCAGGTGTGGACGACGACGGATCCACCGGCAAAGCAGCGAAGCCAGGTCAGCCCTCCGCCGGGCCAGGGGACCTGGTGATCGATCCCCATAGGGGCCAGCCGGTTCACTGCGTCTGCAACAAACGCTGTATCGCCGCCAGGTATCCGGAACAGCCCCGTCCGATGGACCACAACCACTCCCGCGAGAGCAACCGCCCAGACTGGCGGCATTGTCGCATATCCGACCGCCGGGAGGCGCGGTCGGGGTCGCGTCAGGGTGACCAGACGGTGAACGCCACGGTGCCGTCGGCGACGGTGGCCAGCCGGTAGCCGTCCGCGGCGTGGCAGATCGCTCCCTGCGTCGGCGCGGGCAGGGGCTTCCCGTCCCAGGTAAAGCCTACGGTATCCGCTAGGATCCGCTCATCACCGGTGGTGAGGGTCGTCGCCGGACCCAGGGTCCACAGCTCGCCGTTGCGCGTGCCGGACACCGCGGCGCCGCCACACAACCCGACGAGCGACCGCTGCGTCCACGCGAGGCCGTCACAGTCCGCCCGGCCCCGAAAATACGCGAGCTCCGAGCCACGCTGAAAGCCGCCCTCCACCTGAACGTGGACGCCGATCGCCTGCCCGCCACGCTGGAACGCGATCAGCGCATCGCGCGGATGCACCGCGGGCGACCGATCCCGGGCGTCGGTGCTCACCACCTGCAGCGCCCGGCCGTCCCACCAGCGGATCCCCTCCGCGGTGGCCAGCACCGCGCCGTCGAGGCCCCCTCCGGCCGCCACCGCGAGGACCGGATGGGGGACGACGGCCTGCCGACCCGAGTCGACGTCGAACCGGACCGCGCGCGCGCCGGCCTCGGACCCCACCCGCATCCAAAGCCCGCCGTCCCGGGAAAACCCGAGCTGATCGGCCGGTCCAGCGGTCGCGATCGCCGCACCCGCACCCGCACCCCGCACCCACCACACCCGCCCGTCTGCCTCCCAGGCGACGAGCGAGCAGTCGAGCGACGCGAGGATCATTCCTTGGTTTGGTCGGGCAGCGTTTCGCCGGTGAACACGTGGTCGGCGAGATCGGTGCGCTCGTCGAATTCCTTCGTCGAGGTCCCGCGCAGACCGTTGATGCCGTCCCCTGCGTAGCTGGATCGGTTCGTCTTCATCGTGATCGGCGACAGCACGCCGTTCTCATCGAGCAGCGACCGCTTGAGCCCCGCCGGATTGTGCCGCGCGTCGCGCGCCGCAGCGTCGTTGCCATCTTGCTGCCGCGCGCTGTCGAGCAGGAACTCGCCGTTGGTCTCGAATCCGACCGCCGCAATCGGGGCGAGCGTCGTCCAATACGACGCCATCTCGATGTTCTCGAAACTCCCTTGGAGAAACTGGTCGGTGGTCTGAACCCCGCCCCCGCCGTCGTCGAGCCCGAGGCGATTGGTGTTGCAGGCCGCGAACTGCACGGCCTTGACCTTCGCGTAGGCCTTCGGAAACGCAACCTTGAGCGCGGCCACGTCGAGCAGCCCGAAGAAGTCGAGGGTGTCGTCGTAGTGCGCTTCACTCGCCGATGCGCCGGGAATCTCGCCCCAGATCCCCTGCGCGTAGTCGGTCGGCGCGCCCTCCCACCCCTGGTAGTGGTGCCCCGAGAACACGACGTCGGTGATGTCGATCTCGCCGATCTCCGACCGGTACATCGCCATGGCGTACTGGATCAGCTCGTTCGTCGCCCCGTCGCCGGACGCGAGGCGACGGAAGTCGCCGTTGGCGTCTTGGAGGAGCGCCTGGACCACCTTGTCGGCATACCCCTCACTCATGCCGACGGTGAGCAGCGCCGTTCGCCAGTCGGCACGGGCCCGATCGGCGGCCGCGGGATCCGAGCTGTCGACCGAGCTCGTCCCGAGCGACAGCACGTCCCCGCCCGCGCGCACCTGGCCCGGTTGGAGCGTGTCGTCTCCGTGCCAGAACTGGAGGCGGTCCTTGGCGTCCTCGCCAAAACTGTGGGCGTAGCTCGGATCCGAGTACCGAACGTCGCCCTCTCTCGGCTCGGACCAGTACGGGTCGGAGACCGGAAGCAGCTCGCGGTGCCCGAGGCCTTCCTGCTCGGCCATCTTGAGCGCAGAAAGTGCCTCCGGCAACTCGGTTTTGTCGTGCGTGGTGTTGTTCAGCGTGAGGTACAGCACGACGTCCTGCGGGTCGACGCCCGCCGCCACCGCCTCCTGAACCACCGGGTCGTTCATCGCGGCCGCCATGCCCGAGTTGGTGGGCCCCTGCGCAGGGGCAACGGCCGACGCAGCCGGGGTGGCCGGTGTGGCCAATGTGGTAGCTCGCGGCTGGGTAATTTGCTCACGCATGGAGACTCCCGCACCGAGGAGGAAACTCGGTAGCGAAGCCTACCACGACGATGCGGCCTGCCGCGAGATCAAGTCCGTGGCGCGAAAGCCAAGCCCGTCCCTACGGGTCGAAGTGCACCATCACGTCGAATTCGTAGTAGCCGCTGACGAGCGCCCCATAAGAATCCACGTAGGTCAGCCGATCCAGCGGGGCGTCGTCCTGGATCTCCATGGAGGCATCCGTGGCCCACGCCTGGAAGTACAGCGTGTCCGCAGAATCCAGGCTCGCGCTCAGGAACTCTCCGCCGAGGATCTGCAGGTACGGGTCGTCCATGCCCGTCCACTCGGTGACGGTGGACGAGGGGTCGCCGCCGATCGTCACCCCCCACCCGAGGGACTCGTTCGTCCAGGCCTCGAACGGATCCAGGCCTCCCCAGGCTGGATCCGCCGGGTCGAAGCCGTTGTCGAGGCAGCTCGAGAAGCCGGTGGCGGTGCCCTGGGGAACGTGAAAGCCGAAGGTCCGCCCGCTGTCGAGCGCGAATTGCTCCCCGGTGTAGCCGTCGAGCGCCACATACACGTAGCAGCACACCTCGTCGTCACAGGAGCCGGTGTAGTCTGTCGAGCGGAATTCGAGGTAGAAGTACGATCCAGCCGAGTCGCCCTCATTCAGGACGGGGACGAGGGTTGGGCCTGATCCGATTCGGTGGACGGGTTGAATAGTGTTCGCGGTAGTCGCCGGGCGATTGAGCCCGGGGTGAGCACGGTAGCACGAAGTGCGACCCCGAGGGGGGTCCAGGGGGGAGACTC
>CANLGQ010000017.1 GCA_947490265.1 Pseudomonadota bacterium | reverse complement strand
TTGGCGAGCTGATGGAACAGTCCGACGAGGACGGCGAGGACTAGCTTGACCTGGCGTGACGCGCTGCTTGGCCTCGTGGAGGCGCTGAAGCGGCACCCCCGAGTCGAAATCCGGGTGTTCCACCTCTTCCCGCCCGCCACCTCCCTGGACGGGGTGCCGTCGAGCCTGGTCGGGCTGTACGCCGAGACCGACGGCGTGCAGCTCGCCTGGGTGGACAGCGCGAATCCGGAGTTTGATCCCGCGGAACCGCAGTGGGAAGAGGCCCCCGCCCCGTGGGATCTCCCCGGATCGCCTGCGGCGGCCCGGTGGGACGGCGTGATCTGGCTGCCGCCGGCCGCCGCGCTCCGGGAGGGGCACCTCGACACCTGGGGCGGCGGGGTGCGGCTCGACGGCGACGTGGGGGAGCTCGGCGACGGCACGCGCGCTCTAGCCGGGGAGATCGTCCGCCATCTGATGCGCTGGTTCGGCAGCGTGCGTCATCGCGCCGGGCCAGTGGAACCGGATGCCCCCCCCGCGGGGCTCGACCGGTTGTTCGATCTCGTGGGCCCGATCCGCGACGTGGCCCTCCAGGTGAAAGTGCTCGATGTGCGCCGGGTCGTCACCGAAGACGCGATGTGGGCGTGGATGGACCGGGGGCTGGAGCCGGAGCATGTCGGCGCGGTGTGGGCCAACCGGTCCGGTGCTGCACCGTCGGAGGTGGTCGAGGTCGAGCTCGAGATCGACGACTTCCCGGCCTCGCTCTTCCCCTCCGCCTGCGCGCCGGAGCTGGTGGCGCAGCTGCTCGGCCCGTGGGGCTACCCCGAGCGGTTCGCGGCCACCGTCGATCTGTCGGAGCGCCCGTGCTGGGTGGTGGCGTTCGGGTCGCACCCGAGCGTGGGTTCCGACGACGCCACGGCCGAGGCCACCTCGGACACCGAACTGCACCTCGTTCCGGTGATCGAGTCTCAGGCGGGTCCGGTGGAGGCCTGGGAGCGACCGGGTTTCCAGTTTGCCGTGTCGCTGCGCCACCCGGGCCGGAGGGTGTGGCCGCGGGTGTCGCCGTCCCCGTTGGAGCTGATCCCAGGGCGCAACTGGCGCCCCTATCCGGCCGGCCTGATCCACGAGCTGGCGGCCTCCCCCGACGGGGAACAACTTGCGGCGATCGCCGAGAGTGGCGAGCTCCGACTGTGGGCGGTGTCCGATGGCCATGAGGTGGCCCTCGCCAGCCAGCGGGAGCCGGAGTCGTTCAGCGAGCTCGGGTTTGGGCCCGATGGCCGACTGGCGGTGTGGGACGGGAACCTGGTGACGCGTTGGGATCCCGACGGCGCAGCCGCGGGGTTCGTCCATCAGCCGATGGCCGGGTTGGAAGGGTTCGAGGCGAGCGATCGGCAATTCGCCTTGTGGACGGAGCGGCCGGTGTTCGTGGACCTTCGGGGCGACCACCACGGCACCATCGACACCATCGACGACGACCCCGTGTCGCGCTCCGCGCTCTCGCCCGAGGGCGACCACCTCGCCGTCGGCACCGAGGGCGGTAAAATCGCGGCCTATCGACTGGATGATTTCGAGCGACTCTGGGTGGTGGCGACCGATCTCGGGGAGATCCACGCCCTCGCGGTGGCGCTCGGCGGAGCGCCGATCGCCGCAGGAGGCCGCGAGGCGGTCGTGGTGCTCGACGTCGAGGGACACGAATTGCGTCGGTTACCCGCCCACGAAGGCGAGGTGTCGGCGCTGAAGTGGTTGGCGGGGGGCCGCTTCCTGGCCAGCGCGGGGCACGATCGGATCCTCCGGGTGTGGTGCGCGCGGAGCGGGGCCTTGTTGATCGAGCAGGATTTCCCCGCGCCTATCAAGGATATGGTGGCTGCAAACGGTTGGCTCGCCGTGGCGACTGCCGATCGGGTGGAGCTCTTGACGATGCGGATCGGCCCGAGCTGACGGGGGGGGGTCCGGGGTCGGCTTGCCCGGTTGACTAGGCGGGAGTACCCTTTTGGTCAAGTGGCGTCGATTTCGATTCAGGTGAACCTCCTGAAGGCCAAGACGCAGATCTCCCGCTTGCTCGACCGCGCGGAAGCTGGGGAGGACGTGATCATCGCGCGCGCCGGACACCCGGTGGTGCGACTCGTTCCCATCGCCGTCGGTGGGCCGAATGCGCCTCGCGTGCTCGGAGCGCTCAGGGGAAAGGGCTGGATTTCCGACGATTTCGACGCCCCGCTGGAGGAGGGTTTCCTGCTCACCCCGGGCGCAGACGATCGGCGCGACCGGTGATCTGGGCGTGACCGTACTGGTAGACACGAACGGACTCCTCTTCGCGCTGCTGAGCCCGGGGCGCCTCCCTCCCCGACGTGGAGTGGGTCGATTCCCGCGGGGCGCCGCGGCGGCATGCAGACCCGATCGAACGGGTCTGGTAGCCGCGTCACGCGGCGGGGGGCCGATGGGAGTCGAAGGTTGCCTGACCTCCGAGCTCGATGTGGCGGAGCCGGAGCCGCACCGCACCGCGACGCTTCTCGATGATGGACGGATCGAAGCCCGCTTCGTCGAGCTCGCGGCGCAGGCGATGAAGGAGCACCGACCAGTTGCTCGTGGCCTGGTGGAGCGCTGCCCGCCCCCACACCCCGATCATCACCTCCTCGTCGTCGATCCAGCCTGCGGTCGCCTCCGGCTCGCCATGTTCGAGGTCCTCCTTTCGGCGGCGAGCGAGCATATAGAGCAGCGTTGCGCGGTTCTCCGCGCCGACGGTGTGGTGCAGCGTCCCCCGAGGGTCGGAGAGCTGGGCCACCGGCCCGCCCGGCCCGTCGAGCGCGACCGACAGGGCGTACGACGGGGAGGCGGTCAATGTCCCGCCTTGCGTGACGTGCATGCTCAGCTGTTCGACCACTTCCAGCCGGAAGGTGTGCCCGGCGACCTGAAACGTCGCGCCCGCGGCGATCGGGCCGGCGTCCGCCTCGGCGTCGAGCCACACCTCGCCGTCGGCTAGGGACAAGGCGGCTGCAAAACCGGGCCCATCGGGGATCTCGACCTGACAGGCCGGCCCACTCCCGATCACGCAGCGGTCGCCGTCGATCCGATGCATCGTGCCCGCCGTGAGGTCGGCCAGGGCGAACGCCGCGTCGCTGGGAGCGGCGACCCTCCGGATCCGGAGCGCGCAGGTTCCGCCGAGCTGCACGATGTCGCCGTCGACCACCGCGGCTTCGGTCGCCACCGGGGCACCGTTCAGGAACGTCCCGTTGGTGCTGCGGAGATCGCGGATCCGCAGCCCGTCGTGCCCGTGGGTCAGGACGGCGTGGTTACCGGACACGTCTTCGTCGAGCATCACCACGGTGTTCGCCACGTCGCGACCCAGGGTCACGGTCGGGGCGGCGAGGCGGATCACCCGCACCACATGGCCGAGGCGCAGCAACTCGAGCTCGATGCGCGCGTCGGGGTCGCTCTGCATGAATGGAAGCTAAGCACCAGGAGGGCGGCGGTGCGTTTCAACCCGCAATAGGAGGACGGTTGAGTGGTCTCGCAGCGGTGGACTGGCTCCTCCTGGGGTCGCTCGCGTGGGAGCACACCGCGCCGTCGATCTGCGGTGCGACCATCACCGTGCGATCGGGGGAGCTCGTGGCGCGGGAGTGGTGGATCCGCGATCCGGCCGGACGCCTGACGACCGTGGCGCTGCAGCAGCCCGGCCATCAGAGCTGGGAGGAGGAGCGGTTCGGCTACGACCCGACAGGGCGGCTCGCGGTCCATGAGGAATGGCGGTCCGACCTCGGCGTCGACCGGCGGGAAACAACCACCTGGGCTCCGGGCCGGCTCACGCTCGAAACGCGCTACGCTCGCTCGGACTCAGCGCGGGAACAGACGATCTGGACGCTCGATTCCGCCGATCGGCCGATCCAGCACGGGTCGGAGACCTTCGTGCGCGACGCTGCGGGCCGAGCCGTGGCGGCCCGCCGCGGGGCGGAGGTCACCACCAGCTGGTCGTGGTCGGAGGGCCGGGTGGTCGCCACCCAGCACACGGCGCCCGGCCTGGTGCTCGCGGTCACCTTCGATGCCCGGGGCGATCCGTTGACCGCCACCTCGCTCGCCGGGGTTGCGGTCGGGGAAACGGTCACCTTTCACCGCGACTGTGCCGGTTGGGCGCCACCGCCGGGTCCGCCGGGATAGAGGCGCCCATGTCGCAAGTCGTCCTGGTCACGGGCTGCCGATCCGGCTTCGGGCTCCTCTCCGCGGTGGAGCTCGCCCGAAGAGGGCACGTCGTCTACGCCGGGTTGCGGGATCCGGGCTGCGCTGAGGAGCTCGCGGCCGCCGGTCGGGGTTTGCCGATTCACCCACTCGCGCTCGACGTCAACCAGGCGAGCCAACGAGATGCGGCGATCGGGCGGATCCTCGACGAGCAGGGTCGGATCGACGCGCTGGTGAACAACGCCGGGGTGGCGCTCGGCGGGTTCCTCGAGCAAGTCGAGGAGGACGAGTTCCGCCAGGTCCTCGAGACCAATGTCCTCGGGCCGTGGGCGCTCACCAAGGCCGTCCTTCCGGCCATGCGGCAGCGCCGCAGCGGAAAAGTCATCATGGTCGGGTCGATGTCCGGGCGGATCGGGTTGCCGGGCGTCGGGGTGTACGCAGCGTCGAAGTGGGCGTTGGAGGGCATGAGCGAGAGCTGGCGGCACGAGCTGGCGCTGTTCGGCATCGAGCTCACCCTGGTGGAGCCCGCGCAGTTCAAGACCGACATCTTCACGCGAAACCGGCGGATCGCGCGGAATGCCCAGGATCCCGACAGCCCGTGGGCCCCCTACGTGCGGTCACTGGACAAGTCGGTGCGGGCCATGGTCGAGCGCTCCGCCGGCGACCCGGTCGAGGTCGCCCACCTGGTGACTCGGCTCGTCGAGGCGAAGAAGTCGGCGTTTCGTCACCCGGTGGGCCCGAATGCCTGGATGCGCGCGATGCTGGGCCGCTACGTGCCGTTCGGGTTGACCCAGCGGTTCATCGCCCGCTGGCTGGTGCCCGACCCGGCATGAGCTCGCTGCAGGCCTGGGCCGAGCAGGTGCTGGTCGGGCAGACCCTGGCCGAAAAGCTGCTAGAACCACCGGCTTTCGACGATCCGTCCTGGGCGTTCGCCGTCCCTTCCGAGCCGGGGCGTCCGCCGGAGCTGCGCTTTCACCGCCGTGGGTCGGCGCGCGCCCCGAAGCTCGGCCAGCTGGGGACCGCCGCTCAGCGCGGGCGGGTGCTGCATCTCTTCGCGAACCACGAGCTGCTCGCCCTCGAACTCATGGCGCTCGCGATCCTCCGCTTCCCGGACACGCCGCGGGCCTTCCGACGGGGCCTCAGCGGCGTGATGGCCGAGGAGCAGGCGCACCTCGTGGCCTACCTCGACCAGTTGGCCCGAACCGGCGTGGCGCTGGGCAGCGAGCCGGTCGGGGCCTACTTCTGGGACGCCTTGTCGCCCATCGACGACCCCAGCCGGTTCGTGGCGGCCCTCGCCCTCACCCTCGAGCAGGCCAACCTGGACTTTTCCCGGGAGTGGGCGGGCGCGTTCCGGGCCGCGGGAGACGCCGAGACCGCCGCCGTCCTCGACCGGGTCTACGCGGACGAGATCCGCCACGTGAAGCACGGCCTCCACTGGTTCCGCGCGTGGAACCCCGACGGCGACCTGTTCGAGACCTACCGGGCCGCCCTCCGGCCCCCGCTCGGTCCACATCGCGCTCGGGGCACCGGGGCGTTCGACGCGGACGGGCGCGCCGCTGCAGGTTTCCCGCCCGAATTCGTGGACCGGGTGGCGACGTTCGGGGCCTCGCGGGGGCGGTCCCCCGACCTCTACTGGTTCAACCCCGCGGTGGAGTACGAGGTGCGCGGCGCCACCCCGGCCGGGCTTCTCTCTGCGTTCGAGGCTGACCTCGCGGTGTTGCCGGCCGTGCTCGCCGGGCGCGACGATCAGGTCCTCGTACCGCGCGTTCCCGGGGTGGAATGGCAGAAGCGGATGCTCGAGGCGGGCTTCTCGCTCCCTGCGTTCGTGACGGAGCCCGATGGGCCGGTGCGTCGGCATCGGCCGTGGGGCTGGAGTCGGCGGGCCGGGGCGATCCTCGGGGTGGTCCCGCCCGCAGGTCACGTCGAGCGGCTGTCCCGGGCCTGGTGGTGCGATCGGGAGATCCCAGGGCTCGACCCCCTGGATCGACCGTCGGTCGTCCGGAGTGCCGACGAGGCGGCGGAGGCGGTGGCGAGCCGACCCGCGTGGGTGATCAAGGCGCTGTACAGCGCCGGCGGACGCGACCGGATCCGCGGCGAGGGCCCGCTCGGGCCCGGCCACCGGAAGTGGGTCGACCGGTTCGTCGCCGCCCAGGGCGCGGTCGTCGTGGAGCGCTGGGTCGACGGCGTGCTCGATCTGTCGATCCTCGCTGAGGATGGGCGTCGCCTGGGGATCACCCGCTTCTCGGTGGTCGGGGGCGCATGGGCGGGCCACCTGACCGGCCGGTGGACCACCGGGCTGCCGGCTTCGATCCGCCGGTTTCTTCAGGAGGCGCGCGTCGCCCAGGCGCTCGACGCCGCGGCGGCCGCGGTCGATCCCGGCGGCGCCTACGGCGTGGACGCCCTGATCTACCGGCAGGAGGGCGAGTTGCGCCTGCGACCGGTCGTCGAGGTGAACGCGCGGCTCACCTTCGGCCGGATCGCGCTCGCCCTCGGGGCGCGACAGCATCCCCGGGCGACGGGCTGGCTGGCGGTGGTGCCCCGGGCCGAGGTCGAGCGCGCGTCGCTGCCGCCGCTGGTCGTCCGCGACGGGCGCCCGTGGTCGGGGACCTTGCTCCTGAACGACCCGGCGTCTGACCCCACCTTCCTGGCGGTGTGGACGCTCAGGGGTCCGAGCGAAGCAGCACGTTGATCTGCACCTCGAGCGTGTCGCCGACCAGCGACTCGGGGTCGCTGTGGGACTTCACCGCCCCGATCCCGGTGAGCTCGCGGTTCAGCTCGGACAGCCGGGAGGCCGGGATTCTCAGGAACACCGCCCCCGAGGTGCCGAGCGTGGCCGGGTTGCCGTTGGCGTCTTCGAGGCGGGCGCCGAGCCGGGCCGCCGCCGACTTGAGCCGGCCGAACACCGCCGGGTCGGATGCCTGGAGCGAGTAGCCTGCCTGGGTGACCCAGGCCGGCTCGGGATCGGGTGTGCCGCCGGGACCTTCGGGCACCGGCACCACGACCGGCTCGGGCGCGGTGCCCTCGCCAGACAGCGCGTCGGGCGTCGGCGCGGGCTTGCTCGGCGGGGCGGGCCGGGGCGGAGCGACCGCGTTGGCCGGGGCCGCGGGGGGCAGCGCTGCGGGGGGAGGCAGGGGTTGGGCGCGAACCGGACCGGTGCCGTGTTGCGCGGGCGCTTCGTCGCCGGAGGGGGACCAGGGGATCGCGACCCACAACACCGCCGCGGCGGCGACCGCCACGAGCGCCACGTCGACTCGCGCCCACCACCGGCCGTTCGCCGGGATCGGCTCGTGCTCCACCGCGGCCTGCACGCGATCGGCAAAACCGGCGGGAGCCGCCAGCGGAACGCCGAGGGCGGCGGTCTGGGCGCGGAGCGCGCACAGCGCCTCGGCCAGGGCGGGATCGTTCGCCAACGCCTCGGTCAACGCGTCGGCCTCCTCCTGCGACACGTCCCCGTCCTGGAAGGCCGACAGGCGTTCCCAGGCATCGAGTGACATTTGAGGGGGCTTCATCCGTTCACATCCTCAGGCGCGAGCTGCCGGCCGAGCACCACCGCGAGTTGGGCGCGGGCGCGGTGCAGGCGGCTTTTGACGGTGCCTCTGGGCAAGTCCAGGATCTCCGAAATCTCCTCGTAGGGCAAGTCTTCCACGTCGCGCAGCAGGAGGATCTGCCGCGTCTCTTCGTCCAGCATATCCAGGGCCTGGTGAACGAGCCGCTCGGCCTGGGTGCGGAACACGGCGTCGGCGGCGTCGGGCTGATCGGCCGCGAATTGGCGCCCGGGTCGGTCCTCGGTCGCCGGGGCGTCGACCGGTTCGTGCTGGCCGTCGTGTCGGCGGCGGCGGTAGGCGCGGCGGTTCTTGTTGTGGTTGACGGCGACGCGGAACACGAAGGTCGACAGCAGGGCTTCGCCCCGAAAGCTTGGTAAAGCGCGAAAAAGCGCGACAAAAATGTCCTGTGCCGTCTCCTCGGCCACCGCGGCGTCGCCGAGCCAGCGGACGCACAGGCGGTAGATCCGGTCTTGGTACCGGAGGACGATCTCGTTGAACGCACGTCGGTCTCCTGTCTGAAACCGGCGGACCAGCTCGGCGTCGGACGAGCGGCCCAGCGCGAGCAAGAACATCGGTTCAGAGACTCCAGGAGGACGGACCGCGGTCGGCCCCGGCGGTTCCAGTCTAGCCCGACACGGCCCAGCGCAGCGTCTCCCCCCCGAGAAACACCCGGACGGTCCCTCCTTCGATCGCAATGCATTCGGGCGGTGTCCAGGCGCGCTCCTCGATCTGGACCGTCTCGGCGGAAACCGGAAGGCGGTAGAACGCTGCGCCATGCTGGGAAAGGAAGCCGCCGAGTCGGTCCAGCGCCTGTTCCTCGTCGAAGACCTGGGCGTAGGCCGCAATGGCGGTGGGCGCGCAAAACACGCCCGCGCAGCCGCAGTCCGCCTCCTTCTTGTGAACGGGATGCGGGGCCGAGTCGGTGCCGGCGAAAAACCGTGGATCGCCGCCGGTGGCTGCCGCGCGGAGCGCCTGTCGATCTTCCTCCCGCTTGAGCACCGGCAGGCAGTAGGCGTGAGGTCGTAGTCCCCCTTCGAAGAGCGCATTCCGATTCCACCACAGGTGGTGCGGGGTGATCGTCGCCGCGGTGTTCGGCCGGGATCGCACGAAGGCCACCGCGTCGCGGGTGGTCGCGTGCTCCACCACGCAGCGCAGCGCCGGCAGGCGGTCGAGGAGCGGTCCGAGGATCGTCTCCAGGAAAACGCGCTCCCGATCGAAGATGTCGACCCGCCGGTCGGTAACCTCCCCATGCACCAGCAGCGGCAGGCCGATCGCCGCCATCCGCTCCAGGACGGCGGCGACGTGGCGCACATCGGTCACCCCGCGATCGGAGTGGGTGGTGGCACCGGCCGGGTACCACTTCACGGCGACGAGATCGCCTGCCCGAAAACCCGCCTCCAGGTCGTCGGGATCGGTTCGGTCGGTCAGGTAGGTCGCGAGAAGGGGCGCGAACGGGGCGCCGGTCGCGGCGATCCGTGCGCGGTAGGCGCGGGCTGCCGCTGCCGTGTCGACCGGCGGAACCAGGTTGGGCATCGCCAGAATTCGCCCGAAGCCGGCCGAGAACGGGGCGACCGACGCGAGCATGGCGCCGTCGCGAAGGTGGACGTGCCAGTCATCGGGTCGCGGGATCGTCAGGGTGCGCATGGCGGCATCCTAGCCCGAGGCCGCTCGACGCGACGGAGGACGGGTCCTACGGAGAGGGCGAGGAGGCACCATGCGGATCCTCGTTCCTATCGACCTGTGGGATCCGGAGCACGACCCCCGCGGTGTCCTCGATCGGGTGCTCCCCTGGGCGATTCGGCTCGGCGGGAAGATCGACCTGTTGTGCAGCCGGCCCCCGGAGATCTTTCCGAGCTGGCATGAGCTGCCCCACGAGCTGGTCGCGGCGCTCCGCGCCCAGTGGGTCGCGGTGGACGCGGGCCTCGCCGATCGGCTGGAGTCCGCGCTCGCCGAGGTGCCCGACGCCCATCGCGGCAGGGCCAGGGTGGAGCATGGCGATCCCTGGACCGAGCTCGCCGCTTTCGGCGAGGGGTATGACCTCGCGATCCTCACCACCCACGCGCGAACCGGCATCGCCCGGGTGTGGGCGGGGTCGGTGACCGAGCGCTTCGTCGCCCGCTCGGGCGTGCCCACCCTGGTGATGCACGCGGAACACCCCCGACTCGCGGCCGAGGCCCCCCTTCGGGTGCTCGTCGGGGTCGACCTGAACGAGGCCTCCGCGGTCAACCTCGCGAGCGCCGAGGGTTGGGCCGCGCGACTCGGGATTCACGTGATCGACGCGTTGTTCGTCCAGCCCGGCCAGCCGACTTCCCCGGGTTGGGAGCCGACGGTGCACGCCATCCGAATGGCCGAGGACTGGGTCGAACTCGGGACGCTCTACCAGCAGCGGCTCGAGGCCGAGATGGCTGCGGCGGTCGTCCCCGCCAGCCGGGGCCAAGCCGTCGTGCGGACCGGCGCGCAGGCGCACGAGATCCTCGAGGCCGCGCAGGAGCACGACCTCCTCATCGTCGGGTCGCATCACCGGGTCGGGCTGAGCCACCTGTGGCACGGCTCGATCTCGGAGCGGGTGGTTCGACGGGCTCCTTGTCCGGTGCTCGTGATGTAGTCTCCGCCGGCATGACACCGTCGATCGATCGGCCCCACCGCTCGCTCCTGATCCGGGTGTACACCGGCGCGGCGATGTTCGGCGTCATCGTGGCCGTTGGGTCCACCGGGTACTGGCTCCTCGGCCAGGGCCGTTGGAATTATGGTGATTGTCTCTATATGACGCTCATCACGCTCTCTACGGTGGGCTTTGGCGAGACGCTCCAGGGGATGGATACGGTCGCCGGTGCCCGCGCGTGGACCGTGGCGCAGATTCTGCTCGGCAGCGGAAGCCTGATTTATCTTGTTTCGAACATCACCGCGCTCGTGGTCGAGGGCGATTTGCGCGGCGTCTACCGGAGGAACCAGATGAGCAAGGCCATCACCGATCTGCGGGACCACGTGATCGTGTGCGGATGCGGGACGACCGGCCAGCATGTCCTGGGCGAGCTGATCGCGACGCGCACCGAGTACGTGGTGATCGACACGCGGGAAGACAGTATCCAGCGTGCTGCCGAAGCACTGGGGGTCGATTTTCCGTTCCTGGTCGGCGACGCGACCGACGACGATGTGCTGCTCAGCGCCGGCCTGGCGCACGCCAAGGGGCTGATCACCGTCCTGACCGACGATCGCGACAACCTGATGGTGACCATCACCGCGCGGTCGCTCAACGAGCGCGTGCGGATCGTGGCGAAAGCGGTGCTTCAGGAGAGCCGCTCGAAGCTGACCCGGGCGGGGGCCACCTCGGTCGTGTCGCCGGCGCGCATCGGGGGCATGCGGATGGTGAGCGAGATCGTGCGTCCAACCGTTGTTCAGTTCCTCGACGAGATGCTGCGCGACCGCGACCAGAACCGGCGGATCGAGGAAATCCACGTGCCCGAGGGCAGCGCGCTCTCGGGGAAGACGCTCGTGCAGGCCAACCTTCCGTCGCTGACCGAATCCCACGTGATCGCCGTGAAACAGGCAGATGGGACCTATCTCTTCAACCCGGGCGCCGATCTGCAGCTCGAACCGGGTTCGACGTTGCTCGTGGTGGTGCCCACGAGCCAGCTCGCCGGGTTGCGAGCGCTGTTCGCCGCCCCGTGAGCGGGTGGCGCCGGGGCCAGCTGGCGCGGTATCGTGTAGCCATGTTCGCGCTCGCGCTCGCGGTGTCCGCCTCGGCCAACGCCGCCTGCCTCTCGACCAGCGCTGTTTCCGAATTGCAACTCCGCCTGGGGACGGCCGAGCGCGCCTACCTCGACCTCGACGCCTCGGGTTTCGGGCAGGCGCTCGATGATGCCCGACTGATGCTCCCGTGCCTTGGGGGCCTCGTCGGCCCCCCGATGGCTGCCCACTACCACCGATTGGAAGGCATCAGGCTCTATGCGGCGGGCGAGCAGGACAAGGCGCTCTCGGCCATGCGTGCCGCTCGGGTCCTGGAGCCGACCTACCGGTTCTCCGACGACCTGCTCCCGCCCGAGCATGCCCTCCGCCTCGCCTTCGAAGCGCTCGGGTCGGCGGAAGGCAGAACCGAGCGCCCGCCTCAGCCGCGCGAGGGAGAGCTCGCGTTCGACGGTACGAGGGGTCCGCGTCGCCCCACCGACCGGGCCACCCTGGTGCAGCTCGTGGGGCCTGAGGGCGCGGTCACCGCGACCGCCTGGCTCGCTCCGGGGGCGCCGCTGCCGGAGTACCGCGCCCGCCCGCGGACCCGGGACCGGCTGTTCCTGGGCTCGGCCCTGCTGTTCGGGGCGTCGGGCGCCCTCTATGGCTGGGCGTGGACCACGCACAAGCCGTTCGCCGATCCGGACGTGGCCGACCTGGCCGAGCTCGAGGCCCTGCAGGCCAAGTCGCGCGCGCTGTCGGCGTCGTCGGGCGCGGCGTTCGCCCTGGCGGCCGGCGGCTTCGTGTTGGCGTTGGTCAACGAGAACGAGCGATGAAGCGCCTCCAGGCCGGCGACGTCGTCGCAAACCGATACACCGTTGAGTGCGAGCTCGGGCACGGTGGGATGGCGGTCGTGTACCAGGTGCTCCATCAGCAGCTCGGCGTGTCCTACGCGCTGAAGGTGCTAGCGATCTCCGCCCACAACGTGCAGGATCGCCTCCTCCGGGAGGGGCAGGTGCAGGCGGCGCTGGCCCATCCGAACATCGTGTCGGTGGTGGACGTCGTGGAGGTCGGCGAGTCCCCAGGGCTCGTGATGGAGCTCGTGCGCGGTCCCTCGCTCGAACAGCTCCTCGCGCAAGCGAGCCTCACCTTCGACCAGATCGACGACCTCGCCGACGGTCTCTTCGCAGGGATTACGGCCGCACACGCCCGCGGGCTGATCCACCGCGATCTGAAGCCGGCGAACATCCTCTGTGCGATCACGGACGGGCGCTTCCTCCCGAAGGTGAGCGACTTCGGGCTGGCCAAGATCGTCGGCGAGGAGAGCGCGGCCGCCACCGCGACCCGCAGCGGCACCACGATGGGCACGCCGGCGTACATGTCCCCCGAGCAGCTCCGCAGCGCGCGCTCCGTCGATCAGCGCGCTGATATTTTCTCGCTCGGCGCGGTCCTCTACGAGCTGGTCACCGGTCAACGGGCCTTTCCCGGCGATGATCTGTTGGAGATCTTCAACAACGTCGCGGAGGGACTGGTTCGGCCGGCACGCGAGCTCCGGGCCGACGTCCCCGACCGGATGGAGCGCGCGATCCGCGCCGCCCTCGTCCCGGATCGCGAGGCGCGGATCCCCGATTGCCCCACCCTTCGGGCGGTCTGGAGCGGCGATCGCCCCGACTGGACACGCGACCTCGGCTCGCTGCCTCCCAAACCGGGAAAGACTCCCTGGGACCCTGCGCTCCTCGAGCGCTTCGAGACCTCTGGGAGCGGCGGCGGCCGACCTTCGGCGCGGGCGACGGCGAGCGGCACCTGGACCACTGGCGTCGGCGTCGTCGTCGGCGTCGTCGTGCCGTCGCCCTCGAGCCTTCGTCCCGCGACCGGGGAGTCGATCGGGTCGCAGCCCGAGGTCGCCGCAGTTCGCGGAGAGGGGCGGCCGCGGGCGCTCCCGCGGATCGCCGCGCTCGCGCTGGGGGTTTCGACGCTCGGGGTCGCCCTCGCCGCGTCCGCCGTTCTCTTTCGGGGGCCCTCCCCGGCCCCGGATCTCCCTCCCGCGCCAGTCCGGTCCGCTCCTGCCCCTCGCGGGCCTGCACCGGTTCCCGCGAGCCCAGACCCCGCACCGGTCGCGGCCCCTGCGGCCAGTCTCCCTCAGCCGGAGCCGGTCCCCGGTGCCCCGCCGGAGGAGAGGCCCCCCGTGGGGGTCGCCGTACCGCCGGTGGCGCCCGAAGTGGCCCCGGTCGCGGTGCCGGTCCAGGCGATCGACGCCGATCGCGCGCGGGTCAACCTCCAGGGCGACGTGTCGCGGGTTTGGCTCCAGAGCGCGGCGGGGAATTTCCCCCTGCCGGCCCACGTCGCCCCGGGAATGTACCAGATCCAGGCCTTCTTCGAGGCGACGGATCCGGTCCTGGTCGGCACCCTGCAGGTGGCCGCCGGGGAGGAGCGCACCTTGTCGTGCAGCATGGACCTGAGAAAGTGCCGGTGAAGGTCTTCATGCTTGCGATGCTCGGCGGATGTCCGGCGTTGTCCGACGCCGACCTGCAGCGTCGTATCGACCGGGACGGCGACGGCGCGGTGAGCGTGACCTTCGGCGGCACGGACTGCAATGACGGAAACCCTGCGGTCCATCCCGGCGCGCCCGAGGTGTGCGATGCCCTCGACAACGACTGTGACGGCGCGCTGAATGCGCTCGATCCCGACATGCCGGCGGACCTGGTAGAGTGGTATCTCGACGCCGACAAGGACGGATTTGGCCGCGACGACGGCATGCAACGGTCGTGTGCGGTGCTGGGCGGCTATGCGCACGTCGGGGGAGACTGTGACGACACGGATGCGGATCAGAGGCCGGGACAAACCTGGTATCTCGACGGTGACGGCGACGGTTTTGGGTTGGCGGAGCGCCCTCGGCAGCAGTGCGAGCGGCCGAGCGCCTATTCGCTCCAGATCGGCGATTGCGATGACGCCAACAACCAGATCCACCCCGCCGCGACCGAGACCTGCAACCGCTTCGACGACGACTGCGACGGCCTGGAAGACGCGGACGATCCTGGAATAACCGGCGTGCTCACTTGGTATCCCGACGCGGACGGCGATGGGTACGGGGCGGAGGGGGCGGGCCTTGCGTTGTGCATCCCCGCCTCCACCGATGTGCTGGTGGGCGGGGACTGCGACGACGGCCAATTCCTCGTTCACTCCGGTGCGGTAGACGCCTGGTATGACGGCATCGATGCGGATTGTCTCGGCAATTCCGACCACGACCAGGATGGAGATGGGGCGGACGCGGTGCCCAGCGGGGGCACCGATTGCGACGATCTCCGGTCGTGGGTGTTCCCCGGCGCCCCGGAGATCTGCGACGGGGTGTCGAACGCGTGCGAAGGCGCCGGGTGGGATCCGGCGGCCGAAGCCGGGCTCGCTCACTTTCTACCCGACAGCGGGCTTTCCCCGATCGACCACACCGTCGGCCTCTCGAGCGGCGGCACCGCGACCCTCGTGGAGGGGGGCACGCTCACGCTGTGCGCCGGCGATTGGACGGGCCAGGTCGTGGTGACCGGGGGGAGCGTGACCGTCACCGCGCCGCCAGCCGCTGGGGTCGTGCGGTTGGACGCCGGCGGGGTCGGCACCGCGATCGACGCGACCGGCGGGGCCACGAGCCTCACCGTGCGGGGGCTTGACCTCTCGGGCGGCACCGGCCGCGTGACGGGCGCACCGGGCACGGCGGGCGGCTGCCTCTACGCCGATGGCGTTTTGACGGTCACCCTCAGCGACGTGGACTTGACGGGGTGTATCGCCGATAACGGGGGAGGCGCCTGGCTGCATGCCGACAGCGTCGCGGTGACCGACGCAGTCTTTCGCTCGAACACCGCGACCGACGATGGCGGCGGGGCCCACGTCGCCGGCCTCCTTACCCTGGAGCGAACGGTGTTCCAGGGCAATTCCGCGGGACGGTCTGGCGGGGGAGCGTTCGCTGTGGCGGTCACGGGCTCTGCGATCGCGGACAGCACGTTCGACCTGGACAGCGCGGTGGCCGGCGGCGGTGGCCTGTATGCCATCGCGATCGGCAACCTAGCCTTGATCGGGTGCGACTTTCTAGGGAATGCTGCCCTGCTCGGCGCTGGGGTGTACCAGGAGGCGGGCGCGGTCCAGGCGGTGTCCTGCTCGTTTGCGGACGGCGTGGCCACCGACGGCGGTGGAGGCTGGTACTTGGCTTCGGGCGCGCTCGACACGCTGGACGGCGCGTTCGCGGGCAACGCCGCCGCCCAAGGGGGGGCGATCTTCGCGCTCGGGTCGGCGGCGTGCGACGGCACCGCGTTCCTCCGCAACGACACCGACGCGGTCTGGGTCGGTGGGGCCGGGGGATTCGAGGCTAGCGCCTGTGATCTCGGCGACATCCCCGACGACAACACGGTCGATGTGGCGACGCCCGCCGGCGGGTTTTCGTTCCCGGGGGTGACCACGGTGCAGTGCAGCGCTGCCGGATGCTCCTGATTTACGGGAGCCGTTCGTAGGTTGCGGTCACCGACCGGAGCTCCGTCCAGACGGAATCGGGCACGGTGACGGTGTTCGAAAACGGGTCGTAGAGGAGGGCGCTCGCCGGCAGCACGGTGTGGGTCCCGGTCGTCGACTCCAGGTCAGCGGTGAGGGTCGCCGGGATGGGCGTGCGGCTAAGCGCGACGACCACCTGGGTGGTCGGGCTTTCGAGCGTGGTAATTGCGGTCGCGGACGGCGACCAGTCGAGGTCGCAGACGGTTCCCACCACCCCGCCGGTCTCATTCACCACCTCTTCGAGCGACGTGCCACCGACGCCCTGAATCGAGCAGGCATCGGCCGCCATCGGGAGGATCCCGTCGACCCGCACCGTGCGATCGGTACCGGCCTTGAGGCCGAAGAGCCAGCCTTCGAACTCCTCCTTGCTCAGCAGGCTCGAATTGTCGTTCGAGTCGGTGACGAGCCACACCGCGAGGTCGGCGTCCTCTCGGTAAAACCCGGCGTTGAACGTGTCTCCGTTCACGGAGATGGCAGAATAGACGGCGTCGAAGCTTGAATCATCGTGAATGCCGGCCGCGCCGACCGCGGTCGCGCCGCGCCACCAGGTCCGGGTCTCGGCTGGCGTGGCGTCCAGCACGGTCAGGTAGCGATCGCCGCCGCCGATCGGGTCGTGCAGGCGACCGGCGACGAGAGGATCCTCGGCGTTGTTGGTGATGACCCCTACGTGCGTGTCGGTTCCGTCGAGGATTGCGAACACGGCGTCGCCCGCGTCTCTCAGCCGGGAACCTTCGTCCTGCATGGACGGCGTGTCATCGATCACCACCAGCAGATCGAGCCTGAGGCGCGGGGGTTGGAGCGCCCGATCGTGCTCCAGGCAGGCCGGGATCCCGAGATCATCGACGTCGACCACCCCGTTGCAGTCGTTGTCGAGATCGTCACACCGCTCCTCCGTGACCCCGCGTGGCCCGATCGCCGGGTCTGCGTCGTTGCAGTCGCCGGCGCAGGTGCTCGCGTCGTCGCCGTCGGCATCGGTCGGGTTCAGCAGCGGGTCGGCGTCGTCGCAGTCGTCGCCGCCGTGCGCGCTGCTCACCGCGCCGTCGCCGTCGCCGTCGCGATCGTGCACGCCGTCGCAGTCGAGATCCGCGGAGCCGAGGGGACTCTCGCACGGGAACACCGGCTCGCTGCAGGACAGCTGTAGGGCAACAAGCCACATCTGGGCAGCTTACTCGACGGTCAGGCGGCCCGCGAGGCGATACCGGATCACATGCCCCACGATCCGGCCGTGCTGGGTGACCTCGGCGTGATCCTCGGCGTCGCCGTGGCGATGGCCCTCCTGTTCGCCCGGCTCCGGATCCCACCGGTGCTCGCGTACCTCGCGGCGGGCATGGTGCTCGGGCCCCCGGGCCTCGATTGGGTCGATCACCGGTCGCTCACCAGCCTGGGGGAGGTCGGGGTCGGCCTGCTTCTGTTCATGGTGGGCCTGGAGTTCTCGCTGGTCCGCATGCGGCGTGCCTGGCGCGCGGTGTTGCTCGCCGGCTTGCTCGAGGCCGCCGCCGCGGTCGGCATCGCGCTGGTCGTCGCGCAGGGTCTCGGCACGCCGTGGCGTCAGGCGGTCGCGTGGGGGCTCATCGCCTCGTTGTCGTCCACCTCGGTAGCCTTTCGGTTGCTGCACGCTCGGGGCGAAGCCCAAACTGCCCATGGGCGCCTGGCCACGGGGGTGCTGGTTTTCCAGGACCTCTCGGTGATTCCCATCATCCTCCTGCTTCCGGTCCTCGGAGGGCGCGGCGACGGACTGGGCGCGGTGGGCTTGGCCTTTGCGAAGGCCATCCTCCTGGTCGCCGCGGTGCTCCTGGTCGCGCGCCTCGTGGTTCCGGCGCTGATGCTCGCCGTGTCCAAGACGCACAGTCGGGAGGTCTTCTTCCTGACGGTGCTCGCGGTGGGCTGTCTCACCGCGTTTGCGACCTCCCAGACCGGGGTCGGGCTGACCCTCGGCGCCTTTCTCGCCGGCGTCACCCTCGCCGACACCCGCTACGCGCATCAGGCGCTCGCCGATCTGCTTCCGCTCCGGGTCGTGATGATGTGCCTGTTCTTCGTGACCATCGGGATGCTGGTCGACGTCGAGATCTTCGCGGCGCGGCCCGTTCAGGTCACCGGGCTGTTCCTCACCATCGTGCTCGGAAAATTCGTGGTTCTCACGGCGATCGGGCTCCTCCTGGGTTTCCCGGCCCGGGTGGCGGCGGTGGCCGCTGCGGCGCTCGCCCAGGTCGGGGAGTTCTCGTTCGTGGCCTCAGGGGCGGCGCTGGACGCGGGTCTCATGACCGAGGAGGAGCGCCGGGTGTTCCTGGCGGCCTGCGTATTGACGATCGCGGCCTCTCCGGTCGCCATCTCGCTGTTTCCGCGGCTCATGGCGGGCCCGGCCCAGGTGCCGCGCTTGCCCGTGGGAACGGGAGTTGCCGCGCTCTCGGGCCATGTCATCGTGGCCGGGTTCGGGCTGGGGGGCCGCACCGTGGTCGAGTCGCTCGAGCGCACCGGGCAGCGGCCGGTGATCGTGGAGGTCGACCCGCAGATCGTCGCGCGCGAACGGGCGGCTGGGCGGCTCGTGGTCTTCGGCGATGTCAGCCGCCCGGCGGTCCTCGAGCACGCGTCGGTCGCGACGGCCTGTGCGCTCGTGCTGCTCGTGTCCGATCCGGTGGCTTCCGAGAAGGCCACGGAGATCGCGCGCACTCTCCGAAAGGACCTCCCGATCGTGCTCCGCACCCACCTCGCCGCGGAGGCCGCGGCAGCGATCCGGCCCTCGATGGAGGTCTTGTCGGAGGAGTGGGCCGGTGCGCTCGCCACGGCGAGCGTGGTGCTCCGCCGCTGTGGCGTTGCCGACTGGGCGCAGGTGGTCGCGAAGGTGGCGGAGGAGCACGGACAGATCGCCTCGGCGCAGGATAGGCTGGTGCCGGCGGAGGGCGGCGGATGATCGCGTGGAGTTCGCCGGCGGCGGCCGCCGAGTTGCAGGGCTTTCAGCGGGTGTGGGTGCATGCCGAGGCCCTCGCGCTGACCCCCGTCGGGCCACCCGCCGGCGCGGAGCTGGCCGGGGTGAGGGTCGACCTGAACGCGGGGATCTCCGCCGAATCAGTCGTGGCCGCTGCGGCTGCCGCGGGCATTCCGGCGGTCGTCACCGGGGGGATCGAGGTCGTCCTCGAGGGGGCCGCGGCGGAATCGCTCCGGGTCGATGGTCGCGGGCTCGCCGAGATCGGGGTCGTGCACCGGATCCCGGCGCTCCGCAGTCACCTTCCGGGTGCTCCCAGCGCGCTGGTGATCGAGAATCCCACGAGCCGCCGGGCAGAGGTCCTGGTGAACGGGGTGTTGATCGGCCGGTTGCTTCCGCGGGCCACCGGCGCCGTCGTGTCCATCCCGGCCGGGGCCTATGCGGTGGGGCTCGTCGGCCCCGATGGGGAGCGGCGGGACGCGGTGCTCACGACGGTCACCGCGAATCCGCGGATGACCGCTCCCCCTGCAGCCACGTTGCTCGTCTTGCCCTGAACGTCGGCCGCTTGCGGTACGCTGGCGCCATGTACCCGAGTCGACGGCAGTTCGTGCAGTGGTCGGCCGCGAGTGGCTTTGGCTGCGTCGCCCGGGCTGCCCCGCCCCCCGGAGATGCGCTGACGCTGTTCATCTGGTCGGGCTATGTCCCGCCCGAGACACTCTCGGCGTTCTCCACGGAACACGGCGTTCAGGTGGTCCTCGAGACCTACGAGTCGAACGAGGAGCTCGTCGCGGCGCTCCGGGCCGAGCCGGGTCGCTACGATCTGGTCGTGCCGTCGTGCGACACGCTGCCGGGCCTGGTGCGCGCGGGTTTGCTCCAGCCGCTGCGAAGGGACCTGCTGCCCAATCGGGAGCACCTCGCCGATCTGTTCTGGGAGAACCCGTACGATCCTGGTGACCGGTTCTCCGTGCCCTACCTGTGGGGAACCACCGGTCTCGCCTGGCGATCCGACAAGGTGACGCTCGTTCCCGCATCCTGGCGGGTCTTTCACAAGAGCGCTCTGGCCCGCCGCATGACCCAGCTCGACGACCCCCACGACGCGATCGGGGCCTGGCTCAAGTTCCGGGCGTACTCGATCAACTCGGCGGACCCAGCCGAGCTGGCGGTCGCGAAGTCAGACGCCCTGCTCGCCAAGGCAAACCTGCGCGCCTACCGGTCGGCGCCCGTGAAGAAGGACCTGATCTCGGGCGAGGTGTGGATCGCCCAACTCTGGAACGGCGACGCCGCTCAGGCCGCGCTGGAGGAACCCGCTATCCGGTACGTGATTCCGGATGAGGGAAGCTCACTTTGGACGGACTGCGTGGCCGTACCGCGCGGCGCACGCAACCCGGTGGCGGCCCACGCGTTCATCGACTTTGTTCACCGGCCGGAGGTGGCCGCGGCCATCGCCCGGTTCACTCACTACGGCACGCCGAACGCCTCGGCGAACGCCCTCCTCGAGCGTCCGACCGCGTTTCCCACTACCCGGGAGCTCTTCCAGCTCGAGTTCTTTGGTGACCTGGGCGAGAGTCGGCCCGTGTGGGACGCTATCTGGCGAGAACTGCGGGCCGATTAAGGCGATTCCGGCGGACGAGTAGCCCGGCCGCGAGGAGGGGGAGCAAGCCGGCGAGACCGGCCGAGCGGGTGTCGCAGTTGCAGCCGCCGACGCTCGGGATTGCGTCCTCCTCGACACAGCCCTCATCGACGTTCCCGTTGCAGTTGTTGTCGATCCCGTCGCACATCTCCGTCAGCTCGGGGCTCACCCAGCCGCTGGTATCGTCGCAATCGCCGTCCTCGGGCGTCCAGCCGTCGCCGTCGACGTCGTTTGTGCCCTCGTCGATCTGCCCGTCGCAGTCATCGTCGTCGCCGTCGGGTTCTTCCTGGGCCCCGGGGAAGATCGTCGGATCGGTGTCGTCGCAGTCTCCGCCGTCCTCGGTCATCCCGTCGCCGTCGTCGTCGCCGCCGGTGGTCCGCTCGTCCACGACGTCGTCGCAGTCGTCGTCGCGGCCGTTCGCCGTCTCCGAGGCACCCGGGAAGATCGTCTCGTCCTCGTCGTCGCAGTCGCCCTCCTGCTCGGAGTAGCCGTCGCCGTCATCGTCCCCGGCGATGGTCTCCTCGTCGATGATGCCGTCGCAGTCGTTGTCGAGGCCATCGGCGGACTCGGTGTTGCCGGGGAAGATGTCGCCGTTGGTCGGGTCGCAGTCGCCGGTCACGTAGCCGTCTTCGTCGTCGTCGATGACCCCGTCGTCGATGACCCCATCGCAGTCGTCGTCGACCTCGTTGTCGGGGATCTCGTTCGCGTCGCCGCTGACCGCCGGGTCGCCGTCGGCGCAGTCGCCCTGCACCTCCGAGCTGCCGTCGCCGTCGTCGTCGTAGCGGTCGGTTCCCTCGTCCACGATCTGGTCGCAATCCTGATCGACGCCGTCCGGATCTTCCTGGGCTCCCGGTACAATCGCCGCGTCCGCGTCGTCGCAGTCTCCGCCGTCCTCGGTCGCCCCGTCGCCGTCATCGTCGTACCAGTCCGTTCCCTCATCGACCGTGCCGTCGCAGTCCTGGTCGATCCCGTCGGCGAACTCGATGGCTGCGGGATTCACGAGGGGATCCGCATCCCAGCAGTCGCCCGCGCAGATCAGGAAGCCGTCGCCGTCGGCGTCGGGGTTTCCGGGATCGATCGGGCACAGGTCGCAGAAGTCCGGGGTCGCGTCGCCGTCGGCGTCGAGGCGGTCGTCGCCGCCGGGGCACACGTCGCAGTCGTCCTTGGCCCCGTCGCCGTCGGTGTCGAACGGAGAGCTGCAGGTGTCGCACCCGTCTGGGATCCCGTCGCCGTCAGCGTCGTTGCCGTCGTCGGCGCCCGGGCAGGCGTCGCAGGCGTCGGGCACGGCGTCGCCGTCGGCGTCCAACGCATCGTTGGCTCCGGGGCAGGCGTCGCAGCCATCGGCCACCGCGTCGCCGTCGGTGTCGGTGTTGTCGTCGGCACCGGGGCAGTCGTCGCAACCGTCGGGGACGAGGTCGGCGTCGGCATCGGCGCGGTCGTCGGACCCTGGGCACGCGTCGCACGCATCGGGCGCGAGATCGCCGTCGGCGTCGAGGGTGTCGTCGCTGCCGGCGCACGCGTCGCACCCGTCGGGCACGGTGTCGCCGTCGCTGTCGGCGAGGTCGTTGCTGCCCGGGCAGGTGTCGCAGGCGTCGGCCACGGTATCGGCGTCGGCGTCGAGCAGGTCGTCGCCGGCCGCGCACAGGTCGCAGTCGTCGGGAACCCCGTCGCCATCGGCGTCGGAGAGGGAGAGGCAGCCGTCGCAGCCGTCGGGGATCCCATCGGCGTCGGTGTCGATCGTGTCGTCGGCGCCCGGGCAGACGTCGCAGTCGTCGGGGACGGTGTCGGCGTCCACATCGTTGGTGTCATCGCCGCCGGTGCACACGTCGCAGGCATCCGGGACCGAGTCGGCGTCGGTGTCCACCGCATCGTCGCCGACGCACACGTCGCAGGCGTCGGGGACGGCGTCGCCGTCTGAGTCGGTGTTGTCGTTGGCGCCTGCGCACGCGTCGCAGTCGTCGGCCACCCCGTCGAGATCGGCGTCGAGCAGGTCGTCGCCGCCGGGGCACAGGTCGCACGCATCGGCGACGGTGTCGCCGTCGGCGTCGGCCGCGTCGTCGCCCAGCGGGCAGAGGTCGCACGCATCGGCGACGGTGTCGCCGTCGGCGTCGGCCGCGTCGTCGCCCAGCGGGCAGAGGTCGCAGTCGTCGGGCACGCCATCCGAGTCGGCGTCGGTCAGGGCGTTGCAGGCGTCGCACCCGTTCGGGATGCCGTCGCCGTCGACGTCGAGCGCGTCGTCGGAACCCGGGCACACGTCGCAGGCGTCGGGGACGAGGTCCACGTCGGCGTCTTGCAGGTCATCGAACCCCGGGCAGGCGTCGCAGGCGTCTGCGATGGTGTCGAGATCGGCATCGAGGGCATCGTCGGCGCCAGCGCACCGGTCGCAGCCGTCGGGCACCCCGTCGAAGTCGGCGTCGAGGGCGTCATCGGCCCCGGGGCATTGGTCGCAGGCGTCGGGGACGGCATCGGCGTCGGCGTCGGCGTTGTCGTCGCCGAGGCAAACGTCGCACGCGTCCGGGACCCCGTCGGCATCGCCGTCGAGGAGATCGTCGCCGAGGCACACATCGCACCCATCCGGGACGGTATCGCCGTCGGCGTCTTGCGCGTCGTCGGACCCCGGGCAGACGTCGCAGGCGTTCGGCACCGTGTCGCCGTCGGCGTCCACGGTGTCGTCGCCCGCTGCGCAGACGTCGCAGCCGTCGGGCACGCCATCGCTGTCGGCGTCGACCCGGTCATCCGAACCGGGGCAAACGTCGCAGGCATCGGGGACGGTGTCGGCGTCGGCGTCGGCGTTGTCGTCGGACCCCGGGCACGCGTCGCAGCCATCGGGGACCCCGTCGAGGTCGCCATCGGCGTTGTCGTCGGCCCCGGGACACGCATCGCACGCATCCGGGACCGTGTCGTTATCGGCGTCGGCAAGGTCGTCGGAACCCGGGCACGCGTCGCACCCGTCGGCCACGGTGTCGGCATCGGCGTCGGCGAGATCGTCGGAGCCCGGGCAGGTGTCGCAGCCATCGGCCACGGTGTCGGCGTCGGCGTCGGCGTTGTCATCTGCGCCGGCACACTGGTCGCAATCGTCCGGGACCCCGTCGAGATCGGCATCGAACGCGTCGTCTCCCCCGGGGCAGACATCGCAGCCGTCGGGCATCGCGTCGCCATCGGTGTCGATCGCGTCGTCGCTGCCCGGGCACAGGTCGCAGGCGTCGGGTGCGGCGTCGCCGTCGGCGTCTGCGGCGTCGTCGCTGCCCGGACACACGTCGCATCCATCGGGCACGGTGTCGAGATCGGCGTCCTGGGCGTCGTCTGCGCCAGGGCACCGATCGCAGTTGTTGCCGGCCCCGTCGAGGTCGGAGTCGGCCTGGTTCCCGTTGGCCACCGTGGGGCAATTGTCGCAGGCGTCGGGGTCGAGATCGGCGTCGGCGTCGGCGTTGTCGTCGCCCGCCAGGCACAGGTCGCAGCCGTCGGGCGTTCCGTCGGCGTCGGCATCGGCCGCGTCGTCAAAACCGGGGCACACGTCGCAGCTGTTTCCGACCCCGTCGCCGTCTCCATCGGTCTGGGCCGCGTTGGCGATGGCCGGGCAGTTGTCGCAGCCGTCGGGGACGTAATCCCCATCGCCATCGAGCAGATCGTCGCCGGTCGGGCAGGCGTCGCAGCCGTCGGGGACGAGGTCCCCGTCGGTGTCGACATCGTCGTCGGATCCCGGGCACTGATCGCAGGGATTGCCGTGTCCGTCGCCGTCGGCATCGGTCTGAGCGACGTTGCTCACCGTGGGGCAGTTGTCGCAGGCTTCCGGCACGGTGTCGAGGTCGTCGTCGTCGGCGTCGTCGCCGATCAGGCAAAGGTCGCAGTCGTCGGGCACGCCGTCGACATCGCCGTCGAACCGATCGTCGCCCCCGGTGCAGACGTCGCAGGCGTCGCCCACCGTGTCGCTATCGACGTCGAGTTGGTCGAGGTTCGCCACCGCCACGCAGTTGTCGCAGGCGTCGCCCACAGTGTCCGCGTCGGCGTCTTCCTGCAGGGGGTTCGGGGTGGTCACGCAATTGTCGTCGGGGTCCATGATCCCGTCGAGATCGGCGTCTTGGTTGCAGAACGGGAAGGACCCCTGCACCCCGTGGACGTAGTCGACCGCCTCCGACACCAGCGAGTCGCGCGGGGCGTAGCCCGGCCAGTCGAAGGTCATCATGTCCATGATGACGTAGCCGCAGCCGTAGGTATATTCCAGGATGGCCGGCTGGTTGTTGACGCCCGAGTGGAGGATTTCGTTGTACTGATCGGCGACGGGGCTCGTGCCGAGGTTGACTCCCCCCGACGGGGTGTGGGTCACCGGCGGGGACACCGTGCCGTGGCAGGTCGTGAACCAGTTCGCGAAGTTGGCGTTGGTCAGGTTCACCCCGGCCGAGTAGGTGCCGCGCATGAACTCGTGGTCGACGTCGGAAATGACCGGCGATTCGTCGAGGCCCACCGAGACGAGGTAGGAGCGGAAGCGCGAGCCGCCGGGGCCGCGCACCTCTTGCGCGACGTTGTGTGCCCCGTGTACGAAGAGGATCCCGCCCAGGTTCACGAACTCCTCGACCACGCCTCCGTTGGAGATCAACGGGGCCACCTGCGGATCAGTGATCTGAGCGCCGGAGAACCCGTCGACGCCGATGAAGATCACCTCGTACTGGGCCTGGAGGTCGGCGCCGGTGAGGGCACCGACCTGAGTGCCGTTGCGCACGTCGAACGGCTCGCCGAGGACGATCAACTGCTGGTCGAGGATGTTGTGGGATTCGAAGTTCCCACCCTCCTCGATGATGAGCCACCGCGCTTCGGCGGTCGCGGAGGAGAGGGCGAGGGCGAGGGCGAGGTCGAGCATGGCGCGGCTCCGATGGTCGGGAGTCTACACAAAGTTCACTGAGTGCGCCCGGCCGTTTGCCGCAGGAGGGCTGCGTGGGAGCGAGGTCGCGGGATAGAGTGCCGGATGCAGGTCGTTCGGCAGGCCGCCACCGTGCTCACGTGCGATCCAGCGCAACCGGGCGCGCTCGGGGTGCTTACCGGCGTGGCGATCGCCCTCGATTCCGGGCGGATCACTTGGATTGGCCCGGACGAGGAGGCCCCGGACGGCGAGGTGCTCGACGCGACGGGCTGCGTCGTCCTGCCGGGGTTGGTCGACTGCCACACGCACCTCGTGTGGGCCGGGGACCGAGCGGACGAATTCCGGCGTCGACTCGCCGGGGAATCCTACACGAGCCTCCTCGAGGCCGGCGGCGGGATCCTCTCGACGGTGCGGGCGACGCGCGCCGCCTCCGAGGCGGACTTGGTGGAGCTCGCGACCGCGCGCCTGAAGGCCATGCGGGCGCGCGGGGTCACCACGGTCGAAGTGAAGTCGGGCTACGGGCTGGAACCGGCGACCGAGGCTAGAATGTTGAGGGCCGCTCACCGGGCCGGGGAGGCCTCCGGCGTGCGGGTCGTGGGCACGTTCCTCGGCGCGCACGCCGTCCCGGCGGAGTGGCGTCACGATCGGGCGGGCTACGTGCGCCAGGTCATTCGGGAGCAACTCCCAGCGGTTGCACCGTGGGCCTCGGCGATCGACGTCTACGTCGACCGGGGGGCGTTCACGGTCGAAGAGGGTCGAGAGATCCTGGCTGCGGGGCGGGCGGCCGGCCTGGCGGTGCGGGTGCACGCCGAGCAGGTCGCGTTCACCGGCATCGCAGCCGTCGCCGCCGAGCTTGGCGCGATCTCCGCCGACCATCTGGAGCGGATCGACGCCGTCGGGATCGCCGCCTTGGCGCGGGCGGGGACGGTCGCGGTGCTCCTGCCGGCGGCGATGCTCTACCTGCGCGATCCGCCGCCCCCCGTGGAGGCCCTGCGGGCGGCGGGGGTGCCGCTCGCAGTGGCGACCGACTACAATCCGGGTTCGAGTCCAGCCGGAGATCTATGGGTGGCGGCTACCCTTTCCATGATCGCGATGGGGCTGACCGTCGAGGAGGCGGTCCTCGGCATCACCCGGAACGCCGCTCGGGCGCTCGGTCGGCCGGAGCTCGGGCAGATCCGGGTGGGCGGGCCGGCCGATCTCGTGCTCGTGGCGCCCCCCGCTGGGTTCCCTGCCACCGCGGCCGGGCTCCTTCAGCCGCTGGGCGGGCAACAGGTGCGCGCGGTGGTGGGCGGGTGACCGCTCAGCCCTTCGAGACGGTCGAGCAGCACTTCTCGGGGGGCCGGAAGGCCTACACCGTGTCGCGGATGCTGGCCTGGCTCACCGGTCTCGGCCTCCTGCACCTGCTGCTGTCGGTGGCCTACGCGCGGTCCCTCGACCGGCGCCACCGCGTGCTGGTCGACGACGCCGACGTCGTGGCTTCGGTCGATCCGCTTCGGGTCGTGGTGCTGGGCGACTCCCATCCCCGGAACGCCGTCTACGACGCGCTGCTGCCCAGCGCGGCGAACCTCGCGAACGGCGGGGAGAGCTTGGTGAAGTCGTGGTACCGCTTGAAGTGGATCCTGGCGCGAACCGATCGTCCGATCGGGGCCGTCCTGATCCAGCTGGAACCTCAGGCGTTCGATAGCTGGCACGCCGACTATTTCCAGCCCGAATACGTCTACTCGCGCTACGTGCCCTACCTGGAGTTGGGCTGGGTGCGAGGCGAGCCCCTCGCGTACCTCGCACGGTGGGCGAAGGCCCGCCTGGCTCCCTACACCGGGGAGCTGCGGACCGTGGGCGAGATGTGGAATCGCGAGCGCGACTTCCGCGACGACCTGGAGGCTGAGCGGTTCTCGACGAGCCGCTCGATGGACGAGTGGGCTCAGACGCGCGCCGAGTGGCACTTCCTCGGCCACGAGGTCGACGACCCGCTCCAGCTCTGGGCGCTCGACCAGATCCTCGCCCGTCTGGAGGTCGAGGGGATCCGGCCGATTTTTGTGAGCTATCCGGTGAGCGCAGAATATCGGTCTGCGATCGCGCGGATGGGCGTGGTCGAGGCCTGGTCGGCCGCGTTGGCCCCGGTGCTCGCCGACCACCCCGGCGTGACGTGGCTCGACTACCACGACGTTTTCTCGGGTCGAAACGACCTCTTTCACGACCCGGACCATGTGAACCGGGCCGGTCGGCAGCGGTTCACCCGCATGCTGAACGACGACCTCATCTCCCTCGGCGTGACGCCCGAGGAGTCGCGCATCCTGCCTCGAAAGGGAGGTCCGGCTCCCGGGGTTCGGAGGGTGGAGCCGCCACCGCCTCCCGCCCGCTGATGGCGAGGGCCTTAGCCGGTGGCTTCGCGGAAGTGGTGGGCCCGGGTGTTGATGTTCGCCCAGAACTGCTTCCACGGGCCGCGGCCGAGCAGATCGCCTCCGAAGTAGTTCGGGGGCTTCACCGGGGGATATCCTTCGGGGATGACCGTCAGGTCCTGCCGACGCTCTTCGAACTCGGCGCGGAACTCCTCGAGCGTGCGGATCTCGTCGTCTACGAGCTCGTAGAAGTTACCCAGCTTTCCGGCCAGTTCTTCGCGAGTCACGACGCTCAACATCGCGTCGACCCAGTCGCCGCCGACTACGTTCAAGAAGTTGCGGAAGGAGAGGTACGAGCGATTCATCAGCTCGCGAGCGACCGCCCACTCGTCGGGGGTGAAGTCGGTCTTCGCGCGGAGCAGGGCGCGAAGCCGAGCCAG
>CANLGQ010000016.1 GCA_947490265.1 Pseudomonadota bacterium | reverse complement strand
GTACGTCGAGGCCTTCCAGTCGGTGCGCCACATGACCGCCGGGAGCACCGCGTCGGACTCCCGTAGCTGGAAGTAGGTGTGGCCCGACGCCGGCGTCGTGATCTGATGCACCTCGCCTTCGACCAGCACCGCTGGCCAATACCGACCCATCAGCCGCTCGAGCTCGAAGAGCAGGCTCTGCACCGTGTATTTTCGTGGCTCGGTCATGGCCCGGCAACCGTCCGCAAGGCGGCAAGTTCCGGACCGAGCATACCGTGGGCGGCCTCCACGATGGACGGCTCCTCCGCGGCAAGATTCCGCTCCTCCGCCGGATCACGGCCGAGCAGGTAGAGCTGCGGCGCACCGCCCTTCGGATCCTCGATGAACTTCACCCCGTTGTTGCGCAAGCCGACCTGAAGCGCGCCGTCTCCGGCAGGGCCGATGAGCGGACAACTCATCGTCGCCTTTCTCCGCCCCGTTCCGTAACCCACGAGCGCCACCCCCTCGCTCTCCAACACGGGTTCCAGCGCGAGCAGCTCGAGCACCGTGGCCGGCACGTCCATCAGCCTGACCTGCGCATCAGGCCTCGGAAACCTAGGTTCATAACCAGGAATACGCACAATCAGCGGGATCCGGACTGCCGGCTCGTAGAGCCCCAGGTTCCCTCGCAGACCGTGCTCCCCGTTCATCCACCCGTGCGTGCCCGCGACGACCAGCGCGGTGTGCTTCCACCGATCGGTGCGCTCCAACGCCTCCCGGATCTGCTGGATGCTCGCGTCGATCTGGACGACCGCCGCCTGAACGTCGCCGTCGGCGGCGGCAGCGAATGCCGGATCGGCAAGGTGGATCCAAGCGAAGTAGGGCCGAGCGGGGTGGAGGTCGAGCCAGGCGAGGAAGGCCTCGGTGGTCGGCCGGGCGGCGCGCGTGGCGGTCCGATCGGCGAACGGGGCCAACAGGGCGACCCGCGCCCAAGGCGGAACGAACCGATCGTCGAAGGAGAGGAAACCCTGCGCCATCCCGGTGTCCGCGGCGACGACCTCGGAGCTGACGAACGCCGCGGTACTCCATCCCTCCTCCGCGAGCGCCTCGGGCAGGGTCTTCACCGCCCGGATCAAGCCCCGATCGTCGGTGACCCGACGGTGCCGGAGCGGATGGAGGCCCGAGAGCGCGGTCGCGTTCGCCGGGCCGGAGAGCGGTGTCGGACTCACCGCGTCGACGAAGACAATCGACTCTCGCCCAAGTTGATCAAGGTATGGCGTTGGGTTTCCGCCGAACACCCCCACCGCGTCGCGTCGCAGGCCGTCGATCGTGATCAGGATGGCGTCGTTGCCGTCCCGGCGTGTTCCCTCGCTCGGGCGCAACGCCACGACCGCCACGCCGCTCGCGACGGCCCCGCACGCGATCGCCCCGGCGAACGCCGGCCACACGACTGCGCTCGATCGACCCACCGCGATCCGCTTGATCCAGTAGAGCGCGTTGAAGTAAGCGATCCCGCCGAGCCCTGGCGGGAGCGCCGCCAAGGTGAACGCCGCACCCGACCGCGACTCCGTCCACAGCACCCCGCTCACCCGCCAGATGTGCAGCCCTGCCAGCGCGGTGGTCACCACTGCGACCACCACCGCAATCGCCACCTCCGCCGGTCGCTTCTGAAGTGCGAGCAGCACCGGCAGCAGCAACACCGCGATCGCCACTCCGGCGACGCCCGTCACGCCGATCGCGGCACCACCGGCGATCAACAGCTCGATCGGGGCAAACGGCACCGGCAAACGCACGGCGAGCGCCGCGACCTCGAGACCGCCGACGACGAGACCCACCCCGAGCGCGCCCCACACGGCCAGGCCGAGCCGCGTTGCCCACGTCATCCGTCCCCCGCGCCTTGGGTAACCTCGGGATAGAGCAGCGGCTGGAGCGCGCATGACCCCGTCGATCGCCCTGGCTGGCTTGGCCCTCGCCGGAAAACCCCCTCCGCCTCCCGACCTCGATGCGGTCGCCGCCGGCCTGCTCGGCGCAGCACTCGCTTCGGACGAGGCCTATCGCGAGCTCGCGGCGCTGTGCGACGGCATCGGCCACCGGGTGACCGGATCGGCTGCCCTCGATCGGGCGATCGACTGGGGGCTGGCCGAAATGACCGCCGATGGGCTGTCCACGCGGCGAGAGCCGGTGACCGTGCCCATCTGGGCCCGCAACGAGGCAAGAGCCACGCTCCTCGGATCGCCCGCCCGCGACCTACCGATCCTGGCCCTCGGACGGTCCGGCGCGACCCCGGCCGGCGGCATCGACGCCGAGGTCGTCGTCGTCGGATCGTTCGACGAGTACAAGGCACTGCCCGACGCAGCGGTGGCCGGAAAAATCGTCGTCTGGGACGTCCCGTTCACCGACTATGGGGCCACGGTCGCGTACCGATGGGCCGGGGCGATCGAAGGCGCGAAGCGGGGAGCCGTGGCGTCCCTCGTGCGGTCGGTGACCCCCGAGAGCCTGTCCACGCCGCACACCGGGGTCATGGGCGTAGAAGAGGGCAAAGCCCCCCTTCCCGCTGCCGCCCTCACCGTCGAAGACAGCATGACCCTGCGCCGGCTCGCCGCGGCCGGTCCCACGCGGGTTCACCTCGAGATCAACGCCCGAGAAATGCCCGACGGTCAGTCGGCGAACGCCATCGGCGAACGCCTCGGGCGCGAACTCCCGGAGGAGATCGTGGTGCTGGGCTGCCACCTCGACTCCTGGGACGTCGGGCAGGGAGCGCAAGACGACGGCGCGGGCTGCGTGATGGTGATGGAGGCGGCGGCGCTGCTGGCCGCCCTTCCGGTCGCCCCGCGGCGCACGGTGCGGGTCGTGCTCTTCACGAACGAAGAGTCCGGCGGAGCGGGAGGCAAGGCGTACCAGGCTGCCCATGCGGGGGAGCGGCACGTCGGGGTACTCGAGGCCGACACTGGCGCCGGGGCGCCCCTCGGCTTCCGGGTCGACGTCGGCGCGGACGATCGCCCCGATCTCGAGGGGCTGGCGCGGCTGCAGCGATGGCTGGAGCCGCTCGGCGCGGGCCGGCTCGAGCCCGGCGGAGCTGGCGCCGACGTCGGGCCGCTGGTGGCAGCAGGATCGGCCGGCCTCGGGCTAATCAACGAGATGTCCGGATACTGGCGCATCCACCACACCCACGCCGACACGTTCGACAAGGTCGAACCGGCCGCGCTCCGGTTCAACACGGCCGCGGTCGCTCTCGCCGCCTGGTGGCTGGCGGAGGGCGACCCGATCGGGCGCCTTCCAGGCGCGGTGCCGGGGGTCGAGCCCCCATGAGCCGAGCGATCCTGCAGCACGGCGCGCGGCTGGAGTGGGCCGAGGTCGACGTCGACGAACCCGGCCCGGGCGAGGTGCGGATCCGGGTGGTGGCGAGCGCACTGAACCGCGCCGACCTCGCCCAGCGCGCGGGACTGTACCCGCCGCCTCCAGGCGCGAGTCCAATTCTCGGCCTAGAATGTGCTGGATTTGTCGAGGTCGCCGGCGATGGCGTCGCGGACTGGGCCCCGGGCGATCCGGTCTGCGCGCTGTTGGCGGGAGGAGGCTTCGCCGAGCGCGTGGTGTGCCCCGCCGCCCAGTTGCTGGCACCGCCGCCCGGCATCAGCCTCGTGGAGGCCGCCACCTTGCCCGAGGTCTGGGCGACGGCTTGGTCCAACCTCGTGGATCTCGCGGGGATCGCCGCTGGGCGGCAGGTTCTGATCCATGCCGGGGCGAGCGGTGTCGGACTCGCCGCCCTCCAACTCTCCCGGCTCCGAGGCGTGCGCGCCTTCGCGCTCGCCGGCACACCGTTGCGCCAGGAGGTCTGCAGGCAGTTCGGGGCGGAAGCGACCGCCGATCGGCGCGGGAACTGGGCCGATTCCGTGCGCGCCTGGGCGCCGGGCGGGGTGAGCGCGATCCTCGACCCGGTCGGTGGATCGGCGTTCGAGTCCAACCTGAGCCTGCTCGCCACCGACGGGACGCTGGTGCTCATCGGCCTCCTCGGCGGCCCCTCGTCGTCGATCGACCTGGCCAGGCTGCTCGTGAAGCGGCTGACCGTTCGGGGGAGCGCGCTCCGGTCCCGCACGCCGGCGGAGAAGGGCCGGATCCTTCAAGGCCTTTCCCTGGAGGTCTGGCCAGCGTTCGCCGACGGACGGGTGATCCCGACCGTGGATGCCGCGCTCCCGATCACCGAGGTCGAGCGCGGCATGGCGATGCTCGCGTCGAATCAGGTCGTTGGCAAGATCGCTCTCGTGATGCCCGACGCCGCCTGATGCCAGGATAGGCTGGCGCCGGAGGGGCCATGTCCGCTTGGCTGTTGGGGCTCTGGATCGGCCTGGCCCATGCCGACGAGTCGCGCGCCGCGCCACTCGAGGTGGTGATGGTCGAGGAACTCGACCGCGCCTGGCAGGTGCTCCTGAACGAGGCGAGCCCACCGCACTATGCGTCGGTCGCGGTGGAAGATCGGTGGCGAACCAACATCAACGCCACCGACGGCGTTGTCGCGAGCTCACAGCAGCAGCGGGAGCGGGCGCTCGACGTCGACCTGCGCGTCGGAACCCCGGGGCTCGACAGCACGCACGCGCTGCGCGGGCTCTCGGCGATGGAAGACGACGAGCGAGATCGGCTGGCAGCCCCTCTCGACGAGGGCTGGGCACTGCGTCAGGCCGTCTGGCAGCAACTCGACCAGGCGTTCCGCCAGGGTCGGGAGCGGCTCATCATGCTGCACGCCAACCAATCGGTGAAGGCGGAGGAGGAGGATCCCGCTCCGGATTTTGAGCCGCGTACGAAGGTGATCGACCGGCGAGAGGTGCCCGTCCTCGTGGTTGACGCGACGGCGTGGGAGCCGCTCCTGGCCGAACTCTCCGCTCGGCTCGGCACCGGAGCGCGTACCGAGCAAGGCTCGGCCTCGCTGGCCGTCAGTCGCGTCGTCAAGACGTTCGTCGACACCGAGGGAACGCGCCTCGTCCACGGAGGTACCCTGGCCCGCGTGTCGTTGACCGCCAACGCGAAGGCCGATGACGGCGACGAGATCCAGGTGTTTCGCGCGGTAGACGTCCATGATCCGGCGTCTCTCCCAAACCGGAGCGCCCTCCTCGCGCTCGCCGACGAGGTAGTGGTCGAACTCGAGCGGCAGCGCACGGCTCCGCGTGGCGACCCCTACAGCGGGCCGGTGATGTTGCGCGGGCGCGCCGCCGCGGTGTTTTTCCACGAGGTGATGGGCCATCGGGTCGAGGGGCACCGGCAGAAGAGCGACGACGAGGGCAAGACGTTCGCCGACAGCATCGGCAAATCGGTCCTTCCGAGCTGGCTCACGATCGTCGACGACCCCACGGTCGCCGCGATGGCCGGGGAGGACCTGAACGGGTTCTATGCCTACGACGACGAAGGGGTTGCCGCCGCGGCCGCGAGCGTGGTCGAGGGTGGGATCTTCACGGGCTTCCTCATGTCCCGCTCGCCCATCACGGGCTTCGAGCACAGCAATGGCCACGGGCGCCGCATGGCGGGCCGGTGGCCGCGCGCCCGAATGGCCAACACCATCGTCTCGAACACCCGGCCGATCGCCGTCGCCGACATGCGCAAGCAGCTCCTCGGCATCGTCCGGCAGCAAAACCTCCCGTACGGCTACATCGTCGACGAGATCGACGGCGGGTTCACCCTCACGGGCCGCGTGATGCCGAACGCGTTCAACGTGCGGGCCAACGCGACCTGGCGGGTCTACGCCGATGGTCGGCCCGACGAGCGGGTGCGCGGCATCGATCTCGTCGGGACGCCGTTCGCGGCGTTCGCGAACCTCGTGGCCGCCGGTGACGATCCGTCGGTGTTCAACGGCGCGTGCGGAGCGGAGAGCGGCTGGGTGCCGGTGTCCGGGGTCTCCCCCTCGATCCTGTTCTCGCGGCTGGAGTTCCAGCTCAAGGAGAAAGGGGAGGAACTTCCCCCTCTCCTGCCAAAGCCGACCCCCCCCGCCCTGGAGGGAACCCGATGATCGCCTGGATCGCCGCCGCGTTTGCCGCCGAGCCACCACCAGCCGTCGTCGACGCCCTCGCCGCCGAGCTGGGCCGCAGCGCCGCCGAGCTCCACCTGCCCGAGGCCCCGCCCCTTTACCACCTGCGCTACCGCTTGGTCTGGTTCGACGAGCACGATGTGCGGGCGAGCGCAGGCGCGCTGCTCTGGGACAAGAGCGACCCGGCCGCTGTGCTCGGCGTCGAGGTCCGCGTGGGCACGCCACAGCTCGACAGTACCGGGTTCGGTGGCTGGGAGGAGGGTTTTGCAACGACGTCCCTTCCGAGGGACGTGAACGCGCTTGCGGCCCGCCTCGCGGCCTGGCGCGCAACCGATGGCGCCTACAAAGCCGCGGTCGAGCACTACGCTCGCAAGGCCGCTCAGTTCACCCCGCCGCCCGACTGGCCCGGCAGTTACACCCTCACCGGCGCGGTCCGGTTCGACGAGGGTTCGGCGCCAACCGTCGACACCCAACCGCTCACCGAGCTGGCGACCGCGGTGAGCGCCCCGCTGGCCAACCCCCGGCTGTCGGCCGGGGAGGTCCGGATCGGCCAGGAGTCAGGCGGGATGTGGCTGCTCGACACCGAAGGTTCCCGTGCCCGCGTGCCGATCGAGGAGTGTACGGTCCGCGTCATGGCGTCGGCGCGAGCGGCCGACGGCATGACGGTCACGGATCAGCTGCTGTGGACGGCGAAAACTCCCGGAGAACTCATCCACCGCAACGAGATGATCCAGGCGTCCACCGCCCTCGCCGCTGGCCTGGTGGCCCTCGCGGACGCGCCGGCGCTCGACGAGGAGTACGTCGGCCCGGTGGTCCTGACCGACGGCGCAGCGGTGGACCTCTTTCGGTACCTCCTGGTTCCCCAGCTCGAGGGCACGCCGGAGCCGGTGCCGTTCGACACCTGGATCGGAGCCATCGGGGCCGAGGCCGGGTCGGTGCGACAAGGGCGCCGGGTGCTGCCGATCGGGTGGTCCGCGACCGACGACCCGACTCTCCATCCCCGCTTTCCAGGCTACTTCAAGCAAGACTGGGAGGGATCGCCCACGACTGCGCTGGAGCTGGTCGAGGACGGAATCGTCCGGGACCTGTTGATGTCCCGGATCCCGCGGAGTGGGATCCCTGGCACGAATGGCCACGCCAGGGGCTGGCTCGGAGAGCGGGCGCTCGGGCGAACCGACCAGCTCACCATCACTGCACCGCGAAGCGAGTCAGCAGCAAGCTTGAGAAAGCATGCATTCAAACTTGCCCGCTCCTACGGTCGGGACTGGTTCGTCGAGATTCGCCGATTGGCCGAGCCGGCGGTGCTGGCGGCCCTCGGCCCCGGGGAGGGCCTCGACGACGAGGGGCCGTTCCTCCCTCCGCCGGTCGGCATCTACCGCGTCCATTCTGATGGGACCGAGGAGCTGTTCCGCGGCGGGGCGTTCGTCGGCGTGGAGCGCTGGCTGCTCCGCGACATCGTGGCGGCGGGCCCGGTGACCGAGGCCGCGTATCTGGCGCCCCCGTCTGGCTCCAGCGGCGGTTGGTCGTGGCTCGGGCCCACCGAGGGACTCCCGACGTGGATCTCCGCGCCGTCGGTCCTGATCGGCGAAGCTGAGATCGTACCCACCCCCGGTGACGACCAGGACCGCCCGGTCGTCCCGGCCCCGGCGGCCATCCCGTCCGGCGCTCAGTAGGAGAATCAGGCGATGGCGCGTCGGATCCGCCAGCGTGCGGCAGTTGGGATCCTCGGCAAGTTCATCACCCGGCGGTCCCGCGGGCGGTGTGAGCTGTGCGGGGGTCGCGAGGGCCTGCGGCTTTGGGAGCTCCCCCCCTTCCCGGAAGAGCCAGATCCCGACAACACGCTGCTCACCTGCGCGCGGTGTCGCGGCTGGCTCGAGTCGGAGCGCGTCGACTCGCTGGAGGCGCGCTTTCTGTCCGGGTCGGTGTGGTCGGAGCTGACCGCGGTGCGGGAGGCCACCCGCCGCCTCCTCACCGCCACCCCGGTTGACGACCCCTGGGTGCGCGACGCCCTCGAGGTCCTGGGGTAGCGCGTTGCCCGCGGCTACTGGTTCGCGCCCGGGAGGTGCTCCTCGTTGAGGAAGCCGTCGCTCTCGGGCAGCGTCGGGTCGCACATCAGCAGGTACCAGTCCTTGGTGATCTTGTCGTCCTGATTCAACCAGGTGGCAAAAGCCGGCAACGTGGCTCCTTTCTCCATTTCAAACACTGCCGGGACGGCCTGACCGGAGCGCACGCAGTGAGAGAACTTGTCGCGCACCACGTCGGTCGAGAGGTACGCGATCACCCCTTCGCGGCACTTGCCCATCTTTTTCCGGCCACCCTTCTCGCAGATCTCGAGCTGACCATCGTTCTTGAAGCGCTCGTACTTGTTCGTCAGCGCGTCTTCCTTCGCCCGGTCGGTCATCAGCTTCTGGTCGGCCAGCGCGACCTCGGTCTCCTCGAGCTTGGCCACCGTGATCTGCAGCTCCTGCTCGAGCTTGACCTTCTGCGCGACGGCGGTCGCAAGCTCGGTACGCAGCGTGGCGAGCTCGGCCTTGGCCGCTTCGAGCTCCCGCACGAGGGCCGAGCCTCGCTCGCCGCGCTTCGCCATCTCACCCTCGAGCTCGGCGACCCGCGCTTCCTTGGCCTGAACCGTCCCCTCGAGTGCGTTGACCTTGTTGTTCGCGGCGACGATCTCCTGGGCTTTCTCCTCTACCTGGGGCCGACAGGCCGCAAGCAGCTCCTCCGCGTTGAGATCGCGCGGCACCTCCACCGTGACCTCGCGCGCGGGCTTCGCAACCCAGCCCACGATTCCGCCCACGAGCAGGCCTACGCAACCAGCGCCCAGCGCGGTGGCAAACGGCAAAATGATGCTGATGAGGCCCGGCCCACGACACTCGCTCTCGAACTCCTCCGCCATACATCCTCCGCGCGTCGAATCATCGCTCGGACAGGCACCCTTGTCAACCCCGCCGAATGCCTCCGAGAACCCGCTCGAAGGCCGAGCTTACGCGAGACGCGCCGCGGCCGACAGGGTCCGTCGCCGGCCCCTGCTGCTGCGAATTGGGACTAGCTAAAACCCGCCAATAAAGGCTGCTTCGGGGGAGACCCACTCCACCTGCCAGCCGAGCGCCGCGAGCTGGGGCTCCATGGCTGTCTGATCCCCGACCAACACCCACACCCGAGGCACTTCGCTGCGAAAGCAACGCGCCGCGACCCGCCGCACGTCCTCCGACCGCAGGGTCTCCACCGAATGGACCAGCCCTCGCTGCAGGGCAACGCTGCTTCGCTCGAGCAGCACCGTCCAATAGAAGCCGGTCGAGGTGTCGGCGTTCGCGAAGGTGTTGTTCCAGGCGGCCGCACCGGCCCGCCACGACGCGGCGAGCTCGTCGGCGGACACGCCCCCGTCCACGAGCTCCTGTAGCTCGCCCTCGATCTCCACGATCGTGCTGCCGAGCCACTTCTCTGGAACATCCACCGAGATCGTAAAGGACCCCGAAGCCTCGCCGGCCGCGTAGCTCGAGCGCGAACCGTAGGTATACCCCTTCTCCTCGCGCAGGTTGCCGTTGAGCCGGGAGAGAAAAGTCCCGCCCAGATTCCGATTCAACGCCCAGGCCGGGATGGCATCCGGATCCCCGAGGATGGGCGCCGGGACCCTCATCCGAATCGCCACTTGATCCTGCTCGGGCATGTTGACGCCGATCACCCGAGTCGCAGCGCTCGGGGGGAGGGGCAGCTCGTGGGGTCGCTCGCCCGCAGCGCCCAGCTCGGCGAATCGGGCAGTGAGGAGCGGTTCGAGGGTGGACCAAGAGACATCCCCGACGACCAACAGGTCGAGCGGGGAACTGGACAACCAAGCCGCGCGTTGGGCGCGCAGCCGACCTGATCGCACGTCCGCCGCGTCCTCGGCACTCGGCCGCGCACCGTAGGGGTGATCCGGAGGGAGCCAAGCCCAGTTCAGGGCAGCGGAGGCCACCGAGGCCTGGCTGCTCGGGCCCGTCACCTCGAGCCGGAGCGTTCGGTCGCGGGTCCACCGCTTCACGTCCTTCCCAGGGAACTTCTCACCGGTGAGCACGTTGGCCAACACGTCGAGCGCCGTTTCCAGCCGCTCGCGGGGCGCAGTCGCCCACGCCTCTCCTTGGTGCCAGTCCAGCGAGGTTTGGAGAGCGATGTCCTGCACGTCGAGGAGCGTCGCCAATTCGCTCGCGTCGAGCGCGGCCGTGGTCGTGCCCAGGAGATCGCCCAACGCCTGCAGTTCCTCGGTCGGGTGGCCGACGATCTCGACACTACCCTTCTGGAGCGCCAGGACGAGCCCGACTTTTCGGATGCCCTCCACCTGAACATGGTGGACGGTGAGCGCACCGATCTGGTGAACCTCGGGCTCCGGCAGATCGCGCAACACGGGACCCACCACCGCCGGAGGACCGGACCGATCCGGACCGGTGGGCGCTGCGGGCTGAGCCGCGGCAGGGTCAGGCGCAGCGACGGGCTCAGCGGCGAAGGCCGTGGACAAGAGCAGGGCAACGATCACGGGAGCTCCACCGGCTTGGCGCCCAGGAGAAAGAGGGGGTCCCCTCGGGGAACCACGGAAAGCGACACGGTCGTTTCGAGGTCGAGGTACTTCTTGGTGACCCGGGCGAGGTCGTCCGCCGTGACGTCGGTGTAGCGCTTCCACTCGTCGACCAGGCAATCCGGCCGGCCCGTAGAGCGGTGGCACTCGACGAGCAACTCGGCGCGAGACGCCGGATCTTCGAGGCGGTCGAGCCAACTCGCGCGGATCGACTCCCGCGCCCGCTCCAGCTCGGCATCCGTCGGCAGTCCCTGTGGGATGTAGCCTATCTCCTGGGTGATCAGCTTCGACAGCCGGTCGAGCAGCGTGTCGGGCGACGACGCCGCCACGATGAACACCCCCCCGACCTCGGAGACCGCGTGGTAGGCGAAAACCGAGGTTGCCTTAGTCGTGTCGTAGTACAAGCGATCATCGATCCGGGTCCCCCGCCCGCCGCTGAGGATCTGCTCCAGCAGGTCGAGCGCGGGCTCGTCGGGGTGGCCGACCGGGACCGTGCGCCACGCGAGGTAGATCGAGCGCTCCTCGACGTCGTCCTCGATGTAGCCATTCGCCGGCAGCCACTTCACGCCTTCCTCGAACTTGCCGACCCGCCCGACCGCACCCTCCGGCTCCGGCACATCGGCGTACCAAGCCTGTACCTTCGCGAGCATCGACGCACTGTCGAAATTACCGACCAGCGCGAGAACACCATTTGAAGGCCTGTAATGCGCCTTCCAGAAGGCTGCCGTGTTGGCAGCGGTGAACCCCTCGACATCGGCCACCGTGCCGATCACCGGGTGATGGTAGGGGTGGTCCTCGGGCCACACCAGTCGAGTGAGCGCGTCCCAATCGCGTCCGTTCGGCTCGGCGTAGCCCTCGGCCCGCTCCTGCAGCACGACCTTCCGCTGGTTCGCTACGTTTTCGTCGGTAATTCCAGAAAGCAGGAAACCCATGCGATCGGACTCGAGGAACAAGCCGAGGTCGGCAGCCCCGGACGGGAACGTCATGTGGTAGGCGGTCACGTCCTCCGAGGTGTAGGCGTTGTTGTCGCCGCCTGCGAGGGTGAGCCACTCGTCGAACTTGTTGGTCGGGACGTGCTCGCTGCCCTCGAACATCAGGTGCTCGAAGAGGTGCGCGCAGCCGAGCTCGCCGGGCTGCTCGTCGCGTGCCCCCACGCCATAGGTGAGGTGCAACGCCACCGTGTCCGTGCGATGATTCTCCTCGAGGAGCACCACCAAGCCATTGGGGAGCGTGGTCAGCGTCGGGTGGGTGACCAATTCGGTCGACGGATGGGCGGCCAGAGCAGACAGCGCGAGCCACAGCAACGGGCACCTCCCTCGAGATCCCGCTCCGCCTAGCGCGACGGCTTCCGGAACGCGAGAGCGATCCCAATATGCGGCAGCGGCTCGCGTTACCGAAGCCAGGAGAGCCTCCTTGCAGCCCGAGCGGTCCATGCCCACGCAGCTCGAAGAGCGGATCGCGCGGTATCAAGCCGAACTGCTCGGTTTCCTGCGAAGGCGAGCAGGCCCCGACGCCGACGAGGTGGCGCAGGACACGTGGCTACGGATCAGCCGCGCCCGAGTTGAAATTACGGACGAAGCTTCATTTCGGGCCTTCCTGTTCACCGTGGCTCGCCGACTCTTGATCGATCGGCACCGACGCGCGGCCGCGGGACCGGTGCTTGTCGCGCTCGACGACGAGGTTCCCACGGCCGACGATCCCGCCGCCGCGTTCCAGGCAGGCGAGACGATGAGGGTGGTCGAGCAAGAGCTCGGCCGGATGAAGACCGAGCTCTCAGACGTCTTCCGCTTGCGAACGAGCACCGACACCTCGTTCGCCGAGATCGCCCGGCTGCAAGGCGTCGGGCTGAACACTGCATTGGGTCGGATGCATCAAGCGACCCGCCGCATCGCCCTCGCCCTCGCGGGCCACGGCCTGCTCCCCGGAGGCGACCGATGAGCTGCTCCCGCCGCGAAACAACGATCGCCTGGTGCCACGGGGAGGCAGACGACGCCGAATCGCTCGCCCACGTCGCCGGCTGCGCCGATTGCCGGGAGACCGTGGCGGAGGTCGAGGCGGTGTGGTCCGCGGTCGCCGGCCGGGTCGCCCCCCCGCCGGTCCGCGTGGATCGGCGAAGCTGGGGGTGGGTGGTCGCGATCGCCGCACCAGTCGCATTGGCCGCCGGATTCGCGCTCTGGCCCGCGCCTTCGCCCGGCCCCGGCCGCGCGACCGAGGCCATGGACCCGCTGGACGCCGAGCTGGTCGACCTGGAGCTCGCGCTCGACGATCTCGACTTCGAACTCGATTCTCTGTAGGAGACCCCCTCATGTTTCGACTCCTTGTCCTCGCGGCAGCCCTCGGCGCCACGCCAAACGCGGTGGCGGGAGAGGCCGAGTCCCGAGAGACCGAATTGCTCGCCCGAGTCGCCGAGCGCGACCCCGCCCTCCACGATCGCTTAATGGCGCTGAAAACGACAGATCCGAGCGCCTATCTCGCCCAGCTCGCCCGCCTGACCAAGATCTCGGAGCGGTACCACGACGATCCGGCCTTCGCCGCCCGAGTCGATCAGATCACGTCCTTGGAAGAGCAAGTTCGCGACTTGGCGGTGCAATGGGCGGCGGCTGCGCCGGGCGCCCGTCCCGGGATCCGGGCCCAGATGGCGGCGGCGTCCTCCGAGGTCTTCGAGCTGAAACAGGCGGAGCGTCGCAAGCGCATCGTCGAGTACCAGGAGCGCCTCGACAGGTTGGAGGCCGAGGTGTCGGAGATCGAGGCGAAACGGGCCGAGGTGATCGAGCGGTGGGTGAACCAGGCGCTCGCCCGCTGAGGTGGGCGAGAGCACCGCTCTCTAGCGAATGACCCACGGGGATGGCTGGGAGATCACCTCCTGACCCGACGCGCGAACCACCAGTGGGGCCGTGGTAAAAGAACCGGTAAACGCCGCATCCACCGGGATGGACAGCGCAGCCACCTCGCCCGCCCCACCCGGCGGCAAGGCGATACGAAGCCGATCCACGCCGACCTCCACGCGGGCGCCCGGCGGAATCGCCCAAGCGGCGGGGTCGAGCGTGATCCCCGGGGGCAACCCCTGCTCCAGCTCGACGGCGACCCCTGCCGGAGCCGCCACCTCGATCCGCAGGTCGCCGGACCTCCCGACCCGCAGCGACGGCACCGAGACCTCGACATCGACTCCCGGAAGGCGATCCTCCTCCGACCACGGGACATAGGAGCGAAGTCGCATCGACCAGGCGAGGCCCGCCGTGGCTGGCGTGGCGCGCAGCTCGACGGTGGGATCCGACCCGGTTCCGCGCGCCAGCAGCGCCGCTGGCACGAGCGGTTGCGAAGGATCGAGCTTGGATCGGGCGACCTCGGCCCCGTCGACGTACAACGCGACCTCCACGGGCTCGGAGACCCCCGGCAGGGAGCCCGCCACCAGCTCCAGGGCCACGCAGTCTGCTTTTCCGGCTGCGAATCCCCACTCCCCCCGGTAGCCACCCATCACCTGACCGACGAGATCGCCCCGGTCATCCCCCTCGGGCAACCCGAGCGCCGCCCAGGTGAGCGCCTCCGTCCGGCTGGGCAGAAGCCCCCACGGGTTCTTGACGCCGCCGGGCACCGGCAGCGTGCGGGCGCCATCCGGGGCCGTGACCAACGCATCCGACACGATCTTGCCCAAGATCCGCCCTCGATCGCCCTCGATCAAGCCCGACGCCAACACCACCGACGCCGTGTATGGATCCGCGATCTCCGGCGCGAACCGCTCGAGCGCGCCGGCCGCCCGCCGACGGGGCACCGTGGCGCTCGCCGGCAGGGCCCGCGCCACCCAGGCGGTCTCCACGATCACCTCTTGGAGCGTGGCCTCCGGCCGCCGCGACCACGTTCCATCCCCGCGCTGGCCACGGGCCACGGTATCGACGAGGCGCACCCGCAGCTCGTCGACCAGGGCGTTCCCTTCCACCACCGCCAGCCCCGCCAACAGGTCGGCCGCCACGTCCGCGGTAGGGTTTCGGGCATCGCGCACGATCCGCTGCCAGCCGAGCAATTCCAGCCGCCGAAGCACCTTGGGATCGAGCGTCGCCCCGGATCCCGCCGCGAGGGTGCCCGCCCGAGCCGAGAGCGCCCACGCATAGGCGCCGTCGGCCACCCCGCTCGCGCCGAGGCGCCCGAGCTCAGCCTGGATCAGCCCGAGCGATCCGCCGTAGACCCGGACCTCGAGTTCGCGCGATGTGGGGTCGCCGGCATCCGGCCCGTCGAGCGCCACCGTGCGCGAGCCGGCGAGTCGCCCACCGCGCACCACGTCGACCGGTTTTCCCCTGGGAATGACCGGGATCTCCCGGACGACCGCGTCGCCGACGTCCGAACCGGTCAGCGCCGCTCGGATCCGCCCGATTCCCGGCGCCCGGGCATCCACCTGGAAGGCGACCAGATCGGAGCCGCCCGGCCCGAGGTGCACCGGCCCGGACCCGCCGCCCGACAGCGACCCCTCCGCGTCGACCCGCAGCGCGCCCGTGACGTCGGCGTCGGTGGCGTTCACGAGCTGAACGGGCAGCCCGATCACGTCGCCGACGTGCAGAAAGGCAGGGATGACCGGATCGGCGTACAGCGCGAGTCGGCTGTCGAACCCATGCACCGCGCCGGCCTGTCTCCCTCCCCGATCGTGGGCCAACGCCAGCACCCGCCACGTCGTAAGCTGGTCCGGCACCACGACCGGAACCCGCGCCCGACCCTCCGGGCCGGTCTCGACCAACGGCTGCCATAGGAAGGCCTCCGGGAACCACTCCCGGGTCCGGCTCTCGGCGGCTTCCTCGGCGACCACCGCCGGGACGTCGGGCGGTGGCAGCGCGCCGTCTGCGCGTGCTTCTTCGCGTTTCAGGCCGCGTTCTCCGCCCTGCCCACCCGATGGACTCATGGCCGGCTTGCTCGCGGGCGGGAGCAGCACGCCTTGGTCCGCGGACTGCGCCGTCTCGTCCTCCGCAGCCGCCGAAGCCCTCTCCGCTTCGTTCCGCGACGGCGCGTAGCCTCCGCAGCCGGCCGCGGTGACCCCGAAGGCGACAGACGACACCCAGATCCAGCCGCGCATCAGCGCACCCCCTCGCGAATGATCCGGTTCCAACCAACATCGTCTTCCGACAGCCGCGTCGCGTCGGACACCAGCCGCCGAGGATCGAGCTCGGCCAGGAGGTCCCACGGCAACACCGCGAAGGCGAGCGGCCGACCAAACCCGTCCACCGCGGGGCGACCCGCTGCCTGCTCAGTGGCGACCGCCTCGTCCCACCAGGCCACGACGCGCGTGGGCTCCAGCACCTCACCGGCCGGCGCCGAGGCCTCCCACGCCCGCACGCGGCTCGCCGTGGCGGCATGCACCCGCCAGAACCCCTCGACGATGGGCGTCAACGTGTCCGCATCGTGGGCTGCGCTGGCCGACACCCGTTCGTCTCCCGCTGGATCGCTCGGGATCTGGGTGATGCGCAGCACCGCCGCCCGCGCGGCGTTCTCCCCGTGGATCTGGCCGAGCGCCAGCCCGCGCGGCTCGAAGGCCCCAAAGGCCGGTCGATCCGCCGTGACCCGCACCGTGACCCTTCCCCAGTCGTCGGGGGAGAGCAGCGGGGAAAGTTGGCCGAGCGACTGGTCCACCCCGATCAGCGAAACCGCCGCGGGACCCGAGGTGGTCACGGTCAGAGTCGCCTGCTCACCCGGTCGGTAGATGGCCTTGTCGGTGGACAACGACACGGTCAGCGGGTCGGGCCGCTGCACGAACACCACCGCGCGGGCCGAGCCCCAGGAGACCGACAGGAAACCGCTCGCGTCGGCGGGCATGGCGAACGCCACCTTGCGCGATGTCCGGTCGACCTTGGCCTTTACCAGCTCGCGGCTTCCCTCGGCGAGCCAGACTTCGTCCGGGAGGCTCCCCGAGAAACCGGGCCCGCGCAAGAACTCGAACACCACCTCCTCCCCCGGCTTGGCGAGCGAGGGAGTGGCCCGGATCCGCAGGTCGGGCACGGCTCCCGGCCCAAGAACGAGCCGTGTTCGCCCGATCTCGTCATCTCCCTCGACCGCGGCGACCTGGAGCTCGAAGCCGACGCGGGTGGTTGCCTGAGCGGGGGCCGCACCGGCAGCCACCGGTGTCCGGTAAAACCCGCGGGCGACGCCGAGCGCGTCGCGCGGCGGGGCAACCGGAAGCGCTAGGCCCATGAACGCACGGGCCACGCAGGCGTCCGCCGCCGCGCCCAAGGCCCCGCGCGCGTCCACGTCGACCGCGAGCTGGCGACCGCGGGTCGAATAGTGCAGCAAGTAAGCCAGCGTTCCATTCTCGCCAGGCCGCCGGGGGAGGCAACTCCGGGCTTCGATCGCTGCGGTGGCGAGTGCCTCACTGACCGCGTCGCCACCCGTTGCGTCCAGGTCGAGGCGCGGGTCTCGGGACTCCGGGAGGGCCCACCTCAGCTCGTAGGTGCGCAGGTCGCCGGGCCCAAAGCGCAGGCCCTCGGCCACACCCTCCACGCACGATTCGAGCGGGCGGTATTGCGGACTGGCCCCGTGCCCGGCGTCCGCGAGGACCCGGTGCACCGCGCCACTGCGCAGCACGGCCACCGACGCCGTGACCTCGCCGGGGCCGGGGGAACGGTGAACGCAGCGCTCGATGCCGGCCGACACGGCATCCACGGCCCGACGCACCACCAGGTCGATGTCCCCGCCCCGACCGAGTTCGGTGGCGCCGCGCAAGACCACTGCCGCCGGAGCCGTCGGGGGGGCCCGCACGGGGAGCGCAGGCTCCACGACCGTCACCGGCTCACCCGGATCGATCTGCAGGGCGGCGACCCCGTCCACGTCGGTCCGCGCACCCTTGACCGGGGCGTCGGGCAGCCAAGGGTTGCGGACCTGGATCGCGGTGTCGCGAAGTGGGACCCCGTCGGGCCGGGTCACCCGCAGGTACAGGCGGTTGTTCACGTTGGCGACGAGGCCCTCCTCGAGTTCACTCACCGCCTCGACCGCCAGGTCGTCGACCGAGAGGGGCACTGCGGCCATCCCCGCGAGCGCTTCCCCCGTTTCGTCGGTCACCGTGGCTCGAACCGCGATCCCCGCGCGCCCGACCAGATCGCCAGGAACCGGCCCGAGATCGACGGCGAAGCCGCCCCGCGCATCGGTCTTCAGTTCCCGCGGTTCCCCCCATTCGAGCGGGATCGGCCACGCGCCGTCGGTCTGGACCACCCGCACGCTGACTCCGGCGTTGGCGACGGGCGCCCCCGACGTGTAGGTCGCGGTTCCGCGGAGGGTGATCGCCTGAGCCGGCCGGTACCAGGTCGCGATCGGGGCGAGATCCACCACGAACCGCGGGAGCCGGAACGGTCGGACGTCGAACGTCACCTCATCCCGGGCCTGCCCGGTCTCGTACGCTGCCCGCCAAGTCCCGACCTCAGCGTCGTTCGCCAGCGGAAAGCTGGAATCGGCCACGCCCCAGGCCCCGACCGCGTCGCGCTCGACCAGCAGCACGTCGCCCGACGGCGACCAGATCCGCCATCGGCCAGGGCGTCCCTCGATCGGGGCCAAGTCGGTCCGGGCGAGGACCGTGCTGCGCAGCAAGACGTCCTGCCCGGGCTTGTAGAGCTTGCGATCGGTCGCCACATGCACCACGGCCGGCGCGTAGAGCGCGAGCGGAACGACCACCTCCGTCGCCTCGAAACCGGCGTCGATCGCCACGTGGAGCAGGTAGTCTCCATCGGGAACCGCGGGCAGCGTGACGTCGGCCACGCGCTCGTCGCCCCGCACGCGAAAGCGGCTCGCGACGAGACCCGGCACTTCGCTCCCCGCCGCGTCGCGCAAGGTCACCGTGGTCGAGTAGCCCCGATGAAAGGGTGCCCAGGTCGGCACTGCGGTCCGGCCCTCGCCCCCGAGCCAGCCCAACTCGGCCGCCACCGCGACCTCCCCGGATCCGCCACGCAGCAATCCGTTCGCACGCACCTTCGCCGACAACCGGAGGTCGCCGGTTGGGCAGCGGTCGATCCACACCCCCTTCGGCACGCCGATTCGGGCGCAGGGATAGCCGATCGCCACGCCGATCAGTCCATAGAGCGCGACGGCCGCAAGGCCTACCGAAGCTGCGACCCGCCCCCTTCTGTCCATCGCTACCCTCCACAGCCCGACGGCCGACCCAGGCGGATCTTACAGGTTGCGGGTCACTCCGAGTTGCACCGACTGAACCGACTGCTGCACACGAGCCCGAGCGGACTCCCGCCCACCGGCACCACGATCGCACCATTCAGCTCGACAAAGTCTGCGTCCTCCGCGCGCCATCTCGCGAAAACGGCATAAGTACCCGCCGGAACCTGGCCGGGGACGCTCCAATTCGCCCCCGGACCGTGGAGCGACAGCGCGGCAGCTCCGCGGACGGAGACCGAGGAATGGGCGACCGCCACGGGTTCCGGGGTCGGGTCCGGGGATGGCTCTGGGGGAAGGGGTGGAGCAACAGGAGAAGGGCGCGGGGCGGAAGCCGGTTTTACGGCCCTCGGCAGGGCGAGGACGGGAGCCGGCGCGGGCGGCGGCTCGGGAGTGGGGGCTGGCGCGGCGACCGCGGCTGGCGGCGGGACCGGAGCCGTCGCTTCGGGAGCGGCGGGTCGCAGCGCGTATCCGATCGACCCCACGGCCAGGACGAGCACCGCCAGGCTCGCCAGCCCAACGCCTCCGGCGCCCACGGCCGCCCAGCCGGCCCACAACCACCACCCCGGACGGCGGCGGTCCACGCTCGTCGCCGGGGCCAAGGGCTCGGGCAGGGCGACGACCGCCGGGGACGCGCTGGCGAACTTGGCTCCTTCCCGGAGCGTCCGATCGGCCAGCTCACCACTGAGGATCGGCGGCGGCGGCCAGACCCGTTCCCGCGCCCACCGTGCAAGCGAAAGGCCCGCCGCGTGGTCGGCCTGCGCTTCGCAGCGCGCCTCCAATTCGGCGGGGGTCGGGCGCTCGTCTGGGTCGTAGGCCATGCACGCGCGGATCAGGTCGCCGAGTTCCGACGGCATGCCCGCCAAGCGCGCCTCGCGAAACGCGTCGTGCCGAGCGCGCTGAACGGCCAACCCGGCCAGCATCGTGACCGTTTGATCGGCGAAAAACCGCTCTCCGGTCAGCGCCTCGAACAAGGAGCTCCCGAGCGCGTACACATCCGACGCGAGCCGGACCCCCTGCTCGAGAAACCGCTCGGGGGCCATGTACGGTGGGCTCCCCACCATCATGTCGGTGGCGGTCCGCGCCTCGCGCTCCACGCTGTCGGTGCGGGCGATCCCGAAATCGAGGACCTTCACGTCTCCATGCCTGGAGAGGCGGATGTTGGACGGCTTGATGTCGCGGTGAACGAGCCGCAGCGGTCCTCCGTCCCCGAGCGGGGCGCTCCACGCGGCGTCGAGCGCCCCGGCGACCCGGGCGATCACTTCCAACGCGGTCCGCGGGCTCAAGGGCTCGGCGACCTCGCCGAGGTCTTGTCCCTCTACATACTCGGTCACCAACGCCACCCTTTCCTCGACTACAGCGAGGTCGAAGGCGCGGAGGATGGCAGGATGGGACAACCGAGCGAGCAGCCGCCCCTCGTCGCGCAGGCGCTGGACTGCCTGGCTCGTCGGGTCGAGATCGCGGCGCAGCACCTTCAGCGCGACATCCACCTCGAAGCCGGTCGGGCCGATCATCCGCGCCCGATACACCTCCCCGAAGCCGCCCCGGCCGAGGCAAGCGCCGACGTGAAACAGTCGCCCGTCGCCCACGTGACCCCTGCATATCCTGTCACCGACGACCGTCGACGGACGACCGTCGCCCAAAACTATCCTGGTTTCCCCCGGATCTCGAGCACCGCCGGTCCGTTGTCGGTGTCCGAAGCGCACGGTGCGTTCGGGCCCGATGGCGCATCCCCGGCCTCCGACCGATGGCACGCGCCGTGCATAGCGCCGCCCGGGGGTGGTCGATGTCCGTCGTATCCGAGTCCGCGTTCGAGCCAACCGCGGTAGACTGCACGCGGCCCGAGGGCTGCATGCCACACCTGAGCTTTCACGAAGACTCGCGCCCGCTGTTCGTCCACCTGCTGAAAGCAGGGCGTACCGTGATCGGGCGCTCAGATCGCTGTGACGTCGCGCTCCCCTCGGAGTCGGTGAGCCGGGTGCACTGCCTCCTCGAGCGCCGCCTCGACGGGTATTGGCTCTCGGATCGCTCGCGGCACGGCACCCGCGTAAACGGGGCCACGGTGGAGTCCTGGCAACTCGCCGACGGCGATGAAATCGTTATTGGTGTATATACCTGCCGTTTCGAAATGCAGGACCACGGCACCCTCAGCCAGCCCACGGCGACCCGGCCGGTGATGCCGGCGATACATGAGGAGCTGGTCACGGTCTCGGAGGAGCATTTCGCGGCCGGTCGCGCCGAGATCCGCTTCACGCGGGGGCCGCTCGAGGGGCGCGCGATGCTCCTCCAGCAGGTGCGAACCAGCATGGGGGGACCCGGCGCCACGATCCCGCTCGACGCCTCGCTCCCCCGATCCGCACTTCACGTGCGGGTGGTGCGGGGGCGGGCCATGATCGAGCCGGCGGATGCGGCCTGTTTCCTCGCCGGGATCCGCGTGCGCGAGATCACCCCCGTGCTCCCAGGAGAAGAGGTCAGGGTGGGCGACCACGCCTTCGCGGTAACGGTGACGACGGTCGAGGAATCGCCCCGCTGTGAGGGGTTTGGCGAGATGGTCGGCCGATCCGAGCCGATGCGGCGCATGTTCGGGATCCTGATGCGGATCGCCGCCCACGAGGCCCCGGTGCTGCTCACCGGCGAGTCGGGAACGGGCAAGGAGCTCGCCGCCCGGGGGATCCATGACGCGAGCCCGCGCAGCGAGGGTCCGTTCGTCGCAGTTAATTGCGCCGCCATCGCCGAGACCCTCGTGGAGTCAGAGCTGTTCGGCCACGAGAAGGGCGCCTTCACCGGCGCCGCCCAGCGACAGGACGGCGCGTTCCATCGGGCCGCCGGCGGCACCCTGTTTCTCGATGAAGTCGGTGAACTTCGCCTCGAAGCGCAAGCCGCGCTCCTCCGGGCACTGGAGTCCGGGGAGGTCCGACGGGTCGGCGGATCAGCCCCCGAGTTCCCGGACTGTCGCGTGGTGGCCGCCACGAACCGCAACCTCGGCGAAAGGGTCGCGGAGGGCGCGTTCCGCGAAGACCTGTACTTCCGCCTCGCGGTGTTGACCGTCCGGCTGCCTTCGCTCCGACAGCGACCCGACGACCTTGGGATCGTCGCGCGGGTGCTCCTCGAGCGCGCCCACCCCGGCGCGATCCTGACCGACGACGCGGTCATCGCCCTACAAAGCTACAACTGGCCCGGAAACGTGCGCGAGCTGCGCAACGTGCTGACGCGAGCCTTTGTGATGACCGGCCGAGTCATCGCAGCGGAGAACCTCACCTTCAACCCCTGGGCCTTCGAGGGCGAGCCGCACAGCGTGCCCCAGCCGACCCGACGGGGCGAAGAGCCCGAACGAAAGCAGATCCTCGACGCGTTGAAGCGGGCGAACGGCAACCGAACCCACGCGGCGAACCTTCTGAATATTCCTCGTTCTTCCCTGCTTTATAAGATGAAGCGGCTCAGAATCGACGTCGCGGGGTAGTCAGTTTTCCACCGCGCGAACACTCCCTCGGGCGTTGACCGACCGGATCACGCCGGCCAGGAGCGGCTCGATCGGAAAGGCCCGATACCAGGGCGGCGGATCCCGGTGATGGATCCCCGTGGTGCCCACGAGCTGAAAAGTGAACCCCCGCTTCGCGGCCTCCCCCGCGAGGCCGTGCAGGCGGTCCCACGCCGGCCCTGACAACAAGAGGTGCGCCCCGGCGACCGTGAGGTCGGTCGCACCAGCCGCCCACAAGGCGTGGGCGGCGGAGACCAGGCTCCCCGCGGTGTCGACCATGTCGTCGACCACGAGCACCGACCGCCCTGCGACATCGCCGATGACCTGGGTGCCAGCAACCAGGTTTGGCCGGCTGTAGTCCCGCTCCTTCGACAAGGCCACGATGCCCGCCCGGAGGTGCTGGGCCACGACCCGGGCCATCTCGAGGCCGCCGAGGTCGGTCGAGGCGACCACGTCGGGCTGGATGCCCTGATCAGCGAAATACCGCCCGAACGCATGGGTGATCGCGAGCCCCTCGAACACGGTATACCGTGGGTCGAAGCAGCCGATCATCGACTCCTCGTGAGGCTGCACCGTGACGACCATCGACACCCCGGCCGCCTGGAAGAGGCGAGCGAACAGCCCCGTGCTTACCCCCTCCCGGACATTGGCCTTCCGCTTGTCCTGTCGCGACCCCGGGAGGTACGGCAGGATCACGGTGACACGATCCGCATCGGCGCACCGAGCGGCGTCCACGGCGTGGAGCAGCATCGTCAGCCGGTCGTAGACCGAGCGGTCGCTCCCCGGCACCACCGCCGACTGGAACACATACACGTCGTTTCCGCGAACGTTGGCGTCGATCACGTGCTTTCCCTCGCCGCAAGCGAACCACGCGTCCCGGCTGGCGGTGAGCGGCACGCCGAGCTGCGCCGCGACCGCAGTGGCGAGATCGCGTGCATCGTCGCACGCGAGCAGGCAGAGCGGAGCACGCACGGCGCCGCTCAAGGAGTCCGTTCCAACGACGCGTTCCCGAGTGTCTCCAAAGTGCCCCCTGGGTCGCAAGTTAACTCGGCTGCTTGGCCCTGCGCCCCGGGGCGCTTAGAGGGTGCCCCAACCTGGAGGCCCTGTGGCAACGCGCACCATCACCGGCAAGGACCTCGAACCCACGATTCAGGCAAACCCGATTGTAATCCTCGACTTCTGGGCGGCCTGGTGCGGGCCCTGCCGCGCCTTCGGGCCTACGTTCGAGAAGGCGAGTGAGGCCCATGCCGACGTCGTTTTTGGGAAAATCGATACCGAGGCGGAGCAGGACGTCGCCGCCTCGCTCCAGATCGAGGGGATCCCCACCCTGATGGTGTTCCGCGACGGCATCCTGCTCTATCGCGAATCCGGCGCGCTCCCTCCGGGCCCGCTCGAACAGCTCATCCAGCAAGTGAAGGCCCTCGACATGGACAAGGTGCGCGCTGAGATCGCCGCCCGTCCCGAGAGCGCGAACTAGGCCCGTCCCTGCGGGGCGGGCGGAGAAGAAAATGATCACCGTAAACGGCGTTTCCAAGGGATTCGGTGGCCGAATCCTGTTTAATGAAGCCCACGTGTCGTTCGCGCCGGGCAACAACTATGGTCTGACCGGGCCCAACGGCTCCGGCAAGACCACGTTCATGCGCATCCTCATCGGCGCCGAGGAGGCCGACACCGGCTCGGTCTCCCGACCCGAGCGCACGGCGTGGCTGCGCCAGGAACAAGGGGCGTTCGACAAGTACAAGGTCATCGAGACCACGCTGATGGGCAACACGCGCCTGTGGCGTGCGCTCCAGCACCGCGACGAGCTGTATGCCAAGGCCGAGATGACCGACGACGACGGCATGATGCTCGGCGAACTTGAGGGGATCATCGCCGAGGAGGACGGCTATACGGCCGAAGCCGAGGCTGCGCGGCTCCTCGACGGAATCGGGGTGCCCGAGGCGCTCCACGAGCGCCCGATGCACGAGCTCCAAGGCGGCATGAAGATCCGGGTGCTCCTCGCGCAGGCCTTGTTCGGCAAGCCCGATGCCCTGCTGCTCGACGAACCGACCAACGCGCTCGACCTCGAGTCGATCCTCTGGCTCGAGGAGTTCCTGGTCAAATACCAGGGCGTGCTCGTGGTCATCAGCCACGACCGCCGCTTCATCAACGCGGTCTGCGACCATATCGCCGACATCGACTACCAGGCAATCCTCACCTACACCGGCAACTACGACGAGATGGTGCGGGCGAAGGCCAACGTACGCAGCCGGGTCGAAAAGGAGTCTGCGCAACGCGAGAAGAAGATCGCCCAGCTCCAAGAGTTCATCTCGCGCTTCGCGGCCGGCACCCGCGCGACCCAGACCCGGTCCCGCGCCAAGGAGATCGAGAAGCTCAAACCTGAAGAGATTCGCCGTTCGAACATCGCGCGCCCCTTCATCCGGTTCCCCTCCGGGGAGCCCAGCGGACGCGACGTGCTCGAGGTGCGGAACCTCGGGCACCACTACGGCGACCACCCGATTTTCGACGCCTTCCACGCCCAGATCCAGCGCGGCGACAAGATTGCCATCCTCGGACGGAACGGAATCGGAAAGACCACCCTGGTGAAGGCGCTGCTCGACCCCGTCAACCAGACCGAAGGGCGCGTGCGGTGGGGTCACAACGCGCGGATCGGATATTTTGCCCACGATCACCGGGCTGAGATTCGATCGGGGACGACGGTGTTCGACTGGCTCTTCGATCACCGGCCGAGCGTCGGGCAGGAGCACGTGCGCGGGATCCTCGGGCGAATGCTGTTCTCCGGCGAAGACGGCGCGAAACCGACGGCCACCCTCTCGGGGGGCGAGGCCGCCCGCCTGATCATGTGCCGGTTGATGCTGCTCGAGCACAACATCCTCGTCCTCGACGAGCCCACCGACCACCTCGACCTCGAGAGCATCTCGGCCTTGAAGGAGTCGATCGAAAAGTACGAGGGGACCGTGTTCTATGTCACCCACGATCGCGATCTGGCCAGCGCCGCGAACCGGATCTGGACCTATCTCGGGCCGAACAAGCTCTTGAACTACGAGGGGAGCCTGGACTCCTGGCTCGACTACCAGCAGCGGCACGCGGCGAAGGGCTAAGCCCGCTACCTCAGCAGCCCCGCCCCGCCCAGGGCGGCAAGCGCCCCGTCTCTCGTCTTGAACACGGCGATGAACCGGTTCTTGTGGCAGAAGACCGATCCCGGAACCCCAGTCACCGCCTCCATGGCCCCGTCGGTTAACCCGGCCCACGCCTGGGGGAGCGGGACCTTCTGGCCAAAGTCCCCTTCGCGCGGGGGGATCCCGATCACCCGCCACGTCCCGTCGGTGCCCGGAAACAGCGCGAACTCGGTCGAGTGGGTCTCCCCACCGCTGGCGAAGTACACCGGCTTCCAGTTCAGGTAGCTCGGGAGCTCGAGGAGGTTGGAGCCAGCGGATTCCGCGGCGCGCATCGCGGCGTGGACCACGATCGCCGCCTCGGCGTTGCGCCGGTGCTCGGCAACCATGCCGTCGAGGAACAGGCCCGCCACGGACACCGCAGACAAGAAGGCCCGATCAAACTCCGCCTCGGTGGACGCAACGGCGTTCATCGCCTCGACGATGCGCGCGAGGCACGGCACGCCCGCCTTGGGCGCCACCCGGCCGTTGTCCACCGCGTCGATGTAGTCGAAGGCGTTGCTGGCCAGATACGCTCGAAGCGTGGCCGGGATCCTCCCTTCTACCTCGAGCTGATCCAGCACCATGCCCGCCGAGGAGAGCGGCCCCTCGTAGCTCGCCTGGTGGTGGTCGAAGCGGCCAGCGGCCGGCTCGTAGACGCCGCCTACGTCCACTGCAACGTCACTCTCAGCGATCTTGGCGAGATCCCGGGTGCGCACCACCTGGGCGTCGGGATCCAAGAAGCGGCGGAGCAGCGCGACCGCCATCACGTCATCGGCGTGGAAGGGACCCGAATGCGTTGAAATCAGCGTCACGGCGACTCCCGGCTCCCTGCAATAAGCCTCCCGCGACCGCAAAGCCAGACGCGTCCGGAATCGATCGGTGGCCCCCATCCTTCGGAGGCGATCGACGGGCAGCGCATGCACATCCGGCATGGGCAGAGCTCGGCCTGGACGAGTAGGCTAGACCGGGCCTCGGAGGACGCGGATGGACACCCTGGTCGGCTTGCTCGTGGCGGCGGCAGCGGCGGCCTGGGTGATCGGTCTGTGGTGGCTCGTCGGCCGGTTCATCGACAGCGCCCACCGGGTCAGTCAGGATCTCTCGGGGAAGAACCCGGCACGTGCGTTGGCCCAGGTCGGGTCCTTGCTGGGCCTGTTCGCGATGGCCGCCAGCCTGGTCACCGGCTCTACGACCGGCACCTCGCTGGTGGGTGATCTCTCGCGCGTGGCGCTGTTCGGGGCCGTCGCGGTGCGCCTGTTCGATGGCGCCACGTGGCTCGGCTGGCGAATGCTCCTCGGCGGGTCCCTCCAACGCGAGCTCGAGGAAGGCAACCTCGCCGCCGGCCTGTGCGCCGGCGCGCACGCCTTGGGCGCGGGTCTCCTGGTCAGCCACGCGGTCGTCGGGACGACGCTGTCCTCCCTCGGCACCGGGATCGCGTTCTTCGCCCTCGGCCAATTCGCCTGGACGGGTCTCCTCGCGCTGTTCCGGTTGCTGACGACCTACGACGAGGCCCAGCACATCGACCTCGGAAACGTGGCGGCCGGCGTGTCCTATGCCGGGGCCACGATCGCCGTCGCGCTCGTGGTGGGGCGCGCCGCCGAAGCGGAGTTTCACGGCTGGTTGCCATCGATTCTTGGCTTCGGGAGAGCGCTTCTCGACGGGATGGTCCTCTGGCCGATTCGCCAGGGGCTAGCAGGGGCGGCCCTGCTCGGAGCCCGCCCGGCGGTGCGCGGCGGTGCACTCGATACCGCGATCGCCCACCACCGGGTCGGACCGGCAGCGCTGGAGGCTGCGTGCCTGATCGGTACAGCGGTGCTCCTCCACGCGGTCCGACGATGACCCCCCACGCCCCGACTCCTGACGAAGGCGCAGTTCGCACTCTTTCCATCGACGAACCAGGGCTCGCCGCGGGGGTCTGGACCCGCGCCGCGCCCTCGGCGGGGGAGCCAGGGCGCAGAACCCTGCCCGCCCTCGCCCTGCTCCTTGCGACCGGGGTCGCAGCGGCGGCGACGTTCCTCGTCGGCGTTCAGGTCGTCGCCGCGGTCTCCGCCGACGTGCGGCCATCGGACCCGCTCCTGGCCCGCCAGCAGCGATTCGGGTGGGCGGTCGGGGCCCCCCCGGGCGTGCTGGACCTGTCGAGCGACTGCGCGGTGCCCGACGTCCCGCCCGGTGCTTCCCGCACGCTCGCCCGCGATCTGAGCGCGAGCCCTTCGCGGTTCGCCGCGTGGAACCGCCTCGAGTTGCTCGAAGCGTCGAGCATCGAGGCCCCGCCGAGCAGCGGGATCCTCCCGCTCTCGGAGGCGATCCGGGCCCTGTGCACCACCGACATGCGGGTGGCCTCCGCCCGCGGGGCGGCGTTCGCCGGGCTGCTCGCCGACGCGCACCCCAATTGGGCGCTCATCCTCGATCTCCCTGGCCCTGAAGCCGTCGCGGTCGCCGCAGCGCTCGCCGGTCGTTTCGAGCCGGTGTGGACCTTCGCGGGCTGGCCCCACCCCAAGGGCGCGTGGCCGGCGCACCGCACGCTGGGCGCGCTGCTCTACCACCGCGAATCCCTGATTCGGAGCGCGTCGGTCCGGAGCCCGGACGCCGCTCCGATGCTCGTGCTCGACAGCGATCGAGGCGGCGAAGGTTCGTTCCCGGAGTACGACAACCGGTACACCGCCGCGTTGCCCCCGCCCGATGCCTGGGCACGGGCCGGGATCGATCACGTGCTCTACGTCCGCGGGCGCAGCAGCGACGGCGCCGCCGCCGACGTCGCGCACACGCTGGGTTCGTTGCATTGGAGCCACGGAATCTCAGTGCAACTGGTCGCGCTCCAAGACTTTCAGCCGGTAGAGGTCCCGGAGCTCCCCGCCGATC